>JAFYFY010000176.1 GCA_017543485.1 Lachnospiraceae bacterium | reverse complement strand
TAGATATCCGTTGCGGGAGCTTCATAGAAAACAAAGGCCACAACCATATCTCCATCGAACCAGAACCGGTTCAGATAAGAATACGAATTGTCCATCCAGGATGCCAGGATTGCATGTTCAAAGAAGGGTGCCGCGACCCCGCTGCCATTTTCACGATCATAGATATCCGTCAGGAAATCCCATACGAGATTGATATCTGTCAGTATTTGAAATTGCTTTGTTCTCAATTCTTTCATTTGTTATCCTTTATCCTATAATATTCATCTGCATCGATTGTAATCTCTATATGCTCCTTCGCTGATCTTAACCTCTCAAGTAAACAACAGACCTCCACATGCACCGTCTGCGGGAACATATCCACGCCTCGGAGTCTGCGGATCTCGTACCCTCCGTCGCACAGGATGCGAAGACCCGGGCCAGGCTTGCCGGATCGCAGCTGACATAGACGATCCGGTCCGGACTCATCCGGAGGATGGTTTCCAGACAGGAGCTGTCACACCCTTTCCTGGGCGGGTCCACCACGATCACGTCCGGGTGCAGGGCCCGGCTTTCCGGTGTGCTCTGCTCGAGGGGATCCCCGAAGGCAGCCTGTTCCGGAAGGTCTCCCCCCGTTTCGTAAAAGGCGGGGAGGACTTCCTCCGCTGCCCCGACGAAAAATGCGGCATTTGAGATGCCGTTACGGACCGCGTTTTCCCTTGCATCCCGGATGGCTTCCGGAATGATCTCCACCCCGTACACCTTTCCCGCGGGGTGCTGGGGATCTTCCCCGGTGACGCCTGCTGCCAGAAACAGCGAGATGGTCCCGATGCCGCAGTAGAGATCCCACACGGTTTCGCCGTTCTTCACATCCGCATAGGAGAGCGCGATGCTGTAGAGTTTTTCCATCTGAAGGGGATTGACCTGGAAAAAGGACAGAGGGGAGATCCGAAAGGACAGTTCCCGGCCGGTGAGGGGAAAATCCGGTTTCGACGCATCCCGCATCCGGATGGAATCCGTGATGGCATCCTCCCCCCAGATGGTCACGGCGCTGCTGCCCAGGATCACATTGCTCCGCTCCGTATTTGCGCTGTAGGAAATGCTCTTCATCCCCGGCAGGTCCTTTAACGCCCGGATGAATGCCTCCTGCTTCGGAAGGGTCCGGGCGTTGATCACCAGGCATACCATCACCTCGCCGGAAGCGCGGCCTCTGCGGATCAGGATATGCCGAAGGATCCCTTTGCCCGTGGTCTCGTCATAGGGGGCGATATGCTCCGCCTTCATGCAGGACAGGATGGCCTCCAGGATCTCCCGGTTTTCTTCCGGCTCCAAGAGACAGTCCTTTGAGGGGATGATATCGTGTGTCCGGCCTGCATAAAAACCCGTCACGGGATGGCCGCTGCGGTCCACCCCCACAGGGTACTGGGCCTTGTTCCGGTATCGCCAGGGTCCTTCCGTCATGCCGGCTATGGGTTCTGTCACGGCATCTATCAGATCCGGTGCAAAACCTCCGATCCGGGTGAGGCTGTCCCGGACCTTTTTTTGCTTGAAGGTCAGCTGCTTTTCGTAGGTGAGTCCCTGCAGCTGACAGCCGCCGCAGCGCCTGTGCTCCGGGCACAGGGGATCGCACCGGTCCGGGGAGGGGGTAAGGATCTGCTCTACCCTTGCGAACCCGTAGCTTTTTTTGCATTTTAAGATCCGTGCGCGGACGGTGTCCCCGGGCAGCGCATCCTTCACAAAAAGGGCGAATCCCTCCGCCCTTCCGATGCCCTCTCCGCTGTCGGAGAGGTCCTCTATGGTCAGTGTGACCAGATCGTTTTTCTGGAACATATCACTCCGTTCTTGTGGCGCGGACATTGGAGTCCAGCAGCCGGTTGAAGCCAAGCCATCCCTTGTTCTGGGAATTGTTTTCCAAAAGCTCCTTGAAGATCTCCATCTTGGCGTCCGTATCATCCGCGAAATTCAGCGCCAGGGCCTCTGCCAGTGCCGGCAGCTTGGGAGATCCGAATTCGTATTTTCCGTGATGCGCCAGGATGCAGTGCTGCAGCTGGGACAGGAGCACCGGCGGAAAGCCTTCGATCTTTGCGGCGGTCTCCGCCACCATCTGAGATCCCATGACGATATGTCCCAGGAGCTGACCCTCGTCGGTGTAGTCATTTTCCGGGAAGGGTGTGAACTCCTTTGTCTTGGCAATGTCATGGCAGATCGCTGCCGTCAGCAGAAGATCATGGTTTAAGAAGGGATAGGCGCCGCTTAAGTATTCACACAGCTTTGCGACGCTAAGGGTATGCTCCAGCAGGCCCCCCACATATCCGTGGTGGACACTCTTGGCAGCAGAGGAGGTTCGAAACTGTCTGACCAGCTCCGCATCTTCGATGAACAGCATCTCCAGCAGCCGGTGATAGTGCGGATCCTTCACGGTTTCGATGAGTCCCTTCAGCGCTTCGTACATCTCGCCGTTGTCCCGGGGGCTCATGGGCAGATACTCCGCGGGATCATACTCTCCCTCCCGGGCCACCCGCACCCGTTTGGTGTTGAGCTGCAGGACATTGTTGAACAGGACCACATCCCCGGTGACCTCGATGTAGTCAAACCTGGAAAACTCATCGATCCCCGGGTCGGAAGGGTCCCAGATCTTTCCGTCGATGGAACCGGTCCTGTCCATCAGGGAAACGGTCTGATAGTCTTTGCCGTTTTTCGTGACGGCGTTGGTGACATTTCTGCAAAGATAGATCTCCCGAATGTGTTCTCCTTCGCGAAAATCCTTGATATACTTCATAAGGCTTCCTTTCTATTCTTTCTGTTCGATGGTCACGGTGATCTCCATCTCCCGGTAGGTTTCCTGGGACAGCCGCATCACCTTCAGAACGACCTCTTCCCCCACGTTCCGGTTCTGCAGCGCGCTCACATAATCCGAAAAGGAACTGATGGAGGATTCGGACATGGCGACGATCACATCCCCGGTCATGATCCCGGCCTGCCAGGCGGGGGAATCCGCCTGCACCTGTTTCACGTAGGCTCCGAAGGGAACCCCCAGCTCCCGGTTGGCTTCCGGCGTCACCAGGCTCCCGCTGATCCCCAGGTAACAGATGGGGTCCGCATTGGCCATTTTTTCGATCCGTTTCTTCAGATCGGTGATGCCGTAAGCGGAAAGAAGGTTTCCCAGATCCTTCCCCGTCTGTCCGTTCGCGATGATCCCCACCAGCTTTCCCTGCAGGTTAAAGAGGGCGCCGCTGGCAGCCGTGCTTCCGGAGATATCCGTCTGCAGCAAGGTATCCGCGGCATCTACCTGGGTCAGCTTGGTCTTGGCTCCGCTGATCACCCCGTAGCCGATGCTGCCTGCGGTCCCCATGGGGCTTCCCAGAGCGATGACCGGATCTCCCAGATTGCTGAAGGCGGAGGATCCCATATTGGCCACGGGGAGCCTCTCCCGGAGGGTGTCGTCCAGATCGGCGATGGGCACAGTGAGCATGGCCAGATTCGTGTTGTTGTCCAGCTCCTTCACGGTGCACTCCGTGGTAAGTCCGTTGTAGAATCCGATCAGCAGCTCCTCCGCGTGCTCCAGGGGAGAGTAATCCGCCAGGATCAGAAGCTCCACGCCGTTTTCGGCGATGATGACTCCGGAGGACTGTCTGCTGCTCTCCTGCACGGTGCTGAGCCAGTCGATGTCGGAGCTGGTGGCGGTGATGGTGACAATGCTCTTACTCAGCTCCCGCACATAAGCGCGAAGCGCCATATACATCTCCCGATAGCTGCCCAGGTCGAAGGTCACCCGGGAGAGGATGCTCTGCACCTGTTCCTCGGTGAGGGGGAGCTCTACGGGTTCCGCAGGCTCCTCCGGCTCTTCCTCCGGAAGCTCTCCCTGCTGTTCACGAAGCGCCAGCTCGGCCTGCTGCTGCATGTACTCGGAGAGCATCTCCTCCGGAGACATTTCCTCCGGATCCTCCGCGAACCGGACCTCGTTTCGCACCGGCTCCTCCTGGGGCGGTGCCATATACTTCTGGAAAAGCGGCAAAAGGAGAAAGAAGGTCACGCTGGCGATGGCGCCGAACAGCACTGCCATCAGGGCTGTCAGAAGCGTGCGCCGCAGCAGCTTTGTCCTGTTTACCGGCCGTTTTTTGATCTCTTCCCGGATGGTATCCGTCGACCGGGAATTCGGTGTTTTCTGTGTTTTATCCGCCATCTTTTTATCCCGGGGCTGTCAAATGCCCGTTCTTTGCACAAATCATCTTTATTCTACCACAAAAAACCGTGATTTTGCGGAATTTAATGATATACTATATCTGTTATGAATGAAAAAGTCCTTCACACACTTGAATATGACAAGATCCTGAAACTCCTGGAGGCGCTGGCGGATTCAGAACCCGCAAAAGCCCTGTGCCGCGCTCTTCGTCCCACCATCCGGATGCAGGAGATCTTACAGCTCCAGCAGGAGACCTCGGATGCGGTCTCCCGTCTGTTAAAGGACGGCCGCACTTCCTTCGGCAATAACCGGGATCTGCGGTACGCGGTGCGCAGTCTGGAGGTCGGGAGCTCCTTAAGCACCTCGGAGCTTTTGCAGCTGGCTGCCATGCTGTCCAATGTGGCCAGAGTAAAGAGCTACGGGACCAAGAAGAGGGAAGATGCACCGGATGATGAGCTGCAGCCGCTGTTTGACGCCCTGGCGCCCCTGCCGCACCTGTCGGAGGAGATCTACCGCTGCATCCTCTCGGAGGATGAGATCGCGGACGATGCCAGTCCCACGCTCCGGAATATCCGGCGCTCCATTGCCGCCACCGGGGATAAGATCCATTCTCAGCTCATCTCCATGGTGAACGGGTCCTGGCGAACCTATCTGCAGGATGCGGTGATCACCATGCGGGACAACCGGTACTGTCTCCCCGTCAAAGCGGAATACAAGTCCCAGGTGGGAGGGATGATCCATGACCAGTCCTCCTCCGGTTCCACTTTCTTCATCGAGCCTGCTGCCATCGTCTCTCTGAACAATGAGCTGCGGGAGCTGGCGATCCGGGAGCAGAAGGAGATCGAGGTGATCCTGGCGGACCTGAGCGCCAAATGCGGACTTCACACCGCCGAGCTCACCGCCAACCAGGAGCTTCTGACGGCGCTGGATTATATCTTTGCCAGAGGACGCCTGGCGCTGGACATGAACGCCACCAAACCCCAATATAACCGCAAACACTATCTGACCCTGAAAAAGGCCAGACATCCCCTGCTGGATAAGCAAAAGGTGGTCCCCATCGATGTGCACCTGGGCCGGGACTTTGATCTGCTCATCGTCACGGGCCCCAACACCGGCGGAAAGACCGTCTCCTTAAAGACCGTGGGGCTTTTATGCCTCATGGGTCAGTCCGGTCTGCACATCCCCGCCAGCGAGCGCTCGGAGCTCTGCGTCTTCAATGACATCTTCGCGGATATCGGGGACGAACAGAGCATCGAGCAGAGCCTCTCCACCTTCTCCTCCCATATGGTGACCATCGTGGAGATCCTGAAGTCCGCGGACCGGCACAGTCTCTGCCTGTTTGGTGCGCTGGGGGCCGGAACGGATCCCACGGAGGGCGCGGCCCTGGCCATCGCGATCCTGGGAACCCTTCACGAACAGGGGATCCGCACCATGGCCACGACGCACTACAGCGAGCTGAAGATCTATGCGCTGTCCACGGAGGGGGTCCAGAACGCCAGCTGCGAGTTCGATGTGGAATCCCTTCGCCCCACCTACAGACTGCTCATCGGGATCCCCGGCAAGAGCAACGCCTTTGCCATCTCCCAGAAGCTGGGACTTCCGGAGGCGGTCATCGACAGAGCCAGAGAGCAGATCAGCTCCGAGACGGAAAGCTTTGAGGATGTGATCGCGGATCTGGAGCAGAGCCGCATCACGGCGGAAAACGAGCGCCGGGAGATCGCACAGTACAAGGAGCGGATCCGGACGCTTCAGGAACAGCTTCAGAAGAAGAATGAAAAGATCGACGCAGCCAAGGACCGGATCCTGCGGGAGGCTGCCGAACAGGCCAGGGATATCCTGCAGGAGGCAAAGACGGTGGCGGATCAGACCATCCGTGAGATGCAAAAGGCAGGAAAGACCGCCGGTCTGGGAGAGCTGGAAAAGCAGCGCGCCGCCCTTCGCGGGCAGATCGATGAGAAAAACGCCCGGATCAGCTCCGGACAGAAGAAGGAAAAACAGGCGGCTCTCGTCGGAGCCGTGGATCCCGAAAAGCTGAAAAAGGGAGATGCGGTGCGGGTGGTCTCCATGGACCTGTCCGGAACCGTCAGCACCCTTCCGGACAGCAAGGGAATGCTCTATGTGCAGAGCGGCGTCATCCGGGTGCAGGTCTCCGTGTCGGATCTGGTCTACGATCAGGCGGGAGGCGATGCCGGCAAGGCTTCCCAGGTATCCTCCGGTTCCCTTCGCATGGGGAAATCCCTCTCCGTCAGCGCGGAACTGAACCTTCTGGGAAAGACCGTGGACGAGGCCATCCCGGAGCTGGAAAAATATCTGGACGATGCCTACCTGGCACATCTGTCACCGGTTCGGATCGTACACGGAAAAGGGACGGGCGCCCTGCGAGCTGCCGTCCATCAGTATTTAAGGCGTCAAAAGCACATCGAAAACTTCCGCCTCGGCCAGTACGGCGAGGGGGATGCGGGCGTGACCATCGTCACGTTCAAATGACCCTGCAACCCGTACCTGCCCTCCGGGCACAAAGGAGAACCCATGGACAAGCAAAAGATCCTGATCGTAGACGACGATGCGAATATCGCGGAGCTGATCTCTCTGTATCTGACCAAGGAATGCTTTGAGACCAGGATCGCGCCGGACGGAGAGACCGCACTGACGCTTCTGGACAGTTTTTCCCCGGATCTGATCCTGCTGGATCTGATGCTCCCCGGGATCGACGGCTACCAGGTTTGCCGGGAGGTGCGTTCCCGCTCTCAGATCCCCATCATCATGCTCTCCGCAAAAGGGGAGGTCTTCGACAAGGTGCTGGGCCTGGAGCTGGGGGCGGACGATTATATGGAAAAGCCCTTTGACTCCAAGGAGATGGTGGCGCGGGTAAAGGCGGTGCTCCGCCGGTGCAAAAAACCGGAAACCCAGGCGCAGGCCGCACCGGACGCGGGGGTAAAGAGCGTCTCCTATCCGGATCTGACCATCAACCTGACCAACTACTCCGTCACCTACATGGGGAAAAATCTGGAAATGCCCCCGAAGGAGTTAGAGCTCCTGTTTTTCCTGGCCTCCTCCCCCAACCGGGTGTTCACCAGAGATCAGCTTCTGGACCGGATCTGGGGATACGAGTATAGCGGCGATACCCGGACCGTGGACGTGCACATCAAGCGCCTGCGGGAAAAGCTGGGAGATCACGCGAAATGGCGGATCACCACCATCTGGAGCAAGGGATATAAATTCGAAACCTTCTAAGACGGAACGATGCGAAGAACTCTTTATCTAAAATTTGTGCTGGCCTACCTGATCTTCGGCCTCTTCGGATTTCTCATCGTCACCTTTTTCGTTCCCAGGGTGACCCGGGATTATCTGATCCGGGAGAAGGCCGAGGATCTCTATGCGGAGGCCTCTCTCATCTCCAGTACCTACGCCGGCGGCCTCTATTCCAGTGAGACTTCCCTGGAGAATGTGGAGCTGCAGCTGAGCGTCCTGGCGGTGTATATGAACAGCGAGATCCGAGTGATCAACCCCTCCGGCCGCATCGTCATTGACACCACAAACCAGCCCCCCGTGGATCAGGTGGTGACCATCGAGGGCTTCGATCCCGCCTTTACCACCGGCACTTATTACAGCATCGGCAATTTCTTCGGGAGCTTTGACCGGGAGGTCCTCACGGTACTGGCTCCCATCACCACGGATTACAGCATCCACGGATATGTGGTGATCCACGCGGATATGGCGCATATCGAGCAGACCTCCAACATGATGCTGAGTATCTGCTATATCACTCTGGTCATCCTGTTTTTGCTGTCCCTGATCATCCTGATCTTTTTTACTCAGCTGGTATATATCCCCCTTCGCCGGATCACAAAGGCCGCCGAGCAGTACGCGGACGGGAATTACCACTACGAGTTTCAGGTGGATTCCGAGGACGAGATGGGGTATCTGGCGGCCTGCCTGCAGTTCATGTCCGGCACCATCGCCACCCAGGAGGATGATCAGAAAAAGTTCATCGCCAATGTCTCCCACGACTTCCGCTCTCCCCTCACTTCCATCCGGGGATATCTGGAGGCCATGCTGGACGGGACCATCCCGCCGGAAATGCACGAAAAGTATCTGGGAGTGGTCTTAAACGAAACGGATCGTCTGACCAAGCTCACCAACGGGCTTCTGACCCTGAACAATCTCAACACCAAGGGCATGCGGTTAGAGCTCTCGGATTTCGACATCAACCAGGTCATCCGGGATGTGGCCGCCTCCTTCGAAGGCACCTGCCGGAAAAAGAACATCGCCATCGAGCTGCGCCTCACCGGGGAGGATCTTTTTGTCACTGCGGACAAATCCCGGATCCAGCAGGTCCTCTACAATCTCACGGACAACGCCATCAAGTTCAGCAACCCGGATTCCGTGATCAAGATCGAGACGAATATCCAGAAAAACAAGCTCTTTGTATCGGTGAAGGATTCGGGGATTGGGATCCCGAAGGAAGACATCGGTCAGATCTGGACCAGATTCTACAAATCCGACCTCTCCAGAGGAAAGGACAAGAAGGGCACCGGTCTGGGACTCTCCATCGTCAAGGAGATCATCGCCGCCCACGGGGAAAACATCAACGTCATCAGCACCCCCGGAGAGGGAAGCGAGTTTATCTTCTCCCTGCCCTTTGCCCCCGAAGATGACTTCTGAACATCAGTACCTGCAGCGGTACAGATAGGCACGTCCTTTTTTGCCCAGCTGTTCGATGACCCCCACATGCCGCAGAAGGGCCAGGGTGAGGGTCGCTGCCTCTCTCGAGAGCTTTGCGCTCTTTGCCAGGTCCCCGGAGGTGAATTCTTCCGGAAGATCCGCCGGGAGCAGCTGCATATAATCCTCCGGGCAGGACAGGAAAAGCTCCCCTGCGAGATTCTCCGGGATCCGGTCATAGCGGGTGGCCCGGATCTTTTTTTTCTGCCCGTATCCGTTTAAGAGTTTATACTCCCGCACATCCAGCAGGATCAGGCAGATCCGCAGATTCGGATGGGTGAGGTACTCCCGGATGGAGTAGAGCTCTCTCACCGCATCATAAAAGGTTCCGGTCTTGGGGGATCTGCGCCCCGAGGAAAGCTCCCCCGTCTCCTCATCCACCCAATAGAGCTGCTTTTTGTGGGGGATGGGATAGACGATGGTCACCGGATACAGGGGCAGAAATGCTTCCAGCTTCCGTCCCATGCGGTACATGGCTCTTGTCTGGATCTCCAGGATCTCATGCGGGAGTTCTTTTTTTGTCTTTTTGCGGGTTTCGGTGCCCGGAACCGGGCGATAGATGTCCGCCACAAAGCTGCCGATGGGGATCTCCTGTCGGTCCTCATCCGGCTCGAAATAATTTTTCAGGACCGCGTGCACGGTCTTTTCCGAGAGGGTCCCGATGGTGGGACGCTCTCTGTCATTGACCGTCAGGCCGTCCTCTTCTCCGATGATCTTTCGTTTTGCATCGGCAAAGCGACGCGCTTTTTCCGCATCCGTCATGGGCGTTTTTCCGCTCTTAAGCCGCAGCCTTTCCCGGTGTGTCCCCGGAGGTCTTCCGGTCTTTGGAGTACAGGAATTTGAGGATCAGGGGTGTGGAGATGCTGGATACGATGATGAGCAGGATCACGGAGGTGAAATACACCGAGCTGATTATCCCCTCCGCAAGCCCTTTCTGGGAGACGATGAGGGCCACTTCCCCTCTGGTCATCATCCCCACGCCGATCTTGAGACAGTCATGTCCGCGAAAACCGCAGATCCGGGACATAAGTCCGCAGCCGATGATCTTGCAAATAAGTGCCACCAGCACAAAGCCCAGGGAAAAGAGCAGGATCTCCCCGGTGACGCTGTCGATGTTGGTCTATAATCCGATACTGGCGAAAAACACGGGGCCGAAGAGCATGTAGGAATTGGTGTCCATCTTCTGCTCCACGTACTGGGAATCCTTGATGGAGGACAGGGTGATGCCCGCCACATAGGCTCCCGTGATGTCCGCGATGCCGAAATACTTTTCCGCGATATAAGCGAAGAAAAAGCACAGGGCCAGGCTCATGATGGGGATCCGTCTGGTGTGGGGGTAGCGCATATCCGCCATCTGGAAGACCTTGAAGATGAGGAAGCCCATGACCACCGCCAGCACGAAAAAGAGCACGGTGCTGATGACGACCCTGCCGGGGTTCATATTGGGATTCTTAAAGCCGATGACAAAGGTCAGCACCAGGATCCCGATGACATCGTCGATGATGGCGGCGCTCATAATGGTGGTCCCCACCTCTCCTTTGAGCTTCCCCATTTCCTTTAAGGTCTCCACGGTGATGCTGACACTGGTGGCCGTCATGATGACGCCAATAAAGACTGCGGTGTAAAAGGACTCGGACCCCCAGGGTGCGGCGCCGTAAAAGCCCATATACAGGAGCGTTCCGCCCAGCAGCGGGACAAAAACGCCCGCACAGGCGATGGCAAAGGCCTTGGGGCCGGTGCGGATCAGCTCTCTTAAGTCGGTGCCCAGACCTGCGGAGAACATCAGCAGGATGACACCGATCTCCGCCATCTGGCTCAGAAAATCCGTCAGCTGCACCTGGCCCAGCATGCTGGGTCCGATGAGAAGTCCCGCCAGGATCTCTCCCACTACCTGCGGCGCTTTGAATCTGCGCGCGATGAGACCGAAAATTTTTGCAAAGACGATGATGATCGCCAAATCCTTAAAAACGGCATATGCCTCCATGATCTGCTCCTTCCGAATATCTTCAAAGGATGGTTATAGCACGAAATCGGGTTTCTTGCAATCGAAATGTCTCTTCCGAAAGAGAAAAGACCTATTGTCCGCACAAAAAGACTTCCCGGGTCCGGGAAGCCTTTTTGAATGTGCCTTACTTTCGGATCTTTAGAGTTTATTTTTCGTCATCCGATGAGTCGTCGTCGGATGCATCATCGGAAAGGTCCTCATTAGGCTCCTCTGCGTCTTCCGGCTCCTCCACCGGGAAGATGAGATGCTCCTCGTCAAAGCCTCCCAGTTCCTCCGCGATCTCCGTCAGAGAATCCTCTCCCTCTTCCACGGAGTCGAATTCCTTCTCTCCGTTGGAGACCCGGTCTCTCACCTTCGCGGCCTGAGCGATACGTACCCCAGGCTCTAAGTTCATGAGCTTGACGCCGGTGGTGATCCTGCTTAAGATGCGGATATCCTCCACCCGGATCCGGATGATGACGCCCTCGTTGGTGACCAGGATCAGCTCCTCGTCGCCCCGGACCGCCTTTGCACCCATGACTTCCCCGGATTTTTCCAGGATCTTGTAGCACTTGACGCCCTTGCCGCCCCGGCGCTGGACCGTGAATTCGTCGATGGCGGTGCGCTTTCCGTAACCGAACTCGGACATGAAGGTCATGGTGGATCCCTGGGAAGCCAGCTGCATGGCTACCACTTCGTCCCCGGGATTTAAGTTCATGCCGATGACACCGATGCTGTCTCTTCCGGTGACCCGCACATCCGTCTCCTTGAAGCGGATGCACATGCCCTGTCTGGTCACCATCAGGATCTCGCTGTTTGCGTCGGTGATCTTCACCTCGATGAGCTCGTTCCCCTCCACCAGATGGATGGCGATGAGTCCTGTCTTTCTCACATTGGCAAAATCGGACATCCGGGACTTTTTCACGGTACCGTTCTTGGTGACCATGAAGAGGTTCTTGTCCTTGTCATAGCTCCAGATGGGGATGATGGCGGATACCTTTTCCCCGGGGGCGAGCTGCAGCAAATTGATGAGGGCCACGCCTCTGGCAGTCCTGCTGCCCTCGGGCACATCATAGGCCTTGATCCGGTACACCCGCCCGAAGCTGGTAAAGAAGTTCAGGTAGTGGTGGGTGGTGGTCATGAGGAGATCTTCGATGTAGTCGTCCTCGATGGTGCTCATGCCCTTGATGCCCTTGCCGCCGCGGTTCTGGGCCTTGAAGTTGTCCACGCTCATGCGCTTGATGTATCCCAGATGGGTCATGGCGATGACCACGTTCTCGTGGGGGATCAGATCCTCATCCAGGATATCGGACTCATCCATGCCGAAGGTGGTCCGGCGGTCATCCCCGTACTTTGCGGAGATCTCCAGGATCTCTTTGCGGATGACTCCCAGCAGCAGCTTTTCATCCGCCAGGATGGCGCGAAGCTCCGCGATCTTTGCCAGCAGCTCTTCGTGCTCCGACTCCAGCTTTGCTCTCTCCAGTCCGGTGAGGGCCCGCAGTCTCATGTCCACAATGGCCTGGGCCTGCACGTCGTCCAGCTCAAAGCGCGCCATCAGGCGCTCCTTTGCCTCCTGGGGATTCGCACTCCCCCGGATGATGGAGATCACTTCATCGATGAAATCCAGGGCTTTTAAGAGTCCCTGCAGGATGTGATCCCGCTCCTCGGCCTTCCCCAGATCGTATTTCGTCCGTCTGGTGACCACGTCCTCCTGATGCCGCAGGTAGTAGCCAAGCATCTCCGGAAGGTTCATGACCTTGGGCTCGTTATTGACCAGGGCCAGCATGTTGACCCCGAAGGTGTCCTGCAGCTGGGTGTGCTTATAGAGCTGATTTAAGATGACATTGGCATTGGCGTCCCTTCGAAGCTCGATGACCACCCGGATGCCTTCCCGGTTGGACTCATCCCGGATGTCCGTGATGCCGTCCACTTTCTTGAGCTTTACCAGCTCCGCGATCTTGATGACCAGGTTGGCCTTGTTCACCATATAGGGGAGTTCCGAGACGATGATCTGGCTCTTTCCGTTTGCCAGCTCTTCGATCTCCGTGATGGCACGCACCCGGATCTTGCCCTTTCCGGTGCGGTAGGCCTCCTCGATTCCTCTTTTTCCCAGGATCAGTCCGCCGGTGGGGAAATCGGGACCCTTTACGATCTCCATCAGTTCCTCAACGGTGGTCTCCCGGCCTTCCTCCACCCGGTTATCGATGATCTTTACCACCGCATCGATGACCTCCCGCAGATTGTGGGGAGGGATGTTGGTGGCCATTCCCACCGCGATTCCGGTGGTGCCGTTTACCAGCAGGTTCGGATAGCGGCTGGGAAGGACGGTGGGCTCTTTTTCCGTATCGTCAAAGTTGGGGACAAAGTCCACGGTGTTTTTGCTGATGTCCGCCAGAAGTTCCATGCTGATCTTGGAAAGTCTCGCTTCCGTGTACCGCATGGCCGCGGCGCCATCGCCGTCCATGGAGCCGAAGTTTCCGTGGCCGTCCACCAAAGGATAACGCATGGACCAGTCCTGGGCCATATTGACCAAAGACCCGTAGATGGAACTGTCTCCGTGGGGATGGTACTTACCCATGGTATCACCCACGATACGGGCGCTTTTTCTGTGGGGCTTGTCGGGACCGTTGTTCAGCTCCACCATGGAGTACAGGATCCTTCTCTGCACCGGCTTTAAGCCGTCCCGAACATCCGGCAGCGCACGGCTGGCGATGACGCTCATGGCGTAGTCGATGTAGAAGGTCTCCATCCGTTCCTTCAGGTCTACTTCTTGGATCTTGTCAAAAATCGTCTCGTCCATAGTTCCTCTCTTTATGCCTGGAGATCCAGATTCTTCACGAACTTGGCGTTCTCTTCAATGAACTCTCTGCGGGGCTCCACCTTATCTCCCATGAGGGTGGTGAAGGTCAGATCCACCTCGGATTCCATCTCCTCGTTGTAGTTCACCCGAAGCAGGATCCGTCTCTCCGGGTCCATGGTGGTCTCCCACAGCTGCTCGGCATCCATCTCACCGAGTCCTTTGTATCTCTGGATCTTGTTGTTCTGGTCCCTGCCCACTTCGCTGAGGATGCTCTCCAGCTCCTCGTCGCTGTAGGCATACCAGATTTTTTTATTCTTCTCGAGCTTATACAGAGGGGGCTTTGCCAGAAAGACATGGCCCTGTTTGATGAGCTCGGGCATGAACCGGTAGATGAAGGTCAGGAGCAGCGTGGAGATATGCGCTCCGTCCACATCGGCATCGGTCATGAGGATGATCTTGTTGTAACGCAGCTTCGAAATGTCGAAGTCTTCGTGGATGCCGGTTCCGAAGGCGGTGATCATGGCCTTGATCTCGGCATTGGCATAAATCTTGTCAAGACGTGCCTTCTCCACGTTGAGGATCTTGCCCCGAAGGGGCAGGATGGCCTGGGTGGCACGGCTTCTGGCAGTCTTTGCGCTTCCGCCTGCGGAATCTCCCTCGACGATGTAGATCTCGCAGTGCTCGGGGTTTTTGTCGGAGCAGTCCGCCAGCTTTCCGGGCAGCGCCATGCCGTCTAACGCCGTCTTTCTCTGGGTGAGATCTCTGGCCTTTCTCGCGGCCTCTCTGGCTCTCTGTGCGAGGATGGACTTGTCGCAGATGGACTTGGCCACCGAGGGGTTCTGCTCCAGATAGATGGTGAGCTTCTCCGAGACGATGGCGTCCACGGCGCCTCTGGCTTCGCTGTTTCCCAGCTTCTGCTTTGTCTGGCCCTCAAACTGAGGATCCTCGATCTTGACGCTGATGATGGCGGTGAGTCCCTCCCGGATGTCCTCTCCGGTGAGATTGGGCTCGCTGTCCTTTAACATCTTGCTGCTGCGGGCATATTTGTTAAAGGTGTTGGTAATGGCGTTCCGGAAGCCCTGCAGATGGGTGCCGCCCTCCGGGGTGTTGATGTTGTTTACAAAGGCAAAGACACTCTCGTTGTAGGAGTCGTTGTGCTGGAACGCGACTTCCACATACACACCGTTCTTCTGCCCTTCGAAATACAGGATGTCCTCATAGAGAGGGGTCTTGCTGCGGTTTAAGTAGGTGACATACTCTTTGATGCCGCCCTCATAGTAAAACTCCATCTCCCGCACCTTTTTGGCGGGCTTTT
The DNA here is from genome assembly GCA_017543485.1 of Lachnospiraceae bacterium. Lineage (GTDB taxonomy): Bacteria > Bacillota > Clostridia > Lachnospirales > Lachnospiraceae > AC2028. The sequence continues at coordinate 33,052 of JAFYFY010000176.1, read as the reverse complement.
CCGCTTCTTTTTCGGACCCGGTCTCCTTTTTGGCTGCCGGGCTTTCCGCGGATCCGTCCTCCGCCGTCTCCTCATCCAGAAGTGCATCGGCGTGAGCTCTGTCCAGAAGCATGCCGATCTGCTCCTCCTCCAGGTCCTTTCCCTCCGCGGCTTCCTTGGCCTCCTCGATCATGCTCTCCGTCATGACCGTGTGAGCCTGGTCCTCGGCGCGCAGATCCCGCAGGATGATCCGCAGTCCCTTGGTGAGAAATGCCATCTCCCGCAGGCGGAGCTTCAGGATGTCAAAATCAAAGACCGTGGTCTCGGTAAAGATGGTCTTATCCGGCAGGAAGGTGACCTTGGTGCCGGTATCCGAGGCATCGCAGGTTCCGATGACTTCGAGGGGCACTGCCACATGTCCGCCGTTTTCATAGCGCTGTCTGTAGATCTTGCCCTCCTGGCGGATTTCCACCTCCAGCCACTGGGAGAGGGCGTTGACCACCGAGGCACCCACGCCGTGCAGTCCGCCGGATACCTTGTATCCACCACCGCCGAATTTTCCTCCCGCATGCAGCACGGTAAAGACCACCTCCACGGCCGGGATGCCGGCCTTGTGGTTGATCCCCACGGGGATGCCTCTGCCGTTGTCGATGACGGTGACGGAATTGTCGGGGTTGATCAGGACCTCGATCCGGTTGCAGAATCCCGCAAGAGCTTCGTCCACCGCGTTGTCCACGATCTCATACACCAGATGGTGAAGGCCTCTGCTGGCGGTGGTCCCGATATACATGCCGGGGCGCTTTCTGACAGCCTCCAGACCCTCCAGGATCTGGATCTGATCCGCGCCGTATTCGTTTTCTACGTTGGTGTTGTTGATGGAATCGCTCATAAGTACCTCAGGGTTTAAAGATTGGATTTTTGCGTCACAGAGCCCGCATGAACCTCAAAGACTCTGTTCATTTCAAACCGGTCGTTCACGAAATCCTCCAGGCCGGTGCAGGTGATAAAGGTCTGAATCTCCCCGATGCTCTCCAAGAGAAACCGCTGTCTGTTTCCGTCCAGCTCGGAGAGGACGTCATCCAGAAGGAGGATGGGGGGATCGTCGCTGTCGGAGAGCTTCTTCATCAGCTCGATCTCCGCCAGCTTTAAGGAGAGGGCCGCGGTCCTTTGCTGTCCCTGGGACCCGAACCTTCTCACATCCACGTCCCCGATGAGGAAGGAAAAATCATCCTTGTGAGGACCGACGGAGGTGGTTTTGTTCTTTTTGTCCCGCTCCCTGGCATGCAGGAGCTGCTCCGCAAAGTCCTCCTCCGTGGTATCCGGTTCGTACACTGCGGACAGATGCTCTTTTCCGCCGGAAAGCTTCTCGTGGATGGGTCCTAAGATTTCTCCCATCTGTGTCGCAAACTGGCGCCTTCTCTCGATGAGCTTTTTTCCGTAGCCCACCAGCTGATCGTCCCAGATGGAGAGGGTCTCCACCAGATGGGGCTGAAAGGCCAGGTCCTTTAAGAGCTTGTTTCTCTGATCCACGATCTTGTGGTAATTGATCAGGTTGTAGAGATAAAAGGAGTCCAGCTGACTCAGCTCCATATCCACAAACTTACGCCGGTAGTTGGGACCGCTCTTGATGATGTTTAAGTCCTCCGGCGAAAAAAAGACCACCTTGCAAAGTCCCAGAAGGTCCGATGCCTTTTTGATCCGCTTCTCATCGATGGCGATGACCTTGGACTTGCCGCTGCGAAGGTGCATGTCGATCTTTGTGGTCACGCCGTCCCCGTAGACATAGCTTCGGATATGTCCCTCCGAAGCTCCGAACCGGATTACCTCGGAATCCTTGCTTCCCTTGTGGGTCTTGGTGGTGGCACACAGGTAGATGGCCTCGAGGATGTTGGTCTTCCCCTGGGCATTTTCCCCGTAGAGAATGTTGGTGCCTTCGTCAAATTCGATCTGCAGGGAGGGATAATTTCGATAATCGGTTAATTCAAGAGACCGGATGACCATTCTGTCCTCCGCAGACAAAGACCTGCTTTCCCTGAAACTCTATGACATCTCCGTCAGTCAGCTTTTTTCCGCGCTGCAGCTCGGTGACACCGTTTACTTTTACCTGTCCGTCCTGGACCGCGTACTTGGCATCCACACCCGACGAAACCAGGCCAGCCGCTTTGAGCGCCTGGCCGAGTTTGATCTGATCATCCTTTAGCTGTAATCTGATCTTCTGTTCCAACTTACTGTACCGTCGCAAAGTTCACCGGAAGGACAACATAGACGTAAGACTCGCTGGTGTTCTTGATAAAGCAGGGAGCCTTGGAATTGACGAAGTAGATTTCCACCTCCTCGTCATCGATCACCTTCAGAGCATCCAGCACAAATTTGGGATTGAAAGCAATCATGATATCCTTCCCGGTCTTTTCGATCTCCATGTCCTCCTTCATGCTGCCGAGGATGGAGGAGATCATCATGGTGATGTTTCCCTCTTTGACGTCAAAGATGATGGGCTTTTTGTCCCCTTCCTTCACCAGAAGGGTAGCTCTGTCGATACAGTCGGTGAACTGCTTTTTATTGATCTTTACCTTGGTCTCGTAGTCCTTGATGTTCATCTTGTCCACATCGAAGAAGGTGCCTTCGATGAGACGGCTCACCACCTTGGTATTCTCAAACTCGAAGAGGATGTGGTTGGAGGTAAAGGAAATTTCCACATCATCCTCCGCACCGCCGGTGAGGATCTTGCTGATCTCATTCAGGCTCTTTCCGGGGACGATGACCTTCTTTGCGTCATAGACGTCCTTTAACTGGATCCGGTAGGTGGAGATCCGGTGCCCGTCCAGACTGGAAAGCCGGATGGAATCCCCGAAGATTTCCAGAAGTTCTCCCTTCATGGTCTGCTGGGCAGGAGTATCCTCCGCATTGTCCAGGATGGAAAAAATGGTCTTGCGGATGATGTCCCGAAGGGCCATCTGGCTCATGACCACGCTGTCCCCTTTTTCCAGCTCCGGCAGGTAGGAATAATCCTCTCCTGATTTGCCCAGGATGGTGAAGTTGGCCTTGCCGCAGTTGATGAGAGTCTTATAGTTTTCGTCCGTCTCGATGGTGATATCTCCGTCGGGGAGCTTCCGGACGATCTCGGAAAAGATCTTTGCATCCAGAGCCACGATGCCCTTGGTCTCGATCTGTCCTTCCACCACGGTCTGAATGCCCAGCTCCGTGTCATTGCCGGTAAGGCTGATGCCTCCCTTGGTGGTATCGATGAGGATACACTCCAGGATGGACATGGTGCTCCTGTTGGGAATGGCCTTGGATACGGTCTGTACGGCTGAGAGAAGATCCGATCTGTTACAGATGAATTTCATGTGTTCTCCTGTTTGAGCGATTCGCTCCCCGCGTCTTTCGCGCGGGATAAAAATAAATAAAAGAATAAGTTCTAAGTCGTATTAATAGGGGCTGTGAAACCTGTGCATAACCTTACATATTATACTATTTTTCAGCAAAAAAGGAAATGGATAAGGCTGTGTATTTTTCCTTTTCGGGGTTGGATAACCGAAAAGATATCAACTTTCAATCTTTTTGGACAGCAGGTCGATCTTCTGAGCAAGGGAGCTGTCCTCGGTGATCTGGGTCTTGATATTTTTGATACCGTGGATAATCGTGGAATGATCCCTTCCCAGCTTTCTGGCGATATCGGACTGGGTCATCCGGGCCACCTCCGAGCACAGGTACATGATGACCTGACGGGGCGTCACATACTCGGAATTTCTCTTGCTGGAGAGGATGTCATTCTCGGATACATGATAGGTCTCGCAGACCACCTTCAGGATGTTCTCAAAGCTCATGCCGGAGGCCTTGCTGCTTAAGATGACATCCTTTAATGCCTCCTGGGCGATTTCCAGGGTGTACTCTCCCTTGTTCTTTAGCTTCGCATAGGCGGAGACCTTGTTCAGAGCGCCCTCCAACTCCCGGACATTGGAGACGATGTTGGAGGCGATGTATTCGATGATGTCGTTGCCGATCTGCGCATGGAGCTCTTCCGCGTTCTTTTGCAGGATGGCCATGCGGGTCTCGTAATCGGGGCTCTGGATATCTACGATCATGCCCCAGGAAAAGCGGGAACGGAAGCGGTCATCCAGGGTATCGATCTCCTTCGGCGGTCTGTCGGAGGAAATGACGATCTGCTTGCGGGCTTCCCGCAGCGCATTGAAGGTGTGGAAAAACTCTTCCTGGGTGGCGGCTTTACCGATGATGAACTGGATATCGTCGATCATGAGGACGTCCACGGTGCGGTATTTCTCCCGCAGGTCCCGCATGGAGGTATCCACGGCATTTCCGCCCTGTCCTTTTCGGACGGATTCAATGACATCGTTGGTAAAGTTCTCGCTGGTCACGTACAGCACCTTCATCCTGGGATTCCGCTCCAGGATGTAGTGACCGATGGAGTGCATCAGGTGGGTCTTGCCCAGACCGGGACCTCCGTAGATATAGAGGGGATTGTAGACCTCTCCCGGGGTCTCGGCCACTGCCAGGGATGCGGCGTGGGCCACATTGTTGTTGTTTCCCACGATGAAGGTCTCGAATTTATATTTGGGGTTGAGATTGCCGGCAGCCGCGCCCGGCGAAACGCTCTGTTTTTCGGCATGGCTTCCGGAGAAGGAGTCCTCCTTTGCGGCATCCTCTTTTAATAAGAAGAAAACCTCAAAATCCTCTCCCATCATCTCGGAGATCACCACCTGAAAATACAGGGAAAACTTCCCCTTGATATAGTCCAGATGGGTCCCTTGATTGGAAGGAAGCTGGATGTAGACCATGTCCCCTTTCAGTCCCCCGAATTCCAGAGGCTGGATCCAGGTTTTATAGGAAATGTCGGATACTTCGTACTCCTGCCGGACTTTGTTTTTGATCTCCTCCCATTGTTGTTTGATCTGCTCCTGATCAGCCATAAGACAAAACTTTCCCCCTATCCATAAGTACTGGCCGCTTTTTGAAGGCGGCTACGAACCATTGTAATATAGGAAACAGGCAAATTCAAACGATAGATATCCCCATGAGGTGGATACGGTTATCCACAGATTGTGGATAAGTGGGGGATATCGTGGGAACTGACAGGGAAATTGATGAGGTTGTAAACACAGAGAAAAAAACGGAAAAGGAAAATACACAAAGGGTGTATGAATACAGAACCCGCGCCGGATCTGACTTTTACGGATCTGCCAGGAAAGGGTGTGCACAGGAAGGCAGTTTCTTATCCACAGATTATCAACAAAATGTGTATAAGTGTCAGTTTTTCCGGTCTGTGGATAAGTCTGTGTAAAACTAAATTGCTTGACAATGCCCTGTATTTCTTATAAAATCAACTTTGCGTTTTATGTAAAGGCAAAGGAAACATATTATAGAAGAATCTGCAGAAGAGGAGGTGAATCACATGAAAATGACATTTCAGCCGAAAAAGCGCTCTCATCAGAAAGTGCACGGCTTCAGAGCCAGAATGTCCACTCCGGGCGGAAGAAAAGTCCTTCAGGCCAGACGTGCGAAGGGAAGGAAGAAACTGGCGGTTTAAGAAAGAGGTCACAGGAATGTGACCTTTTGTTCTTCTTATCGGTTTTTTGAAGAAGGCGTATGGAAAAGCTCAGAAAGAACAGTCTGTTTCAGGATGTATATCGAAATCACAGATCCTTTGCCGATAAGTTTTTCGTGATGTACATCAGACCAAACGGGCTGGAAGTAAACCGTGTCGGCTTCAGTGTCAGCAAGAAGGTGGGAAACAGCGTGGTAAGACACCATGTCACCCGTCTTTTGCGGGAAGCCTTCCGGCTGTCCGAAGAGATGTTCAATAGTGGTTTGGACATCGTGATCATTGCAAGACCGGCCTCCGCGGAGGTCACCTTTGAAGAGACGAAGCGTTCTCTGACAGGGCTTGCAAAGCGTCACCGTTTTTTAAAGAGTACTGTTTAATCCATGACCGGGAAAAAAATTGTCGTAAGCGGCATTCGCTGTTATCAAAGATATCTGTCTCCGCTAAAGGGCGTCAAATGCCCCTATGTCCCCAGCTGCTCCGAGTACGCCGTTCAGGCAGTGGAAAAATACGGAGTGGCCAAGGGCGGGGCCATGGCGGCCTGGCGCATTCTGCGCTGCAATCCCTTTTCCCACGGAGGATATGACCCGGTCAGATAAGGACCTGCTTCGGATCCGATCCGGAGAGGCCCGGTGCGTATCGGAGGTACCATGATCAGTGTGATTTTGACCCAGAATACCACGCCGATCTTTAAGTACATTGTTTGGATCCTCGGAAAGATCATGGAGGGGATCTTCAATGTGCTGGATCTGGCAGGTATTCCCAATATCGGCCTGGCAATCATCTTTTTTACCATCTTTGTCAATGTCTGCATGCTGCCCCTGACCTATAAGCAGCAGAAGTTCTCCAAGCTTTCGATGAAAATGCAGCCTGAGATCAAGGCTGTCCAGAAAAAGTACGAAGGCAAAAAAGATCAGGATTCCATGATGAAGCAGAACGCCGAGATCCAGGCGGTGTATGCAAAGTACGGAACTTCCCCCACAGGAAGCTGTCTGTATCTGCTCATCCAGATGCCTATCCTGTTCGCACTCTACCGCGTCATCTACAAATTCCCGGCTTATGTGACCAAGATCGGTGACACCTTCCGGGTGCTGGCGGACAAGATCATCTCCGTGGATAACGCGGCGTTTCTGAAAAACAGTGAGGTCTCCAGCATCGCCAGCGTGGTCTCCGCCTATGGCAAGACCATGACGGATGACAATCTCCAAAACGGGATCGTGGACGTTCTGTACATGCTCACGAAGACCGACTTAAACACCGTTGCGGAGCATTACGGTCTCTCGGATCTGACCTTTGGCGGAAGCCTGATCCTGAGCAAGTTCTCCGCTGCGGGAGATCTGATCCAGCGTGGTCTCATCGACACCTACCGGAATTTCCTGGGACTGAACATCGGGGACAACCCCTGGTCCATCATGAAGTCTGCCTTTGCCGCAGGCTCCTATCTGCTGGTGATCGGTGCGGTGCTGATCCCGGTGCTCTCCGGTTTCACCCAGTGGCTTTCCATCAAGCTGGCCCCCCAGCAGGACAGTAATGCCGGCAATTCCGGTGACCCGCAGCAGGATTCCATGGCCCAGTCCATGAAGACCATGAACAACCTGATGCCCCTCATGTCCGTGTGGTTCTGCTTTACGCTTCCCGCAGGTATGGGCATCTACTGGATCGCCAACGCCGTGGTGCGTATCGTCATCCAGATCATCATGAACAAGAAGATCGATTCCATCGATTTCCAGGAGCTCATCGCCAAAAACTCCGGAAAGAGCGCAAAGAAGATGGAAAAGATGAGAGAAGCCCAGGAGCGGATGACCGCTTATGCAAACGTAAAGACCAAGAACATCCAGTCCAAGGCTTCCTACAGCAATCCGGCGACGGATGACGCATCTTCCTCTTCCGTCTACTTCGGCGCTTCCTCCGGAAGCGGATCCTCCTCGGGGAGTACCTCCGGGAGCACGGGTTCCTCCGGGAAAAAGAGCATGCTGGACAAAGCCAATATGGTCCGGGATTTCAACGAACGAAACAGTAAATAAGGGAGAGAATCGCTATGGAATATAAAGAGTATACGGGGAAAACATTAAGCGACGCCATTACGGAAGCCTGCCAGAAGCTGACAGTCACCAGCGACCGTCTGGACTATGAAGTGGTGGAGGAAGGCTCTGCCGGATTCCTAGGCATCGGCCAGAAGAATGCGGTGATCCGGGCCCGGATCAAGGAGATGGTCTTTGAGACCCCCGCCCCCAAGGTAGAGACTTCGGCGCCGAAGGCGCAGGAAGCTCCCGCAAAGGAGGAGCCCGCTGCCGAAGCTCCCGCAGCAGAGCCCGCAAGGCAGGAGCCCGCTCCGGAAAAGGCGGAGAGCCCCAGAAGAAAGATCGCTTCCGCATCCAGCGAGGCTGCGCAGAAGACCGCAGAGGAGTTTCTGCAGAGCGTCCTGAAGGCCATGGACATCGAAGCCGTGGTGAAGACCTCCTTCAACGAAGAGGATCAGACCATGGAGATCGAGCTGGTGGGAGATGACATGGGACTGCTCATCGGAAAGAGAGGAGCGACCCTGGACAGCCTGCAGTACCTGGTGTCTCTGGTGGTGAACAAGGAGTCCGAGGAGTATATCCGGGTGAAGGTGGACACCGAGAACTACCGGGCAAGACGCAAGGAAACCCTGGAGAACCTGGCAAAGAATGTGGCCTCCAAGGTGAAAAAGAGCGGAAGACCCTACGAGCTGGAGCCCATGAACCCCTACGAAAGACGCATCATCCACTCCGCCCTGCAGGATAACCGCTATGTGGAGACCGTCAGCGAAGGCGAGGAGCCGAACCGTCATGTCATCGTCCGGTTAAAGGAAGGTGTTCGCCCCACGGGCGAGTACGGAAACCGCCGCGGCGGAAGAAGATTCTAAAAAGCGAAATCAGGCCCCAAAGGATGGAAAAACCCTCTCGGATATTGTAAAATTCGAGGGGGTTCTTTTTTACCCGAAAAAAGCGCATGCAGGAAGGCACGGGAGCAAAGACAGATGGGACAGACAGATACCATCGCAGCCATCGCCACGGCCCTGACGGATTCCGGCATCGGGATCGTGCGGATCAGCGGACCGGATGCAGCGGAGGCGGCGGACCGGATCCTTCGAAACAAAAGAAAGGATCCTTTTGTAAAACAGATGCAGGCAGGCACCATCCGGCACGGATATCTGGGGGCGGAGGAGACGCTGGACGAGGTGCTGGTGAGCCTCATGAGAGCTCCTGTCAGCTACACCGGAGAGGACACCGTGGAAATCAACTGTCACGGCGGAGCCTATGTGGTACGCCGGGCCCTGCGGGAGGTGCTGGATACGGGACTGGTACGGCTGGCGGAGCCGGGGGAGTTTACCAAGCGTGCCTTCCTAAACGGCAAGATGGACCTGTCCGAAGCGGAGGCCGTGGCGGACCTTATCGCCTCCCGGAGCGAAGCGGCCAGAAGCAGCGCTGCGGCGCAGCTGACGGGACTTTTAAGCGGCCGGGTGCGCAGGATCCGGGAAGAGATCCTGTATGAGACCGCATTTCTGGAGTCCGCCCTGGACGATCCGGAGCATTTTTCCCTGGAAGGATACGGGGAGCGGCTTCGGGAGAAGATAACGGGCCTTTTGCCGGAGCTGGAGCGGATGATGGCCTCCTATGAAAACGGGCGCTTTCTGAAGGAAGGGATCCGCACCGTCATCATGGGAAAGCCCAATGTGGGAAAATCCTCCGTCATGAACCTGCTGCTGGGGAGTGAGAGGGCCATCGTCACGGAGATCGCCGGCACCACCCGGGATACCCTGGAGGAATATGTCACCCTGGGACAGGTGACCCTTCGGCTCATCGACACAGCGGGACTGCGGGATACAAAGGACCCGGTGGAGCGCATCGGCGTGGACCGGGCCAGAAAGGCACTGGAGGAAGCGGACCTGGTGCTCTTTGTCATAGACGGATCCTCCTTTCTGGAGGCTGGGGACCTGGAGCTCTTTCCCCTGGTATACGGGAAAAGGTGCGTGATCCTTTGCAACAAGGCGGATCTGGGAAACAAAGTCCCGGAGGAGGAGTTCTATCCCCACTTCGTTTACCCGGGGTCCCTTTCGGAGGAAGACGCCAGAGAAAGATATCCCTATGTGGCTTTTTCCGCAAAATCCGGAGAGGGCCTTGATCGGCTGCAGAAGATCCTGGAAGGATGGTTTTATGACGGGACCATCGCCTCAAGCGGGGAGCCTGTCATCACCTCCCTTCGGCATCTGGAGGCGCTGTCCGCTGCGGCGGAGAGCCTTCGGCTGGTGCTTCGCGGCATCAGTGCCGGAGTGGATGAGGATCTGTATACCGTGGATCTGATGAATGCATATACGGAGCTTGGAAAGATCATCGGAGAGTCCGTGGAGGACGATCTGGTGGATGAGATCTTTTCCCGGTTCTGTATGGGAAAATAAGGTGGTTTGAAGTTGGAAAGAATCGTGGATGAAATCGATGTGGCCGTCATCGGCGCGGGACACGCGGGATGTGAAGCGGCGCTGGCCTGCAGCAGGCTGGGGTTTGAGACCGTGATCTTTACGGTGAGCGTGGACAGCATCGCCCTGATGCCCTGCAATCCCAATATCGGCGGGTCCTCCAAGGGACACCTGGTCCGGGAACTGGATGCCCTGGGGGGCGAGATGGGCAAAAACATCGACAGGACCTTTATCCAGTCCAAGCTCTTAAACGGGTCCAAGGGACCTGCGGTCCACAGTCTCCGGGCCCAGGCGGACAAGCAGGACTATTCCCGCTCCATGCGAAGGGTGCTGGAATCCCAGGAGCACCTGACCATCAAGCAGGCGGAGGTCTGTGAGATTCTCTGGGAGGAGGGAGAGCGGAAAACCGTCCGGGGGGTAAAGACCCAGACGGGGATGGTCTATCTGTGCAGGGCCGTGGTGCTGTGCAGCGGGACCTATTTAAACGCCAGGTGCCTCACCGGAGAATCCATCACCTATACGGGACCCAACGGACTGCAGGCCGCGACCCATCTGTCGGAGAGCCTGAAAGCCATGGGCATCGCCCTTCGCCGGTTTAAGACCGGAACCCCGGCCCGGATGGACGGAAAGACCATTGACTTTTCCAAAATGGAGGAACAAAAAGGGGATGAGCGGATCCTGCCCTTCTCCTTTTCCACGGACCCGGATTCCATCCAGAAGGAGCAGGTCTCCTGCTATCTGACCTATACCAATGAGCGGACCCATGAGATCATCCGGGCCAATCTGGACCGATCCCCCATCTATGCCGGGATTATCGAAGGCACCGGCCCCCGGTACTGCCCTTCCATCGAGGATAAGGTGGTGAAATTCGCGGAGCGGGAGCGGCATCAGGTCTTCATCGAGCCGGAGGGTCTGTATACGGACGAAATGTATGTGGACGGCATGTCCAGCTCCCTGCCGGAGGATGTGCAGATCGCCATGTACCGCACCGTGCCGGGACTCGAGCACTGTAAGATCGTGCGAAATGCCTATGCCATCGAATACGACTGCCTCTGCAGCGGGCAGCTTTCTTTAAGCCTGGAATGCAAGGCGGTCCGGGGGCTGTTCTGCGCCGGTCAGTTTAACGGAAGCAGCGGATACGAGGAGGCGGCGGCCCAGGGTCTGATGGCCGGGATCAATGCGGCGAGGGAGCTGCAGGGGAAAGCCCCCCTGATTCTGGGAAGGGATGAAGCCTACATCGGCGTCCTCATCGACGATCTGGTGACCAGGGACAACCGGGAGCCCTACCGGATGATGACCTCCCGGGCGGAATACCGGCTGCTCCTGAGGCAGGACAATGCGGATCTGCGGCTTCGGAAGTACGGTTTCGAGGCGGGACTGGTGTCCGAAGAGGTATACCGGGCCGTGTGCAAAAAGCAGGAGGAGATCCTGGCGGAGACAGAGCGCCTTCGCGGGATCCGGGTGGGGGCTGCGGCTCACGTGCAGGCTCTGATGCGGGAAAAGGGCAGTGCGCCCCTTGCTACGGCCATGAGCCTGGCAGAGCTTCTTTGCAGGCCGGAGCTGTGCTATGAGGACCTTTCCCCCATCGATCCGGAGCGGAAGCCCCTTCCGGAGGATGTGATCCGGCAGGTGGAGATCGAGCTTCGCTATGAAGGGTATATCAAACGCCAGAAGAAACAGGTGGAAGAGTTTCGGCGGGTGGAAAACAGGCAGATCCCGGAGAACATCGACTATGATACGGTGCCGTCCCTTCGGATCGAGGCGAGACAGAAGCTGAAGGAGTTTCGTCCCGAGTCCATTGGCCAGGCTTCCAGACTCTCCGGCGTGACTCCGGCAGACATCTCCTGCCTGCTGGTCTATCTGGAGAGACGATAAAAAGACATCCGATATGATTTGTGAGAGCATATCCGGATATCAAATGTGGAAAATCCAACTTTAGAAACCAACTTATCCACATGGTTTTTAAATGACATCGGCTGCTATCTGATGTCTGAAATAATATCGATACTGGTTTTGATACAAAAAAATGGAAAAAGAAGAATTTTTGGTGGGAGAGATCGAAAAACTGGGCATTTCGGTGGAAAAATCGCAGGCAGAAAAGCTCCTGGCGTACTACCGGATGCTGGTGGCGAAAAATGAGGTGATGAATCTGACGGCCATCACGGATTTTGAGGAAGTGGTGATCAAGCATTTCGCGGACAGCCTCTCCATCGTAAAGTTAAAAGGCATGAAGGAGCTTCTGACCTCCTGCGGGCCCTCCCTCATCGATGTGGGTACCGGAGCCGGATTTCCCGGAATGGTGCTGAAGATCGTCTTCCCCGGAGTCCGGGTGACGCTTCTGGACTCCCTGCAAAAGCGGATCGAGTTTCTCACGGAAGTATCCGGCGCACTGGGCCTTCAGGACATCCGCTGCGTCCACGGCAGATGTGAGGATCTGGCCAAACCGGGACCGGATTCCCTGCGGGAATCCTTCGACCTGTGCACCTCCCGGGCGGTGGCCAGACTTTCGGTGCTGAGCGAATATGCCCTGCCCTTTGTCCGGGTGGGAGGATCCTTTGTGGCATACAAATCCGGGGACTATCAGGAGGAGTTGGCCCAGGCAGGAAACGCCATCACTACCCTGGGAGGCGGGGAGGCACAGGTGGAGAGCTTTCTGCTCCCCGGCACAGAGATCTCCCGTACGTTGATCCGTATGGAAAAGACTGCTCCCACGCCGGAAAAATACCCCCGAAAAGCGGGCATGCCGGCGAAGAAGCCTCTATAGATCGGTCAAAAGGAACCAGCAGAAAGGAAGACATCATGAAAAAATCGGAAAAAACGGAAAGCACGGAAAAAGCCATGAAAGAGACCTTCATAAAGATGAGCGAAGCCACGAAATCCCTTCGCTGGACAGCCATCTTTACCGCGGTACTCTATATCCTGGTTGGGATAGCTGCCATCGCCATCCCCGAGGCCATGCTGATGCTCATCGCCTCCGTGCTGGGATGGGCCTCCATCATCGGCGGCGCCGTCTTTATCGTTCTGTATCTCATCCGGGACACCAAAGAAAACTTCTTTCGAAATGACTTTGTTTACGGACTCACCGCCATCACGGTGGGGATCGTGATCCTGTTAAACCGGGAGCTCTTCATCGGACTCATCCCCATGCTCCTGGGAATCCTCATCGTCGTCAGCGGCTGCATCAAACTGCAAAGCTCCATCGATATGCTGCGGCTGAAGACCGGAAACTGGGGAGCCGCTTTGGTGTTAGCCATCATCAATGTGATCTTCGGGATCATCCTGATCCGCAATCCCTTCGAAGCCCAGGTCACACTGTTTCGTATGATCGGCATCGGACTGCTCTTTAGCGGCGTGACGGACCTCATCACCACCATCTATTTCTCCGGGGTCTACAGCCAGCTGGAAAAGGCGGCCCGGGATGCGGAAAAGGCAGCGGAAACCCCCGATGCCTCCTTTGAAGAGGTTTCGAAGGAAAAGAAAGAGAAATAACCGGGGGAGATGGAATGCTGTATATCATGAGGCACGGGGTCACCGACTGGAACCGGGAATACCGGATCCAGGGACGGGTGGACATCCCCCTGAATGAAGAGGGAAGAAGGATGGCCGCAGAGGCCGCGGTGAAATATCAGGACATCCATTTCGATCTTTGCTACTGCTCCCCTTTGAAACGGGCCAGGGAGACGGCGGAGATTTTTTTCGCCGGGAAGGATACGCCCATCATCTATGACGACAGGCTGCGGGAGATGAGCTTCGGGATTTGCGAAGGCACGCAGAATGTCTTCGAAAAACCGGACTGTCCTCTTTACAATCTGTTTCAGGATCCGGAACACTATGATCCCCCTGCGGAGGCGGAGAGTTTTGCGGAGTTGTATGCCCGGACGGGGGCGTTCCTGGAGGAGATGCTGCCACCGGAGGTGACGGAGGAAAAGTGTGTGCTGATCATCGGGCACGGGGCCATGAACCGGAGCATCATCAACCGGATCCGGAATATTCCGCTGAAGGATTATTGGGGGCCTATTCCCAATTGCGAGCTGGTGCGGTTGATCTGAGGGGATACCTGTACGTTTGCACTATAATAACGACACAAGTGTCACTTGTTTGCAAAAATGTTTCACGTGAAACATGCTGCCAAAAACTGACGGATGTGACGCTTCAGCACATTTGCAGTGACGAAACCGATCAGACGGAGTCTCCGGACAGCACAGGAATCCGTCTCGCGCATCTCTTCAGCGGATCTTGCAGCAAAACAACAGGAAAAACGGAGCTAGTGACGGGTCGCAAACACGCGGCATCCATGCCGCGGGGTTTGCTCGAATCGACATCCTGTCGATTCGTCCCTGTAGCTGGAGTTGTTTTGGCAAGATCACGCTTCGAGATAAGCTCGCCGGATTCGTGTACTATCCGGCGCCTCCTGCTCGGGGTGCATCTCGGAACAGGGAGACGGAGTGATTTGCCTCCTGAGGCTCCGTAGAGTAAGACCACAATACGAAATACGATACGAACCGGGAGGGAGACCATCCCTTTTCGAGGAATAAAACTGATCAGGAGGTATCGCTATGGCATCATGGATGGTGCATCTGCGGATCGCAGATGAAATTTTAAAGCGGATACATGGGCTGGATGAGACGGCTTTTGTCATTGGAAATATTGCACCGGACAGTGGGGTTCCCAATGCGGACTGGTCTGCCTATGAACCTCCGAAGATGGTCTCCCATTTCAAGAAAGAGCCGGACGGGATCTTTTTCGATCTGGACCGGTTTTGCAGGGAGTATTTTTCCCAGGAGCTGATCCGGGGATATGATCTGAGGCAGTATTCTTTTTTCCTGGGGTATTATGTGCATCTCCTGACGGATGTGGAGTGGACGGAGAAGATCTACATGCCGAATGTGTCCGAGGAGAAGGCGGCCCGGGAGGGGAAGACGAAAACGGATCTTCTGTGGGAGAATAAGGCAGACTGGTATGATCTGGACTTTCTGTACCTGGAGGAGCATCCGGATTTTCGGGCCTTTCGGGTGTATGAAACCGCACAGGATCTGGAAAACGATTATATGGAGATCTTTGCGAAGGACGCATTTTCTAACAGGCGGGGATATATCTGTGGATTTTATCGGGGCGGAGAGCACGGGGATCTGCATAGGCAGTACCGACATCTCACACCGGAGGATGCGGACCGGTTCGTGGCAGAAACGGTAGAGCTGGTGATGGAGAAGATCGGAACGTTCCGGCAGCCCAGCGCATAGATAAGAGTATTTCGAGCGCAGGATTATTTGAAGCTCCTGATGCGGATGAAAGAAAGAGGCGGGGATGGAACATAAGGGAACGGTACAATTGGAGACGGACAGGCTGATCCTTCGGCGGTTTCGGAAGGAGGATGCCCGGGCGGCCTATGAGAACTGGACTTCCGATGACCGGGTGACGAAATTTCTGACCTGGCCCACCCACAGCAGTGTGGAGGTGTCGGAGTATGTGGTGAGTGACTGGGCCGGCAGGTATGAGGATGAACGGTTTTATCAATGGGCCATCGTCCCGAAGGGAAACGGGGACCGTCCCATTGGGAGCATTTCCGCGGTTAAAGTCATCGATCCTGTGGATACCGTACATATCGGATACTGTATCGGATATGACTGGTGGCATCAGGGGATCATGCCGGAAGCACTGCATGCACTGATCCGTTTCTTTTTTGAAGAGGTGAAGGCAAACCGGATCGAGGCAGTGCACGACGTGAACAATCCCAATTCCGGAAGGGTGATGGCGAAGTGCGGCATGCAGTACGAAGGGACACACCGGGAAGCGGGAAGGAACAATCAGGGAATCTGTGACGAGTGTTTTTATGCGATCCTGCAAAAAGACTGGGAGCAGGGTCAGCGTTCATAAAGGAGATCCTTATGCCGCATGTGGAGATCAGTTGTTATTCCGGCAGATCCGATGAGCAAAAACGCCTTTGTGCCGAACGGGTAGCGGATGTCATCGCGGAAACCCTGGGGTGCAGGACTTCCAGCGTGTCGGTGGCCATCAGAGATGTGGCTGAAGAAGACTGGAAGGAACAGGTATGGGACAGATGTATCACCCCGGCGGAACAGTACCTATATAAAAAGCCGGGTTACACCTGTGAGGATTGAAACAGGAAAAGGGGAGGAGCGCTATGAAGCTTGGTATGGTGGTGGCCATTCCGGAGGAGATCGACGCCCTGTTAAAGGGGTGCGGAAATCCCATGGGTTCCATAGAGGAAAAGGGATATTCCGTCTATCATTACCGGATCCGGGAACATGATCTGTATGTGGCGGGAAGCGGCGCCGGGGAGATTGCCGCTGCAGCGACGGTACAGTTTCTCATCACAAGGTTCGACGTGGAACGCATCATCAACTTCGGCGTGGTGGGCGGTCTGACGGAGGAGATGAAGCTCTCCACCGTGGTGGCGGTGGAGAAATGCGTGCATTACGACTTTGATGCCTCTCCCTTTGAGCCATGGGTAAAGCCCGGACAGTATGCTGCTTTTCCGGACGTGTATATTCCGGCGGATCCCGGCATGATCGAGCTGGCCAAGGGGGCAGTCCCGGAACTGAAGGCCGTGATCTGTGCCTCCGGGGATAAATTTATCGCAGATCCGGAGAAAAAACGTGCCCTCCATGAAGAATATCAGGCGGATATCTGTGAGATGGAATCCGCGGGGATCCTTCTTACCTGTTACCGGAATCAGGTGCCGGCTCTTTGTCTGAAGGCTGTCAGTGACAGCGTGGAGGGAGGAGAGCAGGAGTTTTCGGATATGGTTCACCACGCTGCAGAGAGCTGCGTGAAGGTGCTTCTGCGGATCCTGGAGGAAGTGTAAAGGTTACGGATACGGAGGTGGCATATGGTGGTCGGATTTGTGATCTGGACAGTCGTAGCACTGTGTATGGCGGGGATCGGGATCTGGTGTCTGCGGTCCCGGGAAGCCGTCGGGTTTTTCTCCGGGGTGAAGCCGCCGGAAGTAAAGGATGTAAAGGCGTATAACCGGAAAGTCGCCATTCTCTGGTTTGTCTATGCGGCGCTTCTGGAACTCTTTGGTCTGCCGCTGCTGTTCCTGAAGCAGAATTCCGCCGGATTCGTATTCCCGATCCTGGGCACCGTATTCCTTTCCATCGCATTGGCCGTTATCTACCTACGGATCGAAAAGGAATGCAGCAAGTAAATCACGATTGATTTTACGGGAGAAGAAATGGATAAAACGATACCTGGGAAACTGATGACAATCCTGACAGCGGTCCTGTCCGTGGTGGGTCTACTCTTTATTCTGAAATCGGTATTTAACGAAAGCGGTTCGTATCAGGATCTGATCATCGGGCTGGCCTGTGTTGTGATCGGGAATCTGATCAATTTCCTGCGGCTTCATCGCAGAAACAAAGGAGAAGAGAGATGATCCGCCTAAGACCTTATAAACCCTGTGACGCAAAATACATTTCCGGATGGCTGTTGGATCGGCAGGTCTATTTCTATTGGGGAGGCTACCGGTTCGGAGAATATCCGCTTGATCCCAATGTCATGAATGAGAAGTACCAGTTGCATAACGGAGACTGTGCGGAACCGGACAATTTCTATCCCTTCACAGCGGTGAGCGAGGAAGGCCCGGTGGGACATTTCATCATCCGATATATGCAGGGGGATCCGAAGATCCTGCGGCTTGGATGGGTGGTGGTGGATTCTTCCAAGAGAGGATGCGGATACGGGAAGGAGATGCTGAAGCTGGCACTGGAGTATTGCTTCCGGATCATGCGTGCGGATAAGGTCACCATCGGCGTCTTTGAAAAGAATGCGGCCGCATACGGCTGTTACCGTTCTGTCGGGTTTCATGAGAGTACAGACCGGAAAGGATCGGAAGAAACCTTTAACGGGACGGTCTATCAAATCGCCGAGCTGGACATTACAAAGGAAGAATATGCGGAGAGAAACCCGGAATACCATATCTAGGGGATGTGCTCTGTTGTTTCACGTGAAACAGAGTCCATCCGGCAAAATCCCGACACCAAATGATGTTTCACGTGAAACATGAAACCACTAAATCTTGAATTGATTTGTGAAACGGCACAATTTACATAATGTGAAACAAAATTGTGCGGGACTAAATATGGGGCTCTAAGCACAATTTGTGCCCGCACAAATTATACCCGCACAATTAGTGCACGTACAATTTGTGCGGCTACAGAATAAGCCATCATAGAAACAAGCACGAGGTTCAAGTATGAAGCTGGTCCTTCCGCTCCCGGAGCACAGGGAGCAGGCCATCGACTATATCGAGGAGTTTTACCGATTTGGTTCGGAGGTGAACGGAAGCGGCTCTCTGGATGAATTTCTGGCAGAGTCCACCTATGAGATGTGGCTGGAAAAGCTGCGCTGTCAGATGGACATCGCCAATCTCCCGAAGCCCAGAGTGCCGGACCTGACCTATTTCTGTGTAAGAGAGGAGGATGGCCGGATCGTGGGGATGGTGAACATCCGGCTGGCGCTGAATGATTTCCTGAAAAACGAGGGCGGACATATCGGGTATTCCGTCAGGCCCACGGAGCGGCGAAAGGGATACGGCACACAGATCCTCTCCCGGGCACTCGGGGTATGCGAACGGATGGGGATCAGGGAAGTGCTGGTATCCTGCGACCGGGAAAACGCCGCATCCGCGGGGGTCATCCGAAACTGCGGCGGCGTCCTGCAGCGGGAATTCTACAGCGAAACTTTCCGGGAGATCATACAGATGTATGCGATCCGGCTGCCGGATCAGGGAGGGGATGCGGATGGAAATTCGCTATGATGACGCGGACAAATCGGATATCGAGGAGCTGATCGAACTGCGCCTGGCCTATATCCAGGAGGACTTTGGAGAGACCACCCCGGAGCAGAGAGTCACCATCCGGGCTCAGCTCCAGGATTATTTCTTACGAAAACTGGGAATCGAACTCCTCGCTTTCACCGCCCGGGATGCGGGGCAGATCATAGGCGTCGCCTACTTGCAGATCATCGAGATGCCGGCGAATCCGAATCTGAAGGAAGGATTGTACGGCGTGGTATTGAATGTCTATACGGAGCCGGAGTATCGCGGCAGAGGGATCTGCACCACCCTGATGCGGAATCTGCTGGACTACGGGAGGCTCATTGGGCTGGGACGCATCGATCTGTCTGCCACAAAGGAGGGGTATCCCATCTATGAGAAGCTGGGCTTTCGGGAAAAGGACGGCCTTTACCGGGAGATGCGATATCAGATCCGAGAATAAATAACGGACGCTTTTAATTAGACAGATCAAAAAAGGAGCATAGGAACAAGAGATGGAATATGAGATCCGGTTGGTCACCATCGAGGATTATGATGCGATCTTTGCACTCTGGAGCAGCACGGAGCAGAGCAGACGGGCATTAAATCCGGTGGATGACAGCAGGGAGGGGATCGAGAAATACTTAAAGCGCAACCCCACCACCTGTTTTGCGGCAGTGGCGGGGGATCAGATCATCGGTGTGATCCTGACGGGCCATGACGGGCGCCGGGCCATCGTGCATCACCTGTGCGTCCACCCGGACTGCCGCCGTATGGGCATCGCGGCGAAGCTGGTGGCCCGGGCGGAAGAGGCGCTGAAACAAGAAGGAATCCAGAAGATCTTCGGACTGGTCTTTCGGGATAATGACCCTGCCAATGCCTTCTGGGAGGAGCAGGGGTATTCCCTTCGGACGAATCTGAACTACCGAAACAAGAGCCTGAACGAGGCGATCCCCACAGGGGAGTAAACAAGGGAACAGAAGGAGCAGAATATGGTATTTTCACTAAACGAGGACCGGTTTCTTTCCGCCTTTCGGGAGCTTTTAGAGACCGACTCCGTCACGGGACAGATCCATCCGCTGCAGGAGATTTTGCGGGACAGGCTGGAAGGACTGGGGCTGGAAGTGGAGACGCTCCGAAAGGGCGGACTCCTTACCTGCCTGGGGGGCAGCGGGAGACCTTTGGTGGTCTGCGCACATGCGGATACCATCGGGCTCATGGTCCGGCACATTCATCCGGACGGCACCCTGAAGGTGGTGAAGGTGGGGGGACTGTATGCCTACCACGCGGAGCATGAAAACATCCGGGTCCACACACGTTCCGGGAAGGTAATCACAGGGGCGCTTCAGCGGGCGCGCTCTTCGGTGCATGTGACGCCGGACGCTCTCTGGGAGGAGGCACCGGATTTTGAGAAAAACTGTGTCGCTGTGCTGGATGCGGATGTGCACAGTGCGGAGGACGTGCGGGCCCTGGGCATTCAGGTGGGGGACTATGTGGCGCTGGATCCAAAATTTGCCTATGAGAACGGGTATCTGAAGTCGCGTTTTATCGACGACAAGGCACTGGTGGCGCTTTTGCTGGAAGCGGCCCGGACCATCCGGGAGGAGGGGCTGGCCTTGAAACGGAAGGTCTGTCTGTATCTGACCTTCTATGAAGAGATCGGTCATGGCGGCTCCTTCCTGCCTGCGGATACGGAGGATTTTCTGGCGCTGGATATCGCCTGCACCGGTCCGGAGCAGACCACGGACGAACGGAAAGTCACAGTGTTTTGCATGGATTCCAGATTTCCCTATCACCAGGATCTGGTGCGGGAGCTGGAGGAGCTGGCGGAAAAAGCCGGTGCGGACTATGTGCCGGATATTTTCACCCCGCATTACGGGACGGACGGGGATCCTGCCATGGTGGCGGGATATGACATCCGGCACGGTGCCATCGGCCCCGGGGTCAGTGCCAGCCACGGCTATGAGCGAAGCCATATGGACGGGATGAAGAATACCTACAAGCTGTTGATGGAAGTCATGACCAACTGACGGGAGGATGGAGAAATGTCCGATCTGTGGGATGCGGTATACCCGCGTCCGCAACTGAAACGAGAAAGCTTTTTTCCGCTGAGCGAGGGATGGTCTTTGCACGGCAGGCCGATTCCTGCTCCCTGGACCATCGAGACCTTTGAGGAAGATCTGCGCTACCTATGCAAATTCCGGCTGCCGGAGGGCTTTGCGGGGGAAGGGGATCAGGTCTTTCTGCATTTCGGCGCCGTGGATCAGGTCTGCAGCGTCCGGCTGAACAACCGATATCTGGGGAAGCACGAAGGGGGATACCTGCCCTTTGAAATGGACATCACCAATTCCCTGCGGACCGGAGAAAACGAGCTGTATGTGGATGTGAAGGACGATCTGTCCCTGGAGCTCCCCTACGGAAAGCAGACCAAGACGCCGGGAGGGATGTGGTATACGCCGGTATCCGGGATCTGGCAGCAGGTCTGGATCGAAGCGGTGCCTGCGATGCACCGGATCCGGAAGCTGAAGATCACGCCGGATCTGACGGGGGCTACGGTGGAGGTCCTTACGGACGCCAAAGACGTGGAGATCAGTCTGTGGGATCCGGAAGGAAAACAGATGATATCCGGAGCCGTGATGCGACCGGTTTCCAGGATCCCCGTGACACTTCCCATGCTCTGGACGCCGGAGCATCCGAACCTGTACCGGCTCCGGGTGAGCACCGACACGGACCGGGTGGAGAGCTATTTCGCCCTTCGCACCGTGGAAGTAAAGTCTGACGGGTTTTATGCCCGGGTGTACTTAAACGGAGAACCCGTATTCTTAAACGGTGTGCTGGATCAGGGGTATTATCAGGACACCGTGTATCTGCCCAGGGACCCGGCGGAGTACGAGCGCGATATCCTGCGGATGAAGGAGCTGGGCTTTAACACCCTGCGAAAGCATATCAAGATCGAACCGGATGTGTTCTATGAGCGCTGTGACAGACTGGGGATGCTGGTGATCCAGGATATGGTGAACTCCGGGGAGTACCGCTTTATGCGGGATACGGTGATCCCCACCTTTGTGAACAAGCACAAGGCGGATACGGTGGAGCACAAGAAGGATGCCAGGCGCCGGAACATTTTCCAGAACCATATGCAGGAGACCATCCGTCTTCTCTACAATCATCCCTGCATCATCGGGTATACCATCTTCAATGAGGGATGGGGACAGTTTCACGCGGACCGGATGTACGAGACCGCGAAAAAAACAGACGCCACCCGGTTTTATGACAGCACCTCCGGGTGGTTCATCCAGAAGCTCAGCGACGCCCAAAGCGAGCATATCTACTACCGGAACAAGGTGCTGCGCGCAAAGCACGAGGACAAATTCCTGTTTTTGAGCGAGTGCGGCGGCTTCTCCCGGGAGGTGCCGGGGCATGTGTCAAAGGAGTATAAGCACTATGGCTACGGACGGACTCATTCCAAAGAGGCCCTGACGGCAAAGATCGAGCAGATGTACCGGGCCATGGTGCTCCCTTCCATCAAAAACGGGCTCTGCGGCGTGATCCTGACACAACTGTCAGATGTGGAGGGGGAGTTAAACGGCCTTTATACCTACGACAGAGAGGTGTGCAAGGTGAGCCGGAAGCGGGTGCGGGCGGCTTCCGCCAGAGCGTTTGCCTGTTTCCGGCATGTGGTTGAAACGGGAAAAGGGGGAGTCTAGATGAACGGAAAGAAGCTGATCAGTATTCTGTTCCCCAGAGGGGAGGAGGTTTCCTACCGGGTTATGAGCGAGACGGCGGCCCACGATCTGGGGCTGGATACCGTGACGGAAAAGCTGGCGGTCAAGGAGAGCGAACGGAATATGATCCTTTCCGTGATGCGGACCATGACGGCGGATCCGGAGACGGCCCGCTACCGCATCGGCGTCTTTTCCGATATCTGCGCGTTTCCCGAGATGAGAGAGCGCATTCTGGAGCTTCTGGGACAGGTGCAGTTTCTGAACGAATACGGAAGCTTTAAGCGGGATCACGAGATCAAGTCCGGGCTCTGGGAATTCCTCCACCGCCTCAGCGAGCTGGATGATTATATCAAATGTGTGGAGGCGCTGCGGGAGTGCCTGGAAACCTATGAGATCCGGTCCGACGGTCTGCTGGAGCTGAAGCAGTACATCGATGCGGTCTATGACGCCTCGCTGTTTGAGGAACTGAAAAAAGATGTGGCGGCCCTGCGGGCGGATACCCACAGTCTGCGGAGCGTCACCCTGGGGATCAATTTAAACCAGAGCTTTGAAGTGGAGAGTGTGGGGCTGATCTCCGTAAACAGCAAGCCCTTTGTCAGCTCCGGGATCCTGGGGAATTTCGCCGGTCGCATGGGAACGAAGGACGGGATCACGGAAGGGAACGAGTGGAACGGCAGCTACCGGTTCCAGAACATTTCCCCCAGCAGCGGGGAATTCCTGGGAAAGGTGGGGCGGTACGGGGAATTCTTTGCCGCCATGCGGCTCCCGGTTCTGGGACCTCTCATGGCAGCAGGCACCATCGCCCGGATCCCCGAGCAGGATTCCGGGGCCTATATGACCCACTACTTTGACCGGGAGGTGAGCCATCTGCTGTCCCATCTGACGAGAAAGCTGGAACAGCTCCTGAGCAAATACGTCTCCCTGAGCATCGGGGATATCACGGATCTGATCCCGGAATTTGTTTACTATGTCCGCTGGGCGGAATACATCGAGGGCCTGAAGGAAAAAGGGCTGAGCTTTTGCACTCCGGAGCTTCTGACAGGTGCGGGGGATGTGCGGATGCAGGCCCGGGGCCTGTACAACCTGAAGCTGGCGGTGGCGGGGGAGCTGGACCCGGAGGAGATCGTGAAAAACGATCTGGACTTTTCGGACGAGCATACGGTGTATCTTCTCACCGGCGCAAACCGGGGCGGCAAGACCACCATCACGCAGGGAGTGGGGCTTTTGTATGTGCTGGCCCAGGGAGGACTCAGCGTTCCCGCGCAGTCCTTTGCCTTCACCCCGGCAGACTGTATTTACACCCACTACCCGGCGGATGAGGACAAGACCCTGGATCTGGGAAGACTGGGGGAGGAGTGCCGGCGGTTCCAGGAGATCTTCGAGACCTGCACCGGCGACAGTCTGCTTCTGTTAAACGAGACTTTCTCCACCACTTCCTTTGAGGAAGGGTACTATATCGCGAAGGATGCGGTGCGGGCCATCCTGGACAAACGGATCCGGACCATCTACAACACCCATATGCACAAGCTGGCCTACGAGATCGGAGAGTTCAACGCCGCCACGAAAGGCGGAAAAGCAGCCTCCCTGGTGGCGGAATCCAAAGAGGGCAGACGGTCTTTCCTGATGAAGATCGCACCGCCGGAAGGCCGTTCCTACGCGGAGGATATCGCCCGCAAATATGGTGTGACTTATGAGCAGCTGACGGGCACGGGCAAAAACACAGACACAGGAAAAGAGGAGGACGCCGATGGAGTACTGGGATCTGTATGACGAGAACGAACAGCCCACGGGGGAGGTCTGGCAGCGGGAATGGGGAAACTTCCGGGATGTGACACAGGGACGGTACCATCTGGTGGTGGACATCCTGCTGCAGGCGGCGGACGGAGAGTATCTTCTGACGAAGCGCCATCCGGACAAGGATGTATACCCCGGGTACTGGGAGGCCAGTGCCGGCGGAAGCGTCCTGAAGGGAGAGGGGCCGCTGGAGGGGGCGAAGCGAGAGCTGCAGGAGGAAACCGGGATGGTGGCGGATACCTGGGAAGAGATCTCGGTGACGCGAAAGGACTCCAGCCATGCCATCTATCACTCCTATCTGGCAAAGACCAGCCAGGACAAGGACAGCGTGCGACTTCAGGAGGGAGAGACCACGGACTATAAGTGGGTGGATGCCAGGGGGCTGCTGGACTATGTGCACTCCGAGGGCGCCATCCAGTCCCACAATCTCCGGTATGCGACCTATCTGAAGGAGCTGGAAGAAAAACTGAAGACATCATAAACGCAGGGAGCCGACAACAGCGGATCCCGGAAAAAAGAGTCCGAGACCCTGCGGGTCCGGATCATTACGGGGGAAAGCATATGAAAAAAACACTCTTTATCGACTGCGGAATGGGCGTGGCCGGGGACATGCTGGCCAGTGCGCTGCTGGATCTTTTCCCGGACAGGGACGCGGTATTGGCGGAGCTGAATGCCCTGGGAATCCCAGGAGTCCGCTATGAGCTGAGCCGGAAGCAAAAGTGCGGGATCACCGGGAGCCACATCACGGTATATGTGGGAGATCAGGTAGAGGACGAGGATCTCATCGGCAGCGGTCACGGGCATGACCATGGGCATGAGCACGATCACGACCATCATCATGCTCATGATCACGAGCATGACCACGACCACGAGCATCACCATGATCACGAGCATGACCACGACCATGAGCATCATCATGATCACGACCATGACCACCATCATGATCACGATCACAACGCCGGGTCCTTCGAACACACTCACGACGGGCATGCCCACACCCACAGTCACGCGCACTACGGGATGCATGACATCGAGCACATCGTCTGGGACCTGCATCTGGAAAAGAAGGTGGAGGAAAACGTGCTGGCGGTGTACCAGATCATCGCCGGGGCGGAGAGCGAAGTGCACGGAGTTCCCATGAATCAGATCCACTTCCACGAGGTGGGGACCATGGATGCCATCGCGGACATCACGGCGGTCTGTTATCTGATGAACAAGCTGGCCCCGGACCTGGTGGTGACCAGTCCCATTCAGGTGGGCAGCGGGGAGGTGCGGTGTGCACACGGGATCCTGCCGGTTCCTGCCCCTGCCACGGCGCGGATCCTGAAGGGAATCCCCATCTACAGTGACGGGACCCGGGGGGAGATGGCCACCCCCACCGGTGCCGCGCTGGTGCGGTATTTTTCCACCCGCTTCGGAAGCCTGCCCCTGATGGCGGTGTCCGAGACGGGGTACGGCATGGGGACCAAAGATTTCGGCAAGGCGGACTGTGTCCGGGTGCTCTTTGGGGAGGAATTTAAAGGATGATCTCGTTTGAAAGCGACTATATCGCAGGTGCCCATCCGGAGGTCCTGGCGGCATTAACCAGGACCAACCTGGAAAGCCTTCCGGGATACGGAAGCGACCGGTACTGTGAGCAGGCCAGGGAAAAGATCCGCGCGGCGGTGGGGATCCCGGATGCGCAGGTGGAATTTCTGGTGGGGGGCACCCAGACCAATGCGGTGGTGATCTCCACGATGCTGGCCGACGCTGAGGGGGTGGTGGCCGCCGAGACCGGACACATCGGCATGCATGAAGCCGGCGCCATCGAATATAACGGCAGCAAGGTCCTGACACTTCCCGGGCATCTGGGGAAGATCGATCCGGAAGAGTTAAAGACCTATCTGGAGGGATTTTTCGCGGATGAAAACCGGGAGCATATGGTGTTCCCCGGGATGGTCTACATTTCCTGGCCCACGGAGTACGGAACGCTCTACACCAAAAATGAACTGACAAGGCTGTCGGAAATCTGCAGAAGCTTTGAGATCCCGCTTTTCCTGGACGGCGCCAGACTGGCCTACGGACTGGAGAGCCGGGAAGCGGATGTGACGCTGCGGGAGCTGGCGCAGATCTGTGATGTCTTCTACATCGGCGGGACCAAGGTGGGAGCCCTTTGCGGGGAGGCGGTGGTCTTCACGAGGCAGAACAGACCGAAGCACTTTCTCACCTCCGTGAAAAAAAGGGGAGCGCTGCTGGCCAAGGGGCGGCTTCTGGGGGTGCAGTTCGATGCCCTCTTTACGGATGATCTGTACTTTCGGATCGGCAAAGGCGCCATCGGGAAGGCGGAGCGGATGAAGGAGATCTTTGCATCCCACGGATGCCGGTTCGCTCTGGACTCCCCCACGAATCAGCAGTTTCTCATCCTGGAAAATGCGCAGATGGAGAAGCTGAAAAAGGAGCTGGCCTTCAGCTTCTGGGAGCCCTATGACAAGGATCACACCGTGGTCCGGTTTGCCACGGGATGGTCCACCACGGATGCGGATCTGGAGGCGCTGGATGCAGCGCTGGGGAATCTTTAGAAAAAAGGAGAGAAGGATGAACGAAAATATCGTGAAGCGAAATGAACTGCTGGCGGCTACGGTGATCAAAGGACTGGAGTCCCGCAATATGAGCGGGTACTACGCAAAGGACAAGGCCGAGGCATTACGGAAAGCGCTGGAACTGATCCCCCAGGGGAGCAGCGTCACCATGGGAGGCTGCATGAGCGCGCATGAGATCGGTCTGGTGGAGGCACTTAAGAAGGGGGAGTACAACTTTATCGACCGGGATGCGGAGGCGGACAAGCGCTCTGCCATGCTGAAGGCCTATGACGCGGATGTGTTTCTCTCCAGCGCCAATGCCATGACCCGGGACGGCGTGCTGGTGAACATCGACGGAAACTCCAACCGGGTGTCCGCCATTGCACAGGGACCCCGAAAGGTGGTATTTATCATCTCCATGAACAAGGTCTGCGATGATGTGGACGGCGCCATGAAGCGGGCGCGGAATGTGGCGGCGCCCATCAATGCCCAGCGCTTCGGGTTAAACACCCCCTGTTCCAAAACCGGGACCTGCATGGACTGCAAATCCCCGGATACCATCTGCTGTCAGTTCCTCATCACGCGCTACTCCCGCCATAAGGACCGGATCCACGTGATCCTGGTGGGAGAGGACCTGGGCTTCTGAGCAGCGGGAAGCCGAAGCCCAAAACGGGAGCTGACGCGGGAGGCGTCTGTTTATGCTGGCACAGTATTATGACCGGATCTATCCGAACATGTTTCTCTACGCCGCGGTGGCGGCCATCCTCATCTCCGTGGCGGTCATCGTGGTGGGCTTTGCGATCCATATGATCGGCCTGACCCTGGCCACCCTGGTGGGGATCTTTGTGGATCCCTGGATCGTCTATGCGGTGATCAACTATCTCTTTTTCCCCGGGGTGATGATCCATGAGACCGCCCACGCCCTTTTTGCGCTTCTCACCGGTGCCAAGGTGACGGAGGTGGCGCTGTTTAAGAAGGAGGGGCACTCCCTGGGACATGTGGCCTTCCGGAACCGGGGCGGCGTCTTTTTGGTGGCCCTTCAGAACATCCTGATCTCCGCGGCTCCCATGTTTGTGGGGACGGCGGTGCTGCTGGGATGCCGGTATGTGCTCCTTGGCTATCCGGACCTGGCGCTGTGGGTGAAAATCCTGGTGGGCTATCTGGGGATCAGCATGTTTTTCCATATGACCATGAGCCCGGAGGACATTAAGATCTATGTCCGGGGGCTTCCCCTTTTTTCCCTGCTGCTCTTCGGGGTGGTGCTGGTCTTTCGCGCGCTGGGGTATCTTTGACACGGGATGGTTGAAATTATCAGACAATAGGGATATGATACAGATATATTCTGAAAACTGCGCCAGAGCAAGGAGGTGCCTATGAGCGGATCCCGGGAAAAAGAAATCTACCGTAACGAGCTGGCGGGAAGGCAGCAGGTCATCAAGAACGAAGGGCTTCCGGTGATCGTCATCCTGGAGGGCTGGAGCGCCTCCGGAAAGGGATCGGCGCTGGGCAGCATCATCAAATTCATGGATCCCCGGTTTTTCCGGGTATACAACATGGATGTGATCTCGGAGGAGGAAAAGCGGTATCCCTTCCTCTACCGGCACGCTGTCCGGATGCCCATGAAGGGACAGTTTTCCTTCTTTGACGGGAGCATGATGGACGAAGTGACCTATGGCTACCTGACAGGGGAGCTGGACCGGAAGGAGTACGACAGGCGGGTGGAATCCATCATCCACTACGAGAGGAGCCTGCGGGACAACGGGTACCTGGTGGTGAAGTTTTTCCTGGAGGTCAGCGAGAAGGAGCAGAAAAAGCGCATCGACAAGCTCTTGGAGAGCAAAAATACCAGATGGCGGGTAAACAAAAAGGACCTCTGGCAAAATGAGCACTACAAGAAGTGTAAAAAGGTCTATGAGGAGTATCTGAAACGCACGGATTCCGAGATCTGTCCCTGGCACAGGATCAAGGCCGACGACCGGGATCAGGTGGAAGCCATCATCGCAAACACCATCATCGCCGAGATCGACAAGGCTGTCCGGAACCCGTACAAACCCGCGGTGCCGGAGAATCCCTATCCCCTGGTGAAGATGCCGAAGCTGGCGAAGATCAAGCTTAAGGGCAAGACCCTGACGGATGCGGAATATCGAAAGCAGTTAAAGAAGCTGCAAAAGGAACTGGCGGATCTGCACAACCGGATCTACCGGAAGAAGATCCCCGTGATCATCGCCTACGAAGGCTGGGATGCCGCCGGAAAGGGCGGGAACATCAAGCGGGTGGCAGCGGCGCTGGATCCCCGGGGATACGAGGTGTTCCCCATTGCCAGTCCCTCCGCGGAGGAGAAGAACCGGCACTTTCTCTGGAGATTCTACAACCGGCTTCCCAAGACCGGGCACATCGCCATCTTCGACCGCACCTGGTACGGCCGCGTGATGGTGGAGCGGCTGGAGGGCTATTGCAGCGAGAACGACTGGAAGCGGGCCTATAACGAGATCAACGAGTTCGAAAAGGACCTGACGGACTGGGGCGCCATCGTCATCAAGTTCTGGGTCCAGATCGACAAGGATACCCAGCTGGAGCGCTTCACCCTGCGCCAGAACACCCCGGAGAAGCAGTGGAAGATCACGGAGGAGGACTGGAGAAACCGGGAGAAATGGGATCTCTATGAAAAGGCCGTGAACGAAATGATCGCAAAGACCAGCACGGAGTTCGCCCCCTGGTTCGTGCTGGAGTCCAATGACAAAAAATACGCGCGGATCAAGGCCCTGGAGATCATCATCGAAGAGATCAAAAAGCGGCTGTAGGGACAGGGCGTCTGACGGTGCGCGATCAGACAAAGAAAGACTCAGAATCCTCCGGTGGGGAGCCGGGGGATTTTTGATTCCACAGGTTGTGCAGGGACCTTTGAAGCGTCACAAGATACTGTATATGGAAAAAGCCCCCCTACCTATGTTATAATCGGTTTCGCACACACGCGACTCTTTTGGGAAAAGAACGCATGTCCCCGGGGAAGAGCCGCGATTTCGACGTGCAAAAGAAAAAGAAAGCAGGGTCTTATGAAAAATATCTACGCGATCGCAAATCAGAAGGGCGGCGTGGGGAAATCCTCCACAGCGGTGAACCTGGGCGCATTTATCGGCGAGCTGGGCAAGAAGGTCCTGGTCATCGATATGGACTCTCAGGGGAATACCACCAGCAGCTTCGGCGTGAACAAGAACGAGGTGGAGAACACCGTCTATGAGCTGCTCTCCGAGGAGTGCACCATCAAGGAGTGCCTGATCCCGGATGTGGCGCCCAATGTGTCCCTGATCCCTTCCAATGTGAACCTGGCGGCGGCAGAGGTGGAATTCATCGAAAAAGAGCGGCCCCAGTTCATCCTGAAAAAAGAGATCAAATATGTGGCGGATGATTTCGATTATATCTTCATCGACTGTCCGCCCGCCATCAATCTGCTGACCCTGAACGCACTGACGGCGGCAAGCGGTGTCATCGTGCCGGTGCAGTGCGAATATCTGGCGCTGGAGGGCCTGAGCCAGCTCATCGAGTCCATCAATCTGGTGCGGACCAGGATGAACGACGAGCTGGAGCTCAGCGGGATCCTCTTTACCATGTTTGATGCCCGGACGATCCTCTCCACCCAGGTGGTGGAGAACGTCACCGAAAGTGCCGGGCGGCTGGGGTACCGGATCTTTAAGACCAAGATCCCCAGAAATGTCCGTCTTTCGGAGGCTCCCAGCTTCGGAAAGCCCATCGGACAGTACGATCCGAAATGTGCCGGGGCAGAGGCCTACCGGAACCTGGCAAAGGAGCTCCTGGGAATGCCGGTGTAAAGGCCGCATAGGGAGCGGCCAAGGCAGCGCGGCCCGGAGGTATCGGCGGAGCGTTTTCCGCGAAATGCGGATGGAAGGGTATAGAAAACATACAAGGAGAAGGTTATGGCAGCCAGAGGATTGGGAAAAGGTCTTGACAGTCTGATCCCCGATGTGATCGGGAAGGATTCGGAAAAGAAGGAAGCGGGGGGCAAAAAGAGCTCTGCGGTTTCGGGAGCCGAGACCATGGTAAAGATCACCATGGTGGAGCCCAACCGGGATCAGCCCAGAAAGACGTTCAATGAGGATGCGCTGCAGGAGCTGGCGGATTCCATCAAACTCCACGGCATCGTGGTTCCCCTCATCGTTCAGGACCGGAAGGACCACTACGAGATCATCGCCGGAGAGCGCCGCTGGAGAGCGGCGAAGCTGGCCGGCTTAAAGGAAGTCCCCGTCATCATCCGGGAGCTCTCGGACCAGGAGATCATGGAGATCTCCCTCATCGAGAACATCCAGAGAGAGGACTTAAATCCCATCGAAGAAGCCCAGGCCTACAAGCGCCTGCTGGATGAGTACCATCTGAAGCAGGACGAGGTGGCGGAGCGGGTCTCCAAGTCCCGCCCGGCGGTGACCAATGCCCTGCGCCTCTTAAAGCTCAGCGCGGAAGTCCAGCAGATGGTCATCGACGACATGATCAGCACCGGACACGCCAGAGCCCTTCTGGGGGTTAGCGACCCGGCGAAGCAGGCAGAGCTGGCACAGCAGATCTTCGACGAAAAGCTCAGCGTCCGGGATGTGGAAAAACTCATCCGGAACATGAACAAGCCAGAGAAGCCCAAGAAGGTGGACGATGAGACCTTAAAGCTCCTCTATGCAAATCTGGAGGAGCAGTTAAAGATGGCGGTGGGCACCAAGGTGTCCATAAACGGCAAGGGCGGCGGCGCCGGTACCATCTCCATCGAATTCTACACACATGACGATCTGGACCGGATCGCGGATAAGTTAAAGAGGGAATAACGTGAACAGCAATATCTTGAATTCTCTGGGAATGGGAAGCATGGATCCCGGGATCTTCGTCATCATCGCCGCATTTGCCTGCGTGCTGGCCCTGGTCCTTCTGATCCTCCTGTGCGTCCAGGCTTCGAAGGTAAAAAAGCTCTCCGGCAGGCTGGACAGACTCTGTGCCGGGGCAGCGGGAGAGAGCCTGGAGGAGAAGCTGGGGCAGATCATCGAGGAAAACCAGTACCTCTCCACCACCGTGGAAGAGCATAAGGGCAAGATCAAGGACCTGTACAGACGGCAGGAAAAAGACCTGCAAAAGACCGCCATGGTCCGCTACGACGCCTTTTCCCAGCTGGGAGGGCAGCTCAGCTACGCCCTGGCGGTGCTGGATCAGCATGATGACGGCTTTTTGCTCAATGTGGTCCACAGCTCCGAGGGGAGCTACTCCTACGCAAAGCAGGTGGAAGCCGGTGCCTGCAAACTGGAGCTGAGCGAAGAGGAGGCCAGGGCATTGGAGCAGGCCAAAGCCGTGAAGCTGTAACGCCTGACACGGGCGTCACAAAACGCCGCGTCTCGGAAAGAAGGAAACCCGCTGCCAGACGGCGGATGCCTATAGAAGGAGGAAGACATGATCGATATCAAGTTTTTGCGGGAGAATCCGGAGATCGTCAAAGAGAATATCCGGAAAAAGTTTCAGGACGAAAAGCTGCCCCTGGTGGATGAGGTGATCGAGCTGGACAGACAGAGCCGCGCCGCCAAGCAGGAGGGGGATGACCTTCGGAATAAGAGAAACGTGATCTCCAAGGAGATCGGGGCGTTGATGTCCCAGGGCAAAAAGGAAGAGGCGGAAGCAAAGAAGGCAGAGGTGGCCGCGAATTCCGCAAGACTGGAAGAGCTGAAGACCCTGGAGGCCGAGCTGGCCGAAAAGGTGTTAAAGATCATGATGGTGATCCCCAACATCATCGACGAGTCCGTGCCCATCGGAAAGGACGACTCCGAGAATGTGGAGATCGAGAAGTTCGGCGAGCCCGTGGTGCCGGCATTTGAAGTGCCCTATCATGCGGACATCCTGCAGCGCATCGGCGGCCTGGACAAGGACGCAGCCGGACGCACCAGCGGAAACGGCTTTTACTATCTCATCGGAGACGCGGCGAGACTCCACTCCGCCATGCTCTCCTACGCCAGAGACTTTATGATCGACAAGGGCTTCACCTACTGCATCCCGCCCTTTATGATCCGCAGCGATGTGGTGACGGGGGTGATGAGCTTCAAAGAGATGGAAGCCATGATGTACAAGATCGAGGGCGAGGACCTGTTCCTCATCGGCACCAGTGAGCACTCCATGATCGGGCGCTTCAAGGGCGAGATCGTGGAGGAGGCAAAGCTCCCCCTGGCACTGACCTCCTATTCCCCC
>JAFYFY010000175.1 GCA_017543485.1 Lachnospiraceae bacterium | reverse complement strand
GGTACTTCTCCCGCAGATATTTTTCCAGGATGGGGGAAAAGACCAGGACCTCGTTCTTTCCGTTGTTGGCGGCCTCCATGCAGAAGTTGCAAAAAGGGTCCTCCAGATCGGACTCCTCGATCAGCGGATTGGTGAAGGTGTAGCGCACCGGGATTCCCTTGTCGTTGGCCCCTTTGATGACCTGATGGACGAAGGCGGCATCGCACTGATCCGCGCCGGTGAAGCGCCCGCCGTTCCACCTGGAGGTGGGAAAGACACCAAAAAAGGACGCGATCTCCACACCCTCCCGGAAGTATTCCGGGTGCTGCTCCAAAAGGCTCACCCAGAACATGTTGAGAGGATAGTTAAACCGCAGTCCCGGCAGATGAAATCTGACTTTGTTCATATTGTTCTCCTTTGCTGTCCCCCGGCCGGGGAGTCCGCTCCCGCCCTATGGCTTGGAGATCCGGATCTCTCCGTTCACGGAGGAGACACGTACCTTATTGCCCTCCAGCTCCAGCTCCTTTAACAGCTCCTGGGGCAGCTGCACGCGGCCCACCCGGTCCAGGATCGCGTATTCGTCCTGGGTATTCTCCGCTCTCCAGTCGATGCCGCTCTCCCGCACGCGGTCCGCATAGCTTTCCTTCAGGACCCGTTCACTGCTGATCTTGCCGTCCCGGATGGCCACCACCCGGCGCACCTTTTTGGACAGCGCCATATCGTGGGTGACGATGAGGATGGTCTGCCCTTCCTTGTTCAGATCGGAAAAGACGCCGAAGATGTAGTCCGCCGTGGCATGGTCCACACTTCCGGTGGGCTCATCCGCCAGCAGGAGCTTCGGTGAATTGGCCAGAGCAATGGCGATGGCCACCCGCTGCTGTTCTCCTCCGGACATCATGTTCATCCGGCTGTTCTTCCGGTGCACCATCCCCACCCGCTCCAGAAGCTCCAGGGCTTTCTGGCGCTTTTTGTGGGTGCTGGACAGGTTCATGGGCAGCATCACATTTTCGATGGCGGACAAAAAGGGCAGGAGATTCCGCCCGTTGTTCTGCCACACGAAGCCCACGGTATCTCTCTTGTATTTTACCAGCTCCCGCTCGGTCATGGTAAAGAGATTGCTGCCGTCCACAAAAAGGGATCCCGCACTGGGTCTGTCCAGTCCGCCGATCATGTTCAGGAAGGTACTCTTGCCGCTTCCGCTGTTGCCGATGATGGCCGTCAGTTCCCCGGTCTCCACCGTCAGATCCAGCCCCTGCAGCGCCAGCACTTCCGTCTCTTTGGTCTTGTAAATCTTCACCAGGCTCTCGGCCCGGATCATTTCTTCGCTCACGACTTCCGCTCTCCGTTCTCCAGTTCAATGATCATATCCGCCGCATCCATCAGTCCCACATCGTGGGTGGTCATGAGGATGGTAATGCCTTCGGTCCTGGACATCTCCTGAAAGACCCCCGTCACCGTGGCCGCCATGGCGCTGTCCAGCTCCGCGGTGGGTTCGTCCGCCAGCAGGATCCCGGGTCTGTGGGCGATGGCTCTGGCGATGGCGACTCTTTGCTGCTCACCGCCGGACATCTCCGCCGGCATATGATTTCTCCGGTTCCAGAGACCGACACGGCGCAGGCATTCCTCGATGCGCGCATCCCGCTCCTTGCTGTATTTGATCCCGGCCATCCGCATGGAAAACTCCACATTCTGCCATGCATTCAGGGAGGGGATCAGGGAGACGGACTGGAACACGAATCCCATCCGCTTTCTCCGCAGGTCCTCCCGCTTTTTGGCACTCATGCCCCGGATCTCGGTCCCGTCGATCAGCACCCGCCCCTCGGAGGGGTCGTCCAGGGTCCCGATGATGTTCATCAGCGTCGTCTTGCCGGAACCGGAGCGGCCTTTCAGGATGGCAAAGCACCCCTCCGGCACCGCGGCATCGATCCCCTTCAGGGCATAGAACTCGCCCCCGGGCACCGGGAACTTCCGGCTGATCTTTTCACACTCGATCACATTCTTCATGGTTATTCCTCACCCAGCTTCAAAGCCTTCGAGACATTCATTCTAAAGAGGAGCAGCACCAGGACCAGCAGGCTCACCGTCATGACCAGAGCCAGCACCACATAGAGTCTGTCCAGTGCCGCCGCGTTGGTCACCACCTGCATGGGGATGGCCTGATTGGCCGCAGCATAGGCCTGCTGCAGGATGGGCACAAAGAGCTTCGAAGCCCCCTTGCCGATGCCGATGCCCGCTGCGATGGACAGTCCGCCGGAGAAGAGCTGTTCGATGAGCAGCATGGTAAAGAGCTCTCTCTTGTGCAGACCGCAGGCCCTGAGGACACCGAAGGTCAGCTCTCTTTCCCGGATGGACATCACCCAGTAGATCAGGTATCCCACCGCGCACAGCAGGATCGTTACCACAAATCCCATGGACAAAACGCCGCCGGTACCCTGCAGGAGCGGATCCGTCATGGCATCCTCCACATCCCGGTCGCGATCCGTAAACTTCGTCAGACGCAGGTTCTTTTCCTCGATCCAGTCGTAAAACGCCGCATCGTCCGCCCCTTCCGTCCGGTCCACCCAGACTTCATAGGGGAGGGTTCCCCATTTGCGGACAAAGGAGGCATAATGGCCCACCAGCAAAAACCGGTCGCTGCGGAAGGCGCTTCCGTCCGGTCCGATCTCCACCACCGAGGGGGCATAGCCCGGGAAATAGTCGAAAAAGGCCACGATCTTCCCGGTGGTGCTGCCGCCGTAGCGGTTTAACACCGTCACGGAGTCTCCTACCTCAAATCCCAGCTTGGTATGGAAATCCATGGAAGCCAGGAATCCGTCGCTGACCACCGCCAGGTCGTTGAGGTACTGTCTGTAGGGCCGGGGCAGAAAGGCTCTGGAAACCGCGGTCTCGGATCCGAATTCTCTGGTGTGGATCCCCATGAGGGTCACGGCCTGTCTGCTGTTCCCCCCGGAGGTAACCGCAGCCGCCTTGTCATCGTAGGAGACTCTGGTGTATCCGTCCACGCCGGGCATGGAAGCGTACTTTGCATAATCCGGCTCCACAAACTGTCCGGTGGAGCGGCCTTCCTCATCCACCTTCTCCGTCCAGACCTCCCGCAGGATCACATCCGCGCCGTCCAGATATCTGGCGTTCTCCTCTGCGTTGGCCATGATGGTGCTGGCCACATTGGCATGGTACATGCCCAGGGACACCGTCAGGATCAGGAAGAGCATGATCAGCTGCTGCTTCCGGGAGTTTCTCACGCTCTCCCGCAGAGAGACGTAGATGGCAGGCCGCAGGAACTTCCCGCTGATGGCCAGCAGAAGCCGCACAAACAGAGGCTGCAGACGCAGGAACAAAAGCCCGCATCCCAAAATGAACACCGAGGAGCTGACGTAGAGCAGGGGATCCAGTCCCTTGCCCGAGAGCACATGCTCGGAGAGCTTCTGGGCATCCCGGTGAAAACTGTAATAACCGTAGATCGACACGCCGATGAGGATGATGTCCAGATACACCTTCTCCCACCAGGTCTTCTTCCGTATGGCCTTCTGGGCCTTCAGATGCACGATGGAGACGCGGCTGTGCCGGATGGCCGGGAGGGTCATGCTCCCCAAGGTCACCAGCATGGCTCCCGCCGCATAAAAGGCACACTCTCTGGTAAAGCTCACCTCGGAGAGTCTGGAGCTGTCAAACTGCAGGAAGCTGGAGGTGGCTCCCAGAACTCTGGCAAAGACCCGGCCCAGGGGGATCCCCAGCAGGGCACCCACAATGGTCAGGATCCCGCACTGATACAGATACAGCCGGAAGATCTGGGCTCTGGAGCTTCCGCGGCTCTTGATGACAGAGATCTCGTTCCGCTCCATCTCATACATCTGACCGGAGATCATGAACAGGAACGCCGCCAGCATCACCAGCACGGGGATCTGCAGGATCATCAGCGTGGCAAAGATCCGCTCCCGCTTCTGGGCATATTCCTTCAGGATCTCGGGATAGTCAAAGAGCTTTAACACGCTCCGGTAGGAGCTGGTCGTTGTGAGATAATCGGTCTGGGCCTGCAGATACGCCACCTGAGGGGCCCGCAGATCGGCATACTCAAAAAGCATGTCATACTTGCAGGTCAGGGTATACTTTCCTGCATTCTCGCCGGTAAACATGGCAGAGAACAGATCCATATCCATCAAGAGCACATCGGAGAGCTCCTCCGGATCCGTCTGCCAGTAGATATCCGTCATGGACTGGGGCGCGATGACCCCCGTCACCCGAAGGCGGATGGGATTTCCCTGTGCATCCTTCATGGCATCGAACCGAAGGGTCTCCCCCACCAGCAGTCCCTGGGCAGTCAGGCACCCCTGGGTGACCACAATATCGATCACACCGTCTGCGGAGGGGTCCCCGGCGTAGATCTCCCCTGCCAGGAGCTTTACATGCTCCGGCAGATCGCTCATGGCGCCCAGCCGCAGCGACAGGGTCCCGGCATCCGGTCGGTTCATCTCGGAGTGCAGATCCATCCGGCTGTGGGTATAGAGACGGATCTTTTCCTTCTCCGTCACACCCAGCGTCTGGGCGAAGCCGTTCTGGAAGGTCTCCAGCTTGGAGATCGCCGCGCCGGTCTTATCTTTTTTTGAAACGGTGGTCATCTCGGCGCCGGTGGGCCAGGAGCCCTCCTTTGCGTAGAAATGATCGAATTCATCCCGGAGCATCCGGTCATAGGCGGCCGCCTGGTACATCGGGAAGCTGACCGTCGTCGCGATGAGGAGCGTGCACCCCAGGATCAGGCACAGATTCATCCACTTTTTATGCCATAACTTTAAAACGGTTATTCCAAACATACCTGCATTCCTTCTGTGAGTCCCATGACACACCAGTAATTCTCTCTGTCCGAGCCGCCGGCTACAAAGCTCACGCGGCGTCTGTCACCGTTTTCATCCAGCACGGTGACATAGGTGGTGCCGCCGGATTCCTTTATCCCCATATTGGAGAGAGACCCTCTCTTTCCGGAATTGGGGGAATGGATATTGAGGCGGGCCGTGGAGGATGCCGAAAAAATGAGGCATCTGGATCCGGATTTCGCTGTTCACGTGAACTTATCCTCTGTTCAGCTGGAACAGCCCGATTTCATCGACAGGGTCTGGAACATTCTGAGGGCGACCGGGTTTCCTCCGGACCATCTGTGCCTTGAGATCACCGAGAGATGCAGGCTTCTGGACATGAACATGCTTTTGAATATCGTGGTGGCCCTGAGAGCGGGCGGCGTTAAGGTCGCTTTGGACGACTTCGGCACCGGCTATTCCTCCATAGGGATCCTGAAGAACCTTCCCTTTGACATAATAAAGATCGACAGAAGCTTTGTGCAGAATATTGAAAACGATGAAATGGAAGAAAAGCTTGTGGCGTCCTTTTCCGACGTGGGAGGCCTGTTCGGGGCTAATGTCTGCGTTGAGGGCATAGAGACCGCGGGCATGAGAGATATCATGCGAAAATACAGGATCCACAGTTTTCAGGGCTATTATTATTCACGTCCCGTGGAAGCGGAAGAGATAATGGCAAAGATGACCGGCAATGCATGACGGATACTGCAGGATGCTATGAAACAGTTTCTGACAGTCTACACTCACGAGATATACTTTTTTGACGACGGCAGCC
>JAFYFY010000174.1 GCA_017543485.1 Lachnospiraceae bacterium | reverse complement strand
TCTCCCGGCGTCACCAGCTCCAGGTTCATGACCATGGCGATGGTGTCCACCAGGGCTGCGGTCTTGTTGTTGGTGCTGGTCACGCTGATCATCATGATAGCGGTAAGGGCGATGTTTACGATCAGAAGTGCCAGGATCACGATCGTCAGTAGGTTCTTTTTCATGTTTTACAACCCGAAGCCTTTCTGGTTAGTGAAAAACTAGTTCGCGTTATAGATCCGGATCTCGACTCTCCGGTTCTGGGCTCTGCCCGCATCCGTCGCATTGTCCGCCACGGGAACCCGCTCTCCCATTCCGGAGTGCTTCATGTTCCGGATGTTCAGTCTGGTGTGCTCCGCCATGTAGTAGAACACGGACAGCGCTCTGGCGCTGGAAAGCTCTTCATTGGAGGGGAACTGGGAGCTGTGGATCGGGATATTGTCGGTGTGACCGTCGATCTCGATCTCGCCCTGGGCGTAGCGCTCCAGAATACCACCAACCTTGTCCAGCACGGGATAAGCCTCTTCCCTCAGGTCCGCAGATCCGGAGGCAAACAGCAGCGCGCCCTTCATGGTGAGCATCACGTACTGCGCGGTAAATGAGACATCCACCTGGTCCGCCATGGCACTCTCCGCCAGGGCCTCATCGATGGCTTCCTTGATCTCCTCGTTCTTGGCCAGGTTCACATCCTCGAGCTCCTCGCGCATCTCCTCGACGCCCTTTTGCTCGTTGTCGTACTCCTCGAACTCGACGGCCTCGGATTCCGACTCTGCCACCTTACCGGTGCTGTTGATATATTCACTGAGCTCGTTTAACTGGCTGACACCGTTGCTCACCAGGATCCCGTCCCCGATGGCGGTGGCACCGCCCTGGAACACGGAAAACGAGCTGCTCATGGAGGCGATGATCTCATTCAGCTTTGCTTCATCGATGGTGGACATGGAGAACAGCAGGACGAAGAAGCAAAGGAGCAGGTTCATAAGGTCTGAGAACGTGGCCATCCATGCCGGTGACCCCGGTGGGGGTGCCTCTTCCTTTTTCTTGGCCACGTTTACTCACCTCCTCCCTCATCCTGGGTGGAAGCTGCCGCCCTCTCCTTGGGTGCCAGGAAGGACTTGAGTTTTTCTTCTATGACACGGGGATTCTCTCCTGCCTGAATGGACAGAAGACCCTCGATCATAACTTCTTTCTGCTGCATCTCCACCGCATTGTCCGCTTTCAGCTTGGCGGCGGTGGGGGCGCAGATCCAGTTTGCCAGCAGGGAACCGTACAGAGTGGTGATCAGAGCTACGGCCATGGAAGGTCCGATGGAGCTGGCGTCCGACATGTTGTTCAGCATGTTGACCAGACCGACCAGCGTACCGATCATTCCCCAGGCAGGTCCCATGGACCCCAGGGTCTCCCAGAAGCCGGCGTAGTTCTTGTGTCTGGATTCGATATTGACCATCTCCGTCTCCAGAATGCCCCGGACCAGATCGGGATCGGTACCGTCCACCACCAAAAGAATGCCTTTTTTCAGAAAAGGCTCGTCCATGTCGGACGCAGCCTCTTCCAGAGAAAGAAGGCCTTCCTTACGTGCAACATTCGAAAGATCGATGATTTTTTTGATCATGTCGGCCGTATTCAGACTGGGCGCTTTGAAGATCAGAGTAAAGCTCTTGAGCCCCGTGACGAAATCCGACATGCTGTAAGAGCACATGACTGCGGCGAAGGCACCACCGAAGGTGATGATCGCCGAAGGAACGTCAATATAGCTTCCGAAACCACCGATACCAGCGGCAGAGATGATTCCGAAAATCAGCATGCCGAGACACATCAGGAATCCGACCAGTGAAGCGATATCCACTGTTACGTCACCTCAAAATCCAGCAACACTTATAAAAGGTCATTCGTCTGCTAGAATATCCTTTCTGTACGATTTTACTAAATTTTTAATGTCTTGTCTACTCTCTTTTACAATTATCTTGCGGCCTGTAGTCAGCGTCAATACTGTATCTGGTGTTTCTTCGACGAGCTCCAGCATGTGGGGATTGATGAGGATCTTCGTCCCGTTGAGCCTGGTCACTTCGATCATACGTTCGCCTCCGTGGGAGATCCGAAAACAGCTTCGGGGATGCCCGGCCCGCACTACCGCGAAGGCCCGGCATCCCCGGCATGTTACCCGTTATCCGGTTATCTCATTATCTCTTCAGGTTGGTCAGCTCCTCCAGCAGGGTGTCGGATACGGTGATGATCCGGCTGTTGGCCTGGAAGCCTCTCTGGGTGGTGATCATCTCGGTAAACTCCGAGGACAGGTCCACATTACTCATCTCCAGAACGCCGGTGCTCATGTAGCCACCGTTTGCGGTGACATCCACGCCGATGTTGTCAAAGGTGCCGGAGTTCATGGTGGCTGCGTAGAGGTTGTCTCCGTGCTTCTCCAGACCGGAGGCATTTGCGAAGCTGGCGGTGGCGATCTGGCCCAGGAGCTTGGTCATGCCGTTGTCATAGCTGGCGTAGATGCGTCCGTCTCTCTGGATGGAGACACCGATCATGTCGCCCAGCATCCGTCCGGTTCCCAGGGAGTCCTTGTCTCCGTAGGTGGCGGTGACGGTGGAGGTGCCGTTGTTGTTGAACATCTGGATGGTGGAGAAGTCCACCAGGATGTTCTCGAAATTGGATCTGCCGCTGCCTGCGGGGTTCTCCAGGGTGGAGAGGTTCATGGTCAGGGTCTTGCCGCCGCCGATGTTGTTGAACAGACCGGTGTCGGTGTCAAACTTCAGGATGCCGCCCTGTGCCTTGTAACCGTCGGCGGTGAAGTCGCCGGCGCCGAACACGGTCTGGAAATCCCCGTCGATGAGGGACTGCTCCACAGTCTTGGTGGTGGGAGGGGTAGTGGTATTGTCCGTCACCTTGTAGAGCTTCAGGAAGCCCTCGGTGGAGCCGCCGTAGCCGTAGGCATCCGCCAGCTTGTCCAGAGCCGCCTGCACGGTGGAGTCCACACCTGCGATCTGCACGACCGCATCTCTGGCCTTCAGCGCCCCCGAATCCACCAGATCTCCCAGGGAGAACAGGTCGTTGCCGTCCACATCCTGCAGGGTGGTGCCGTTCCACTTATATCCGGTGGTATTGAACACCACGGGGGTGCTCTTTTCCGCGTTGACATTGGATCCCAGGATGTCGGTGGCACCGCTGATGTCCACCTCGTTGCCGTCCGCATCCAGGAGCTTGGTCATCTCCACGCTGTATTCGCCGTCGTTGTCGGTCTGCTTCACCACCATGCGGGCAGTGTACTGATAGCCCAGCGAATCGTAGAGGTTCAGGTTCAGGATTTTACCGGCGCTGCTGGAAACGTCCACATCATATTTGTCCAGGATGCCGGAAACGGTAGCCAGCGTGGTGGCCTCGGGGGGATAGGTCATGTTCTCGGGGCTCATGATGCGCAGAGCCTGAACGGTATCCTGCTTGATCTCCATGGTCTCGGGATCCACGCCCCAGCCCATGACATTGTAACCGGTGCTGGTCATGGCCAGATTTCCCACACCGTCCACATAGAAGGAGCCGTCTCTGGTGAAGTAGTTGCTCATGCCGTCATAGACCACGAAGAAGTTGTCGCCGGTGATCATGATGTCGAAGGGGTTGCCGGTGGACTGCGCGGAGCCCTGTCCGGTGATGTTCACGTTGATGGCGCCGGATTTGACACCGAGGCCGATCTGGCGGGCGTTGGTTCCGCCGGTACCGGTCTTTGCGTTGGCGCCGGAAGCGTTCTGGGTGGTCTGGGACATCAGATCGCTGAAGACGATGGAACTGGACTTGTAAGCCGTGGTATTGACGTTGGCGATGTTGTTACCGATGACGTCCATCTTGGTCTGGTGCGTCTTCAGACCAGCGACACCGGAAAAAAGTGATCTCATCATAAGGCATTTCCTCCTTTGCTCCCTGCAGTCTCTGCCGGGGTGAGGAGTAGTCATCTCTTTGGCTCCGTCCGTCATTCGGGAGCCCGTAAACCTCCATCCAGGTCCGGTTTGTTATGCGATGACCGCTCCGTTGATATTTGTAAAAACGTTCTGTTCCTGTGAGGCGGGATCCATCACCGTCACCACCGTTCGGTTCGGTACGTTGACGATAAAGGCCATATCATCCACCATCACCAGGCTGTCTTTGATTCCCTTCTCCGCAGCCGTCTGTGCTGCGCCCTGAAGCCGTTTCATCTGCTCGCCCGTCATCTCCATCCCCCGGTCGCTCATCCGAAGCTGTGCGTGTCTGGAGAATTTCAGTTCATCCGTCCGGGCCTTCTCTGTCAGGATGGCTCCAAAGCTTCTGCTCTCTCCGGCGCTCTGCGTGCCTCTCGTCTGTCCCTGAGGTGCTGCGTCCGTCCGGATCCTGCCTGTCATACCTGCGGAAAGGAATGCGATCTGCTGCATATCCATCTGCATCTCCTTTCCGGCTTCCCGGCCTTATCCCTGTGCCGGTACCGCCTCTGCCGCTTCCGTGGCGTCTTCGGTATCTCCCGATGCCGTATCCGCCGCCGCGGTCTCCTGCGCCGTCTCTGCGGCTTCCTCCGCTCTCCGTCTCATCTCCGCGATCCTTGCGGCGTAGAGAGCGATGGCACTCTTTGCATCCTCGTCCACGAATCCCTTTTCGTAATCGCTCATGGCGCTGTAGATGCCGGCCACTTCGTCGATCCTTGCTCCGTCCGCCAGGGTCATGTTGGTGAGGAGCGGGAATTCGTTGATCAGCTTGTTGAGGCTCTGGGCCTTGTCGTAAGCTGCCTGGTAAGTGGGATCCACCACCGTGTCCAGATCCTCCAGGGAGTAGAGTGCTTCGTCGATGGACAGGTAAGGCTTTCCGCCTTCGTATACCACATAATCGACTCTGCCCTGTACGTACTTTGTCTCTCCCGACCCGTCCGTGGTCTTGATGTAGACTTCCTGTCCCACCAGAGCGCTGGCTCTGGAAAGATCCATGCTGGTGGACATGGCGTTGATGGCCTCCACCTGGGAGAACTGTGCGTACTGTGCCACGTACTCGGTATTGGAGGTGGGCTCCAAGGGATCCTGGTACTGCATCTGTGCCACCAGAAGCTGCAGGAACGCGTCCTTGTCCATTCCGTTTCCGCTGCCCCTGGTCTCGTCCTTTTTCTTCAGGGAGCTCTGGGATGCGGTCTCCTGGATCTGTCCGTTCTGTACCTGTGCTACCAATGCCATAAGGTCTCTCCTTTCCGTCAGGCCTGCAGGTCTACCGTCTGACCGTTTGCCTGCATCATCTCGGCGGCGATCCGGTCCTCTTCACTGAGGGCTTCCAGCTCATCCTCTCCGAACTCTCCGCCTAACCGGAGTCTCCTGACTCTGCGTCCTTCGCTCTGCTCTCTGCCGTTCTGTGCGCTTCCGTCTCCCTGCTGGAGGTTCTGCTCGAACTGGTGAGCCGCCACGGTGACTTCCACCGCTTCCACTTTGACGCCTGCTTCCTTCAACTGATCCTGGAGCTGTACCAGCTGGTTTTCCAGGACTGCCTTCACCTGCTCGTTCTGGGTGATGAAGTTGGCGGTCATCACGCCGCCCTGATTGGCCACCCGGATCTGCAGGCTTCCCAGGGATGCGGGATGCAGCTGCATCTCCACGCTGGAAAAGTCTTCGTTTCTCTGGCTCCGGATGTAGTCCAGGATCTGATCCGCAATCTCTCTGGCCTGGGGTGTCATCAGGGGCTCTCTGGGCTGGGCCACTGCCTCCGGGTTTACCTGCTGCTGAGCCGGCATCTGGAACTGGGGCTGGGTCTGATGTCCTTCCTGTCTGCCGCCCTCCTGCTCATTTCGGCGGTTCTGGTTCCGGAGCATCGCCTGGGCTCCCAGGGTCTGTCCGTCGTCCGTGGTGACTTCCCGGATCTCTCCGCTCTCTTCACTGTGATCTGCGGTCAGGACCTTTCCGGTATCCTCCGGCCTTCTCTCCT
This sequence comes from Lachnospiraceae bacterium, assembly GCA_017543485.1. Lineage (GTDB taxonomy): Bacteria > Bacillota > Clostridia > Lachnospirales > Lachnospiraceae > AC2028. The sequence continues at coordinate 1,940 of JAFYFY010000174.1, read as the reverse complement.
GCACTTCCTCTCTCAGGGGTGCGGGATTCTGCGGCATCTGCTGCAGGGGTGCTTCCGGGCTTTCCGTTGCCATCTGCCGAACAGGCATCTGTGGCGCCGCCTCTTCGCCCTCCGGTGTCAGCACCGGTGCATCTGTCTGTACCTGCACCTGCTCTCTGACGATCTCCGCCAGCTCGCCTGCGCTTTTTCCTTCGAAGACGTCCCCGGTCTGAAGGAGCTGTTCCAGCTCACCCGTCAGCTCTTTGAACTGATCAAAGGAAGCTTCGTCCGTCACCAGCGCCAGCTTATCCTCGGCTCCCATGGCCTTCGGAAGGAACTCTCCGAAGATCTCGGGATCCAAGAGATCTGCCGGCTGCAGGTCCATCTCCGTGAGGACTGCCTGTACCTCCTCCGGGGAGATGTCCAGGACCTGTGCCACCTGGTCTGTCAGACCGGCTGCCAGGCCTGCCAGCACTTCCTGTGCTGCGAGAAGCTGCTCGGGTGTGAGGAGCTCCTCTTTTGTTTCGTTTTCAATTGTCTGAATGGGAGTATCCTTTGCTCCCTGCGCATCTTCGCTTTGCACGTTTTCTGCATCGTGGGTCTGCTCCGTGCGGTCAGCCTGACCGGCGTCCCGGGCCTTATCCCCTTCCGCAGGTGCCATGCGCTCTGCGCTGTCTGCACCGCTTTCCTTGGGTTCTGTCGCTTTCTCCGTGCGTTTCGCCCCTTCCGGGCTCCCCGCATCGTTTGAAAGCTTTGCCAGATTTTCGGCCTCCTTGCCGCCATTTGGCTTTCCTGCCTGCGATTTCCATACGGTATGGAAATCGACGGAATGACCGGTGCTTCCTGCGCCGGGAGAGATAGATTCGGCAGGTTTGGTGGAAAGCTGGGTTGTGAGGGCACTTAAGAGGCCGCTCGCATCCTTGACAGGTGTGATCCCCATCATTTCCTCCTTCCTGTCGCCCCGGAGAGCGGATCCGCTCTCCGAAAAGACGATTTTTCTACGAAAGATATATCGTCCCCGTCTCTCGAAAACTTTATGGGGAAATGCAAAAAGTTCGAATTGTTTTTCTCAGTTTTCCGGATCCAGGATCTTGGTCACCCGGGCGGCCACGGCAGAGTCCATCACCCCCAGGATATTGCCTCTGTCCTCCGCGTTCATCTCCTTCAGGATCCGGGCCACCAGCTGGATCCCGTCATTGTCCGTCATCTCTTCAAAGATGGCGGCGGCCTGCTTGGGTTTCATATCGGAGTAGGCCTGGACATAGTCCTTGATCTCCTGGGAGGCCTCCAGCTGCTGCACCACCTGCTTGTAGAGATATTCCGCCGTGGTGGGATCCATCTCCTCGTACCACTTCCGGTACTCCTCCGCTCCCGGCCCGTTCTCCGCATAGATCACCTCGGAGTAGAATTCGTTCCGGATCCGCTGGAAATCCACCTGCATGGTCTCAAACTCCCGCAGGCGCTCGATCTCAGCCTTTAACGCCTCCAGCTGTGCGTCCTTGTCGTTGTTCTGGGTCTGGGAGGCCTCCAGCTGCGCCTCCAGCAGATAGATCTGGGCCACCGCATCCCGCAGGTTGGAATATCCACCGTAGTCCTCGGGATTTATGGTCTCCGTCTCCCCGCTCTTTGGCAGGATCAGGTTCACCACGGGCACATCCTTCAGGATGGGCGTCAGAACGCTGCTTCCGAAGCCGCCGATGTCCAGCTTGATGACCACGCAGATGACCCCCAGCCACAGCAGGATGATAAAGAGGGTCGCCAGGAAGGTGACAAATCCGTTGCCCTCCCGGTCCTCATCCAGCTCCTCCTCCTGACGGGCGATCTCCTTGGCCCGCTTTTTGGCCTCCTTTTTCTGATCCGCCTGGTCCTTCTTGAGCTTCTTTTTCTCTTCTTTTAACCGCTTTTTTTCCTGTTCCGCCGCCAGCTCTTCCGGCGATTTTTCCTTTGCCATGGGTAATGTC
>JAFYFY010000173.1 GCA_017543485.1 Lachnospiraceae bacterium | reverse complement strand
GTTGGCACTGATGCTGATGCCGATGCCCGTGGTGCACACCACGATCCCCCGCTCACACTCGCCGGAGGCCACCAGCTTTGCGGCCGCGTGTCCGAAATCCGGGTAGTCGCAGCTGTCCTTGCTGTGGGTCCCCACATCCGTCACCTCATGTCCCTGCTCCCGCAGGTAGGCTGCCAGCTTTTCCTTCAGCTCAAACCCGCCATGATCGCTTCCGATGGAAATCTTCATGCGTTCTTCGTCTCCTTTCTGTCCGTTCCCTGATCCCTTCCGGCCGGCCATGGGCCCGAACCGGCTCTTCCTCAGGAGATCACCCGGTATCCCGCTGCCTTCTGCAGGCGATTCCACACCGCCTCGTAAGCGCCTTCCTCCCCGAAATCCTCGGAGTAGATCTTTGTGACGCCCATGTCATCAAATCTTCTGAGGGCTGCATAGAGGTCTCTGGCCACACTGTCCGGGTCCCCGTCGTGCCCTGCTGTCAGGATGACCTGCTCCGACTGTTCCCGTGCGGTCCCCCGGTAGCTTTCTGCGTGTTCAGCGGTAAGCAGCAGCCCCACCTTCTCACCCGCAGCCAGATCCGCATTCGCCAGTTCCCGGATCCGTGCGATCAGGGCTTCTCCGCTTCCGCGGAGGATGGCCATATCCGCTTTCGGAGCGTAGTGCCGGTACCGCATGCCCGGTGCCTTGGGCCGTCCGCCGCTTCCGGGATGTTGCACCGCGGGGTCCAGCTCCACCGAAAAGCCAAGAGCCTCCGAGAGCTCCTCTCTGGTGATATGCCCGGGTCTTAAGACCATGGGCTGCTCCGTGCTCAGGTCGATGATGGTGGACTCCAGGCCGATCTCATTCTCACCGCCGTCCAGGATCATGTCCACTCTCCCGGAGAGGTCTTCGATGACGTAACTGACCCGGGTGGGACTCGGCCGACCCGACAGATTCGCACTGGGGGCAGCCACAAATCCACCGGCATATTCGATGAGCTTCGCAGCCACAGGATCGGAGGGCATCCGCACCGCCACCGTGGGCAGTCCCCCCGTGGTCCGGTCCGGTACCTCCGGCTTTTTGGGAAGGATCATGGTCAGGGGTCCCGGCCAGAAATGCTCTGCCAGGATCCGGGCGCTGTCCGGGATCCGGGCACAGATCCGGTCCATATCCTCCCATCTGCAGATGTGGACGATCAGGGGATTGTCCGAAGGTCTGCCCTTGGCCTCATAGATTTTTGCGGAGGATTCCTCCCGAAAGGCATCTCCTCCCAGACCGTAGACGGTCTCCGTGGGAAAGGCCACAAGCCCTCCCTCCTTCAGGATCTGTCCCGCCTTTTCCAGGATCGGGATAGATTCGGCCGCCACCGTTTTTCGGCCGTCCTGTTCCAAAACCTTGATCGATTCGATTTGCGTTTCTATCATGACATCTTCAGGAATGTGCATAAAGGCTGATGAGGTTCCAGACCTCATCCGTCCCGTAGCCGATGCGCCAGACCCCGACACCGCCGATCTCATGCGCATTCATCACATTGAGTTTCACACTGATGGAGTCCGCATCCTCCAGCCAGATCTGGTAAAGCTTCGCTCCCTGGGTCCACTCCGCGTAGTTCTGGCAGGTCTCCTCGTCCCAGATGGGGGTCTGTCCCACATTGGCGATGAACTGCGCCTGGTTGTTCAGGGTGATATATTCATCCGTGGTCACGCCGTTTTCCGTGGTCCAGAGGATGGTATAGAAAGGCAGCGCATTCAGGATCTTCTCAGCCGGCACCATCTGTGCGGTGCGCTCGATCCCCCCGGTGATATAGGAGATGCTGGCCACGCTCCCGGGGTCCCCGGAACCGTGATAATGCTCGTCATATCCCATGATGAGCACGTAGTCCATCACTTCTCCCTGGACATCGAGGCGCTGATAGTTGTTGAATGCAAAGGGCACGTAATTGTCAGCGGAAAAGATCAGTCCGTTCTTCCGGCACAGCACCGACAGTTCCCGCAGAAACTGCGCATAGTGGGTCTCGCACTCGGCGGTCAGTTTTTCAAAGTCCAGATTGATCCCGTCCATCCCCAGGGCCAGTGCATCCCGGACCAGATTCTGCTCCAGATCCTTGCGCACCTGGGTGTCCGAGAGGATGTTCAGCATGCTCACCGCAGTTCCGGTTTCGCCCGCATAGTTAAAGTCGTCCAGAACGCCCCAGACCTGCACGCCGGCCGCATGGGCCTTTGCCACGTAATCCGCACTTGCAAAGCTTCGGTAGCTGCCGTCATCCCCACTGATGCTGAACCACGTGGGGGCGATGACATTGATCCCCTTTGCCTCCGCCAGCATACTCCCCAGGGTGTCATTCCCGGTGGGGCCGCCGATGGCATGAAAGCCCAGGCAGACCTTCTCTCCCAGGCTGATGGAGGTGTACGGCGGCAGCTCCGGCGGATCTTCCGGCGTCTCCGTGATCTCTCCGGCGGATGCCATCCGCTTGTTTTCCACGTATCCGATAAAGCCGTCCTCCGTGATGACTTTGCTCCAGGTTTCCATCTCTTCCAGGACCTTGACAGTCTCCCCCGTCTTCATCTGCCGCAGGATCGGGCTCTTGATCCCGCCGAGGGTACGGATCTGGGTATCCTTTATGATCTTCTTTGCGGCGTAGTTTTCCCACTTCGTCCGCAGCCTGACACACCTGTCATATGTTTTCCAGGAAAAAGATGCGAACATCCGGACATAATCCGCCGCCAGGTAGAGGGAGTCCCCCTCCTCAAAGCACAGCGGATAGCCCAGGTCCGTCATCCCCCCCAGACTGCTGTAGGCGGTACCGCCAATGGCCACCTCATAGGTGTCCCCCGCAGTGGTGGCCAGGACCTTTCCGCCCTTGTAATCCACATAAAAGATATCCGTCAGGTACGTCCTCACGGTCCCCATGTCAAAGTAGATGATGCCCCCCTGCTGCAGGGCCAGATCCGAGAGTCTCTCATCCTGCAGCAGGATCGCCAGAGCACTGCCCTCTTCTCCTGCCGGGATATGGAAGTACTCATCCAGGTCCGCTTCCTCCGTGCCGTAGGAATATTTATCGTAAAGGGGTTTGCCGAATCCCACGGCCGCAACCACCAGGATCAGCACAAACACCACCAGAAAAGTGATCAGTTTCTTTTTCATATCCGTCCGTTCATTTCCAAAAAAACCCCAATATTTGATACATTATATCACACTCTCTCTGCATTCGCCATCCATTGCGCGGTTCCTTCCAAAAAGATACGGCCGCCGGCATGGAGAGGCACCCTCATGCCCTGCGGCCGCACCTTGTCCTTCCTCGGATACCATGGCATGGATCCGTGCCTTTCCGTCCAAAGCCCGTGTGACAAGGAAAATACTCCGTGATATATTTTCCGAACGGTCCGGCTGAAATTCAGTCTCCGGCAGTACCCTTGAAAACACTTTTCTTTTCAATGGTCCAATGGATTATGATACGTCGTAAACAGGTGAAAAGAGGAACGACTGTTCCATGATATTGCCTCAGACGCCTTTGGGATGTCCCGCAGACATTCGGTAATATGGCAACCCAGATCAGGCTGCCGATCTTCACTACTGTTCGGTACTGCCTCGCCTCCCTTCCGGGTACGGAATCACCGGAGACTTGCCTGCATCTTATGGTTCGGAGGCGAAAAACACAATCGGCAGAACCCACAATCTTTTTCTGACATTTGTGTCAAAAATCTGGATTCTGCCGATAAAATCGGGAAAAAATATGTACAAAAGCCCTTTTGGAAAAAACAGGCATTTCAGGTGTTATTTATCACCCAGCCCATAGGATTCCTTCAGGTCCCGAAACTCCGGGCTGTCCGCAAATCCCACCAGGACCTCTTTCCGGCTCAGGCCGTCCTGCATCAGGCCCACCCAGTAGGCCAGCCCTTCCTCCTCATACTCCCGGCAGAGGAAGGTCCGGTAGAGGATCTTGATGTACTCCTCATCCGTGGTCTGTTTGGCTTCAAACTCGGGAGAAAAAACAAAGCCCTCCAGCACGCTCTGCATGGTCTCATCCCCGTCCAGGATCTGTTTGCACCAGTACTCCATGCCTTCTTCCTCGCCGTCCCGCTCCAGAAGCTTTGCATACAGGCGATAGACGAACCGGGCCAGTCCCGTATTCCGGTCTCTGGCATCCGTCAGCGCCACTTCTCCCCGGCGGATCCCGTAGGTCTTGCAGATCCCCTCAAACTCCGGACTGTGGGCAAATCCTGCAAACACATACTTGCGGCTCACGCCCTCGTCCAGAAATTCCAGCCAGTATCCGAGTCCGTCCGGGTCCGCTTCCCGGTTCATGAGCACGCGGTAAAGCGTCCGGATGTATTCCTCATTGGAGGTTTTCTTTCCGATATACTCCGGACTGAAGAAAAAGCCGTATGCCACCTGGCTTCCGGTGGTACCCTGCTGCATCAGCGCATTGTACCAGAAGGAAAGTTCGTCATCCGTATAGGAATCCCTGCCCAGCGCCTGCACGTACAGACGGATGATGAAATCCCGCACCAGATCCATCTGCTCCTGGGTCAGTGCCGGCTCCTCAGGCTCCTCATCCTGAGCCTCAGCCCCGGGCTTCGGGCAGGCAGAGGAAGGCATTCCGCTGTAGACAGGGACCTTGAAGACGAAGGGGTTGTCCACGGATCCCGTCTGCTCATAAGCCTGGCGGATCTTCGTCCCCTCCGTCATGGGCGCGGTGATATTCTGCATATACTGATGGGAAAAGACCCCGTTATAGGAGGAGTCCACATCAAACTTCTGAAGGTAAAGGGTGTCCTGTCCCTTCAGGATGTAGTTGGCGGAGATAAAGTAGGCACCGCCGGCGATGGACTTATACCGGGTATCCCATCCCTGCTGCTTCGCATAGGCCAGACCGTTGGCGATGACCTCCGCCGTGGTCTTTCCCGAAGCCTTGATGTTGAAATAGTTGTAATATCCCTGATACTCCCCGTAGGACCCGGAGATCAGGGGGGATCCGCCCGAGGCTCCCTGCTCCTGATACACCCGGCAGGCCAGATGAAAGGGGCTGACCCCCAGGCTGCTGCCCACCTGCCAGAACGCCTCCGCATAGGTCCGGTTGTCATCCGGGATCAGCCCGCTCATAAAGGTGGGGGCGATGATCCGCTGCACCGCATCCGGAGAATGATAGGACGCGTTGTAGGTCAGCTGCTCAAACATGAAAACGTGATTTTCCGTCAGAAAGTTCCGGGGATCCAGCACATATTTCACGGCGCTCTCGGTAGCAATGTACCAGTTGGACTGGGCGGTGCGCTCCGCCTTCCAGTCATCTCCCAGAGAGGCATGCACCAGACTCCGTTCCCCCCTCATTTCCTCCGTGACCACGGTGTTCCAGTTCAGCCCCGTGTTCATGGGGACGAAGATCCAGTTGGGATGGCTGTTTTTTAACGCCCGAAGCCGGCCCTGGTAGCTGGCGGGGAAGCTTTCAATATCGGCGTTTTTCACCCCGGAGAGCTTCGTCACGGTCTCATAGGGGAGCCGGGACGAGACGGTTCCCAGCCATTTCGCGTACCGCTCATCCACGCAGACGATCTCCCCGGCGTCCAGATACCCGTATCGTTCCGCATCCTCCAGACCGAAGGAAACCAGGAACCGGATACCGTCCCCGGTATCCTGCGGGGAAAGGAGCAGAACCTGGCTGCCGGCGGGAAGGACACACAGGGGCTCCTCTCCTTCCGTCGCGGTCACCACAGCCCCCTGGGGCGTGATCACCGTAGCCTGAACGGGCCGTTCCTCTGCCATGGTCTCAAATCCGGCCTGCAGCGCCTCATCGCTTTCCTGCGCCTGCGCCGCCTCAAAAGGCTCCTCCGTCTGCGCCGCCGAGGCCGGGAGAGCGGGGAGCGCCGTCAGAAGCATGGATGCCGTACAGAGCGCACACAGTACGCCCGTTTTGTTCTTTTTCTTTTCGAAAAACCGCATGCAGATCATCTCCTTTTCGGAAAACAATATCTTGTAAATGTCTGAATATCATACCACATCATCTTGCAGATGTAAATTTTTGGTAAAACCTGTCCGATGTATATTGACGAAAGGACTATTTGCCTTTATGATATGGCAATGCTTGTGACATCACCCGAAAGGAGATGTCCGGGCAGATGGAAACGGGAGGGAGACAGTATGAAGATTGAAAAACTGAACGAAAATCAGATCCGCTGCACCCTGACACCGGAAGACCTTGCAGACAGACAGCTCCGCCTGGGCGAGCTCGCCTACGGGACCGAAAAAACACAGAACCTGTTCCGGGAGATGCTCCGGGAGGCAGATTGCGAATATGGATTTGAGGCGGAGGACTCCCCTCTGATGATCGAAGCGATCCCGCTTCGGTCCGGCAGCATCACCCTGATCATCACCAAGGTGGATGATCCCGAGGAACTGGACACCCGGTTTTCCCACTTCGCACCCAGCTTCGGAGAATATGCCTCCGATCCGGAGGATCCGGAATATGAAGAGGATCTGCTGGATCCCGACAGCTTCGCACCGGCCCGGCCGGCCAAGCCCGTGCCTTCCTTCCAGGAAGTCCTGCAGGCCGCCACGGACGACGAAGCCAGAGAGTCCATCTTCCTTTTCACGATGCGCAGTCTCTCGGATGTCATGAAGGTGGCTGCGCTCCTTTCTCCCTTTGCGGGAGAGAGCGCCCTGTACAAGGACAACGCATCCGGCCGCTATCTGCTGGCCCTGCAGCGGGGTGACGAAGCCGCGGATGCCTTCCGCCGCCACTGCCGCATCGCCTCGGAATTCGGTCAGGGCAAATGCGTACCCGCCGCCGGCAGACAGTTCCTGTCCGAGCATATGGACGTGATGATCGCACAGGATGCTGTAGGGAAGCTGAAATAATCTCTTATTTGGTCCCTTTTTCCAGATTGGCGAACTTCGTCAGTTCTGCCAGCCAGACCAGCTCCACGTCTCCCACCGGGCCGTTTCTCTGCTTCGCGATGATGATGTCCGCGATGCCTTTTCGGTCGGTGTCCGGTTTGTAATAATCCTCCCGGTAAATGAACATGACCACGTCCGCATCCTGCTCGATGGCCCCGGATTCTCGAAGGTCCGAGAGCTGCGGTCTCTTGTTGGGGCGTTCCTCCACCTTTCTGGACAGCTGGGAAAGGGCCACCACGGGGATATGCATCTCTCTGGCCAGAGCCTTCAGGCCTCTGGAGATCTGGGAGATCTTCTGCTGCTCGGAATCATATTTCCCGCTTCCCTCGATGAGCTGGAGGTAGTCCACAAAGACGATGTCGAGTCCCTGTGTCATCTTGACCTTCCGGCACTTGGATCTCATCTGCGGCACCGTGATACCCACCGAATCGTCGATGACCAGCTTGCTCTGCCCGATCTCGGTGGCGCTCTCGGTGAGGCGGACCCACTCGTCGGTGTTTAACTGCCCCGTCCGGAGCTTCTGGGCATCCACATTGGACTGCAGGGAAAAGATACGGTTTACGAACTGCTCCTTGCTCATTTCCAGACTGAAGAGCATCACCGTCTGGTTGTTCTTTAAAGCCATATGCTGCGCGATGTTCAGCGCAAATGCCGTCTTTCCCATGGAAGGTCTGGCTGCCACGATGATGAGATCCGCCTTCTGAAAGCCGGCGGTCTTGTAATCCAGATCCAGAAATCCGGTGGCCAGTCCCGTCACATTTCCTTTCGTACGGCTGGCCTGCTCAATGCGGTCGATGCCGTTCTCCACGATCTTCCGGATGGGGGTCAGTTCCTCCACATTGCGGTTCTGGACGATGTCAAAGATCCGCTTTTCGGAATTGTCCAGAACCTCTTCCAGGTCCATATCGGTCCGATAGCAGTCCTCCGTCACCTCTCCGGCCGCGTGCAGAAGCCGCCGGAGCGTGGCTTTTTCCTGCACGATCCGGACATATTCCCGGATATTGGCGGAGATGGGCACGGCGTCCAGGAGTTCCTGGATGTATTCCATCCCGCTGACTTCCGGCGGAAGATTCTTTTCCCGAAGCTTATTCTGAAGGGTGACCGGATCCACCGGCCTTCCCACGTTTTCCAGTTCCACCATGGCGTCGAACAAAACGCCGTAGACCCGGTTGTAAAAATCCTCGCCGGTGATGGATTCCGATGCCGTCACGATGGCATCCCGGTTCATCAGCATCGATCCCAGGACCGCCTTCTCCGCATTGTCATCATGGGGCATGGGCCTGGCCACCGGTATGCTCGCCTGCAAACTGTCCATGTCCGAAACCTACTCTTCTTCCACCTTCACGCGCAGCGTCGCGCTGACCTGCGGGTGAAGCTTTACGGTGACCTCGTGCGTTCCGATGGTCTTTAAGGGCTCCGTCAGCACGATCTTTTTCTTATCCAGCTCGATGCCGTGCTGTGCCTTGCATCCTTCGGCGATCTCCTTGGAGGATACGGAACCGAAAGCTTTTCCGCCGGCCCCTGCCTTGATGGAGGTGACCACGGTGACAGATCCCAGCTTCCCTGCCAGCTCCTGCGCCGTCTCCAGCTGCTCCTGCGCCACCTTTTCCGCATTGGCCTTCTGGAGCTTCAGATCGTTCATGGCCTTCGGCGTGGCTTCCACCCCGATCCCCTTGGGCAGGATGTAATTCCGTGCATATCCGTCGCTGGCCTCGATGAGCTGTCCCTTCTTGCCCAGCTTCTTCTCGTCTTTGAGTAAGATGATCTTCATAACTTACAGTTCCTCGCTTTCTATCATCGTATCGATGGTCTGTTTCAGGATCCCGATGGCCTCGGCCAAACCGACACCTTCCATCTGGCAGGCTGCCACACTCATGTGTCCGCCGCCTCCCATACGCTCCATGATGAGCTGCACATTGGCTTCGTCGATGGAACGGGCACTGATATGGATCTTTCCCTGGAAATCCGTCAGCACGAAGCTGGCACGGATCCCGCGGATATTGAGCAGTTCATTTGCCGCCTGGGCGCCGATGACCGTGGGACTCGGCAGATCATCCGGTGTGCACACGGAGATGGCATAGCACTTGCGGTAGATCTCTGCCTGACTCACCGCATCCGCCCGGGCTTTGTACTCGGCCGCATCCTCCCGGAACATCTTCCGGACTCTGGTGACATCCGCTCCGCACCGTCTGAGGAAGGCCGCCGCCTCAAAGGTACGAACGCCTGCCTTGGCCAGGAAGTTGTTGGTATCCACCATCACGCCGGCATACATGCAGTCCGCCTCCTCCTGACGGATCTTCACATTGTCCTGGATGTACTGCAGGATCTCGGAGATCATCTCACAGGCGCTGGATGCATAGGGCTCCACATAGGAGAGAGTGGCGTTTTCGATGACTTCGTTCCCGGCCCGGTGATGGTCCAGGACCACCACGGTCTTGCAGAACTTTAAAAGCTCCGGACATTCCGTACGGGAAGGCTGGTTCACATCCACCACCACCAGCACGGCATTGTTCCCCGCCAGATCCATGGCCTGCTGCCCCAGGATGATGGCATCCGCATATTCCTCGCCGCCGCTCTGGAAGGAATCGATGAGGGGCTGGATATCCGAGGTCGGATGATCCAGCACGATATAGGCTTTCTTGTCCAGGATCCGGGAGATGCAGTAGATTCCCACCGCGGCGCCGAAGGCATCCGCATCCGGCATCCGGTGTCCCATGATCAGGACGCATTCCTTTGCGGAGACGATCTCCCGCAGGGCATGGGCCTTGACTCTCGCCTTGACTCTCGTGCTCTTTTCCACCTGCTGGCTCTTGCCGCCGTAATAGGTCACCGCGCTGGGAGTCTTGATCACCGCCTGATCGCCGCCACGGCCCAGAGCCAGATCGATGGCATTGCGGGCAAACTCGTAATTCTGCGCATAGGTCAGGCCGTCCACCCCGAGGCCGATGCTTAAGGTCACCGCCATCTCATTGCCGATGCTGACGGTCTTGATGTCCTCCAGCAGATCAAAATGGGTCTCCTGCAGCTGGGATACGGATTTTTTCCGCAGGATCAGCAGGTATTTGTCCTTCTCCATCTTTCGGCAGATGCCGTCCACACCGGAGACGTATTTGTTCACCTTGCGGTCGATGAGGGCCACCAGCAGGGACTGCCGGACCTCCTCCACGCTCTCCAATGCCTCGTCGTAGTTGTCCAGGTAGATCATACCCACGCACAGGCTCTGGTCGTCCACCTCCTGCAGTGCGATGTGGAGCGCCGTCTCGTCAAAAAAGAACCCCGCGATGAGATACCCGTCGTAGCCGTTTGCCTCGATCATGGCGCTGTGCTCCGCCATATCCTTTAGCGGGATCTTCCGCAGTCTGGCGGTATAGTCCCGTCCCTCGAACTCCATCTCAAACTCCGCCCGGTCTCCCACTTCTCCGCCGGGGAGACGGTCCCTGGTGACGGAGGGGAACAGGGAAGTGATGGATTTTTTGTATCCTTTGGGCTGATGGGTCATCTGCTCGAAGGCCTGGTTGGTCCACATGACCTTCCCGTCCTCGTCCAGCAGGACATAAGGGACCTCCAGCTCCCGCAGAAGCTTTTTCTGGATCTGTCCGTACTCCGTGGCAAAGCTCACCAGCTCATTCATGATGATGGGCTTGTTGTAGAAGTACAGAACCAGCGTGACGATGAAATAAAAGACCGTAAAACAGGTGAGCAAAGCCCCTGCCTGCAGGTCGATCAGATAGAGCACCCCGTTGACCGCGCAGAGAAGTACCCCAAGATAGATACTGAACCGCATAAAAGAGCGCAGTCTTCCTTTGATCCTGATCCTCGTTTTCACGATTTTTCTCCCGTAACCATATTTTTTGCAGGCCTTTGTCCCCGGATGCCCGCAAAAAACAAATTTGGAAATACTATACCATTTTCGCCGGGTTTCGTCAAAAAAACGGGCACCTGTGAAAAGGTGCCCGTCCCTGATCCCGTGTCGACGGTTTACTGCTGCGTGTAAGGAAGGATCGCCATCTGGCGCGCTCTCTTGATCGCGGTGGTCAGCTCGCGCTGATGCTTCGCGCAGTTACCGGTGATCCGGCGGGGAAGGATCTTTCCTCCCTCGGAGATGTACTTTCTCAGCTTTGCGCCATCCTTGTAGTCGATCACATTATCCTTGCCACAGAAAACGCAAACCTTCTTGCGTCTGTGCATGCCGCCTTTTCTTCTGACCGGTCCGTCCGGTCTCTCAGACTTCGTGAATGCCATGGTATCCTCCTTTAGATTAGTTGAACGGTAATTCTTCGACGATTCCGTCAGGAACGTTCATAAAGTCGTTTCCTGCGCCTTCGGAGGGAGCCCCTGCGAAGGATGCGCCCTGAGAGCCGCCCTCAGAGCTGCCGCCCTGTGCATTCTTGCTCTCCGCAAACTCCACGTCCTCAACGATCACGCGGACGCTGTAAACCTGCTGGCCCTCTTTGTTGGTGTAGTTGTCATTCTCGACACGTCCCGACACCACCACCTTGGTTCCCTTGCGAAGATACCGCTCCACAAATTCCGCCTGCTTTCCGAAGGAAGTGCAGTTAAAGAAGTCTGCGGTAGGTTCTCCGTCGCGCTTGAACTTCCGGTCCACCGCGATGCTGTATCTGGCAACTGCGGTCTGTGCCTGTCCCTGTCCGTAACGGACTTCGGGGTCACGGGTAAGTCTGCCCATCAGAATTACTTTATTCATGTTTACTCTCTTTCTTTACGCCTCGTCCTGTCTCACGCACAAGAATCTGATGACGCCGTCCATAATGCGGACACGGCTCTCGATCTCTGCCGGAGCGGTGGGCTCAGCCTCGAAACGGATGAAGTAGTAGTAGCCCTCCTTCATCTTCTGGATTTCGTAAGCAAGCTTCTTCTTGCCCCACTCATCCACCTCCGAGATCTGTCCGCCGAATCTCTCGACAAGAGCTTTGCATCTGTCCACGACAGCAGCTCTTGCATCGTCCTCCAGCATGGCGCTGACGACGACGGCCAATTCGTACTTGTTCATGTAGTTACCTCCTTTTGGTCTCTGGCCCATACCCTGTGTATGAGCAAGGAAAATATATCACGGAGTTAAAATATAGCACAGGCGGATATGAAAATCAAGAAGATTTTGACTTGACACCCGCCCTTTTCTGTAATATAGTAGTAAAGCCGTTTCCGATATGGAATTCATCCGGATCCGTGCGAATGGTGCGATAGCCAAGCGGTAAGGCGTAGGACTGCAACTCCTTGACCGCCGGTTCAAATCCGGCTCGCACCTCTTGGAAAAACCTGAAAGCGATCTGCTTTCAGGTTTTTTTGTTCTGTGGTATGCTTTTTACAGGATCTGTCAAAACTTTTACTTACGGGGAATCGCATCATATGAAATCCAAAATGCCTGCGGGGGATCTGATAAAGGAAACCCTCCGCATCGCCTGGCCGGCGGTGATCGAGTCCTTCTTTGCGGCCTTTGTGGGCCTCATCGACTCTTATATGGTAAGCGGCCTGGGCAGCAATGCCGTGGCGGCGGTGGGGCTCACCACCCAGCCCAAGTTCATGGGGCTGTCTGCATTCTTTGCCCTGAACGTGGCTCTGTCCGCCCTGGTGGCCAGAAGACGCGGGGAAGGGCGAAAGGACGATGCCAACCGGGTGCTGGTCACGGGCTTTGTCCTGATCCTGTGCGCCGCGGTGGTGATCGGAACACTCTTTGTGGTATATGCGGAGCCCATCCTGCGGCTGTGCGGCTCCAACGCGGATACCCACGACCAGGCTACGCTGTATTTCCGCATCGTCATGGGGGGCATGCTCTTTAACTGCATCCAGATGGGGATCAACTCTGCGCAGCGGGGTGCGGGCAATACCCGGATCACCATGCGCACCAACCTGGCGTCCAACACGGTAAACGTGATCTTCAACTACCTCCTCATCGGCGGCAAGCTGGGCTTCCCCGCCCTGGGGGTCCGGGGAGCCGCTCTGGCCACGGTCCTGGGGACGGTGGTGGCCAGCGTCATGAGCATTCTGTCCCTCTTTGAAAAGGACTGCTTCGTCAGCATTCCCTTTATCATCCAAAATAAGATCCTGCCCTCCCTGGATTCTTTCAAGTCCCTGGTACGGGTGGGATACTCCATCTTCTTTGAACAGGTCCTGATGCGGATCGGCTTTATGGCCACCTCCATCATGGCGGCCAGAATGGGGACCGCACAGATGGCGGCCCATCAGGTTGGGATGAACATCATGGGACTGTCCTTTTCCTTCGGAGACGGCCTGCAGGCCACGGCGGTGGCTCTCATCGGCAGGAGTCTGGGGGAGGGGAATGAGGACCTGGCCAAGGAATACGGCCGGACCTGCAGATATCTGGGACTGCTGATCTCCTTCTTCCTGGCCTGCGGATACTTCTTCGGCGGCCGCGCGGTGATGTCCGCCTTCTTTGCGGAACCGGACATCGTAGAGATCGGTGTGGACATCACCCGGATCATCATGGTCATCGTGATCTTCCAGGTATCCCAGGTGATCTACATGGGGTGCCTGCGGGGCGCGGGGGATACGGGCTATACCGCCATGGCATCCATCATCAGTGTCACCCTGATCCGGACGGCATTCTCCTATCTGTGCGGTTATACTTTACGCCTTGGCATCGACGGCGTCTGGATGGGCATCCTAGCAGACCAGATCTCCCGCTTCCTCTTCGGTTCTCTGCGCTTCCGGCAGGGCCGGTGGACCAAGATCAAGATCTAGACCCGGATCTGTCCCAGCACCTTCCCGATGGGAGCGCTGATGAGCAGGTCCGCATTTCGGTCCCTGGAGGTGGGGCTCATGTTGATCACCACCAGCTTGTCCCCGCTGAAATAATCGATAAGACCCGCAGCCGGATACACCGCCAGGGAGGTGCCGCCGATGATGAGGACCTGGGCCCGGCCGATGGCACTGACTGCGGATTGCATGGTATTCATGTCCAGCCCCTCTTCATAGAGCACCACATCCGGCTTGATGGGACCGCCGCATTTCTCGCACTTCGGAACGCCCTCACTCTCCGCGATATAATGGATATCGTAAAAGGCTCCGCAGTCCTCGCAGTAATTGCGCAGGGTGGACCCGTGCAGCTCATACACCACCTTGCTCCCCGCCGCCTGGTGAAGCCCGTCGATGTTCTGGGTCACCACAGCCCGGAGCTTCCCCGCCTTCTCTAACTCCGCCAGCTTCAGATGCGCGGCGTTGGGCTTTGCGTCCGTGATCAGCATCTTCTCCCGGTAGAAGCGGTAGAACTCCTCCCGTCTCCTCATATAGAAGGTATGGCTCAGGATCGTCTCCGGCGGGTAGTCGTACTTTTGATTGTACAGCCCGTCCACGCTCCGAAAATCCGGGATCCCGCTCTCCGTGGAAACCCCTGCTCCCCCGAAGAATACGATATTGTCATGGGTATCGATGATCTCCTGCAGTTCCTCGATCTGCTGTTTCAGTTCCTGGTCTTCCATACGCATCCTCCTTTTTTCTGATTACATTTGACGACGTTCCTTCCTCATAGATCTGGTTCCGGCAACGCTTCCGCTTGCGGTCCTCGGGCAGCGGTTCTAGGCTCGCACCGCGCTGACGCTTGTGCTCCCCAAGAACCGGCCTCGGACAGCATGCCTGAACCAGATCTATGAGGTCGTCGCGTCTGTAACATCCAATTTGCTCAAAGACCGTTTTACCCGCACAGCGGGGAGGAAGCTTATTTACCTCAACTTCGGTAGATACCAGCAGATAAACACAAATTCAATACTACTGGATAAAATAGCCCCCCGGCGGCATAGATTTGTTTTTACGCATGCTGTCCGAGGCCGGTTCTTAGTGAGCGCGAGTGAAAACGAAGCGCGAACTTAGAACCGCTGCCCGAGGACCGCAAGCGGAAGCGTTGCGAAAAACAAACTATGCCGACGAGGGGGCGTCCCTTTTTCAAACCTTCATGAAAAAACGGTGCATCGTAAAGTCTGTCAGTATTAAATATGTTTATATGCCGGCACAAACATCGGGAAGGTGGCATCGCCCTTTAATACCTTGCCCGGGCGGATCCCCACCTCCTTATCGGTGATGACGTAATCCAGCTCCGCCTTCCCTCCGACGATGGTATCCTGCATGATGATGCAGTTCTTCACACTGGCGCCCCTGCCCACATGCACTCCCCGGAACAGGATGCAGTTTTCCACCGAGCCTTCGATGACGCAGCCGTCGGCGATCATGGCATTCTTCACATGGGGATTGCCGATATAGCGGGTCGGGTTATCGTCCCGGATGGTGGTGTAAATATTGCCGCCTGCAAAAAGCGCATCCAGATTCTCCGGTTTCAGCATCTTCATGTTCTCGTCGAAGTAGCTCAGAATGTCGGTGATCCGCGCGGTGTATCCCTTGTACTGATATCCGCAGACCTTGAGAGAGTCCAGCTGCGGCGCCAGAATGTCACGCTCGAAGAACACATCCCCTCTGGCGTAGGCCTTCTCGATCTGGCTGATGAGAAGCTCCCGCTCGATGAGATAGATGTTCATGGACAGATTCTGAGGGCCGTACTCCTTGGAGTTGGTGTTGATCTTCTTGATTCGGGAGCCCTCCAGATCCAGCGTGTAGTACAGATCCGTGGTCTGGGTCTGCTGCAGGTTCATGAAGCCGTAGGGGATGGGCTCGTTCTTGTAGGCGATGGTCACATCCGCCCCATTCTCCATATGCTCCGCCAGCATCGCCTTGTAGTCAAAGTTGCAGACGATATTGGAATCGCTGATAAAGGCATACCGCTCCTTCTGGCCCTTCAGAAACTCCAGGATGCTGGCCAGGGCCTCCACACGCCCGTTGTAGACCTTGATGCCCTTTTCCGCATAGGGCGGAACGATGTTCAGACCGCCGTTCTTTCTGGACAGATCCCAGGGCCTGCCGGCGCCCAGATGCCGCATCAGACTGCGGTAATTGCGCTTGACGATGACCGAGATGTTGCTGATGTTGCTGTTTACCAGCGCGGAGAGACTGAAGTCGATGAGCCGGTATCTGCTGGCGAAGGGGATGGAAGCCATCAGCCGTTCGTTTACCAGAGAGGGCACCTCATTGTCATAGCTGTTGGGAAAAATGATCGCTAACGCGTCCTGTTTATTGTTCAGCACTGTGATTCGCCCTCCTTTACATCCTCCTTGATCATGGCCTTCGGTCCGATCACCGCGCCCGCGCCGATGACGACGCCGGAACCCACGGTGGCGATATCCTTCTCCCCGTTCTTCGGCATCTCACCCACTCTGGCCTTTTCACAGATCACCACATTCTCCGCGATGATGCTGTGGCTGACCTTCGCTCCTGCCTTGATGACGGTTCCGCCCATCACCACGGAATCCTCAACACTGGCGCCCTCTTCCACCGTCACGCCGGAGAAGAGGATGGAGTGGCTGACCTTGCCACCGATGCGGCATCCGTCGGTGATCATGGAGTTTTCGATCAGCGCGTTCTCTCCCACCGTGTGTCCGGGCATCCCGCTGTTGCGGCTGTAGATCTTCCACTCATCGTTGAACAGATCGATACCGCTGTGCTCGGGATCCAGGATCTCCATGTTCGCTTCCCAGAGGGAGGAGATGGTCCCCACATCCTTCCAATAACCGCTGAAGCGGTATGCATACATCCGTCTGCCGTCCCGAAGGAGTGCCGGCAGGATGTCATTACCGAAGTCATTGGAGGACTCCGGATTCGCTTCGTCCTCCGTCAGATACTTGTCCAGAATGTCCCAGTTGAAGATGTAGATCCCCATGGACGCCAGGTTTGACTTGGGCTCCTTGGGTTTTTCCTGGAACTCCGTGACCCGGTCCTCATCATCCGTCACCATGAGCCCGAAGCGGGATGCTTCCTCCCAGGGCACTTCCATCACCGCCACGGAAAACTCGGCATTCTTTGCCTTATGATATTCAAGGAAATCGTTGTAATCCTGCTTGCAGATCTGGTCCCCGGAGAGGATGATGACATATTCCGGATCATATCTGCGCAGGAAGGACAGGTTCTGGTAGATGGCATTGGCTGTTCCCTTGTACCAGTCGGAGCCGCTGGCCTGCTGGTAGGGAGGCAGCACATGCACACCGCCGTGGATCCGGTCCAGATCCCAGGGCTGCCCCATGCCGATGTACTCGTTCAGCACATAGGGCTGATACTGGGTCAGAACACCCACGGTGTCGATGCCGGAATTCACGCAGTTGGAAAGCGGGAAGTCAATGATCCGGTATTTTCCGCCGAACGGCACCGCCGGCTTTGCCAGCCGGTCGGTCAGTGCATACAGTCTGGAACCCTGTCCGCCGGCCAAGATCATCGCAACGATTTCTTTGCCCATAAGTAGTCTCCTTTTGTGAAAAATTACCTCAAACGGCCTAATCAGTTTATCATATTTGGTAAAAATACACAATGGATAGAGGACAGATCAGGCAGCGGATCCCGCACAAAAAAGGCGGCCCCCCGCAGGGAACCGCCTTTTCGGTATTTTTGGATCACTTGAACAGCTCTTTGAGCGCCTCCACGCCGGAGATGTCGCCGGCCTCCTGGTTGGCCGCCTGGATCTGCATATAGACTTCCTTGCGATAGATGGGAACCTCCTTCGGTGCCGTGATTCCCAGCTTGACCTGATCACCCTTGATCTCGAGGATCGTTACCTCGACATTGTTGCTGATGACCAGAGCCTCGCCCTTCTTACGGGACAATGCCAGCATCTTATTCACCATCCTTTCTTGCTTTGAGGATATCGTAGATGGGGAACTTCACGGAGAAGTCATTTCCTTCCACGATGATCTGGGCAGCCTTCTTATTGTCGGAGTTGATCACGATGGGTCCCTGCAGGTTCACGGTCATCTTGGTCAGATCGGAAGGAACGGTAACGGTGACCAGCACCACGATATTTTCTTCGGTAAGCTCGCCGAGTCCGCTTAAATACTCATCATTGACCTGCGGGTCATAGTTCGGGACCACGATCAGCGGATCCATCACCGGCATGGCAAATCCGGGCTCCTCAATGGACTGCAGATAACGGATGCCGGCGTCGGCGCCCTTCTCTTCGTCATGCATCAGCGCAAAATGCTTCAGGTCCGGGAATCCGATGATCCCATTGTCAAAGGTGAGGATCTTCTCATCAGCGACTTCCACTTCCCCGAACACTTTCGTCTTCACTAACATTTCGTGTCTCCTTTCTCTTCAGGTGGTTCCCCAAAATGCTTTAGATATAGTTCAGCAGAGTATTCTGCATGATCTTTCCGGTGGCCATGAGCGCTGCCTGATAGGTGGTCTCGGCACTGCTTAAGTTGATGGCGACCTCGGTGACGTCGATGTCCTCGTTCTCGCTCTGCAGGGTCTCAAAGGTGGTCTTCTGGTTCTGCAGGCGCTTTTCGATGAGCTCCAGCTTGCTGCTGCGGGTACCGTTGTTGGTGATGGCCAGGCTGGTGTCATCCAGGAATCCCTGCATGGAGGTGATCCCCCGCTCAAAGCGCTTCTGGCAGATATCCCGGGCGTAGGTCAGGGCCTTTTCCACCACATCCATCTGGTTGTTTAACAGCTCCATGTTGGCGGTATCCGTCTCCGGGGTCTGCTGGATCTTGTCGCTGATCTGGCTCTTGATGCTCTCCAGATCCAGGACCTGCTGCATGGAGGTGATGAGATCATCCACCTCTCTGCCGATCCCCAGAACGAAGCATTCATCCGCAGTGGAGTTCACCCGGATCACGGTGTTGAAGCCCACATCGTACTCGATGGACTGCTTTTCCAGCGTGCCGTCCAGGTAGTCCTTATTATACTCGATTTTCGAGGCATCGTCCACCGTAATATTTCCCGCATCGTCCTTCACGGCATCCTTGCCCACCGTGTAGAAATAGTGCTCCGGACGAAGGTCCGTGGCCAGCCACTCCGTCTTCTGGTAGGTGATCCGGATCTCCTTCTCGTCCACGCCGCCGGTGGAGACCGCGTCCTCGGTGCTCATGAGCTTGTTGTAGGAGTTGGAACCCAGCAGGATCTCACCGGTCTCCGGCACATAGATCACCGCATCCGCCCCCAGGGATTCCATCTGGGAATAAGGATCGTCATTGACGCTGATGGTCTGGGTCACCGGCAGAGTCTGCAGATTCGTCCCCTCGTAATAAGTGATCATGGGCACCCCGGAGGCCGCCGGATTGCCGTCCGCATCCGGATAGTTCAGCCCGTTCATGGTGGCATCACAGTTGTTGTATGCCAGGCGGATCCGGTAGATGGGATCCGTAGCTACCACATCCTGCTCCTTGATCCCGGCCTGGGTATTGTTGAAGTTTGCCGCAGTCCACTTGGTGATGTCACCGGCAGCGCCTTCGGTCTTCACATGATAGATGGAATCGATGACCCCCTTGTCCACCTGCTCCGTGATGGTGTACTCGTGGGTGGTGGCCTTCTGGAAGCTTAAGGGCGTGTCCGTCCGGTAGCCGGTAAAGACATATCTCCCCGCATAGTCCGCGTCTCCGGTCTTGTATACCTCATCCTTCAGCGCCTGGAGCTCTTCCAGGATCACCTTCCGGTCCTTGGTCTCCAGGCTTCCGTTGGCGCCTCTGGTGCACTGGGACTGCATGCTGGTGATGACGGTGGACAGACTGCTCAGAGCATCCTGGGTCACCTTCAGCCAGCTCTCCGCATCCGGGATATTCTTGCTGTAATACTGGGTCACCTCGGTGACATTGCTGCGAAGACGCAGAGCACGGATGGCGATGACCGGGTCGTCCGAGGGACGGCTGATCTTCTTCTCCGTGGAAAGCTGCGTCGTCAGCTTATCCTCCAGCACCTTATTGTTGTTGATATTCGTCAGATTGTTGCGCTGCATGATCTTGTTCGTAATCCGCATAAATCCACCTCGATTCGCAGATCCCGCACGCGCCTTCCATGGCTGCAAAGCCGGAAAAAAAGAGTTACAGAAAATACAGAGGGTCCTTCCTCACATAGACCATATCGGACAGTTCGGCCCAAAACTTGAGGTTCTTTGTCACCCGAAGTTTTGGGCCGTGGTCGGTTCGTTATCAGCCGATTTCGAAAACCGCTTATACTCCTGTCTGGAGGATCAGTCGGTCGTAAATCTCCTGAAACACCTGGATCATCTTGGAAGCCAGGTTGTAGGCGTTCTGGAACTTCACCAGATTCACCGCCTCCTCGTCCTCGTCCACGCCGGAGATGGACAGTCTCGTGGTGTCGATGGCCTCCCCGACGCTCTGGAAGCTGACCTTAAAGGTGTTGGCATTGGAGGCCCCCAGAGCCACATCCGACACGATGGACTCCAGGAACTCTGCGCAGGAGCTTCCCCGGAAGCTCATCTCCTCCTTGTCGTCCACCATTTTCTTCAGGCTCTCTAACAGGTCGTTCTGCTCCACGCCGTCGGCACTTAAGAACTTGTTGGTCATCAGAGAGGGGTCCGTGCGCATGGCGGTGAGGATGTCAAAATTTTCCGCCGTCAGCCGGTAGTAAGTATCATCGCTTACATCCACGGTGACGGAGCCGCCGAAATTCGCCCCGTTGTATACGGCATCATCCCCGGCGTTCACCGCCCGCAGGAACACGTCATAGCGCAGCGTGTCATCATCAAACTGGTACTGATCCGGATCCGTGGGATGGTTTCCGGCGAACATGATGACACCGGTCCCTTCGGGATACGCATCCGTCTGATTGCCGCTCTTTAAGATGTCATTGAACTTCTCGGAGAAGGTCCGGACCCACTCATTCATCTGGTTCATGTAGTAGGGGATGCCTTCGTAATTGAGAGAGGAGCCGATGGCCGCTTCCTTGCCCACCCGGTCGCTGGTGACATGGCGCGCGTTTTTGACCGTGTCCGCGGAGAGGACGAAGGTGTAGCTGTAGGTGGCTTCTCCGGACGCATTCACGGAAGCGGTATAGGACCAGGAATCATAATAGAACTCCTGGTTGCCGAAGCTGATGACGCCGCCCTGATCCGATAGGTTGCTCTTGTTCAGGTC
Organism: Lachnospiraceae bacterium; assembly: GCA_017543485.1. Classification (GTDB taxonomy): domain Bacteria; phylum Bacillota; class Clostridia; order Lachnospirales; family Lachnospiraceae; genus AC2028. Next base: position 365 of record JAFYFY010000173.1, on the reverse strand, counting down.
CGTGAGATAGCTGTCCTTCACCTCCACGGTGACGGTATCATGCTTGACACCATCCGGATCGGTGTAAGCCGCCACCTGTGCATCGGTGATGGTCCCGTGGAAATATTCGCCGTTGCAGCCGTCCCGAAGCTCGATGAGGCCCCGGAGCTCGCCTCCCATGGAAGCGTTGTAGAGATTGAACCGGGAGCCGTCTCCCCAATAGATATCGTAGAGACCGTTGATATCGGTCTGGTGCATCTTCTCGTAATCTTCTCTGGCCTTGCACTCCAGCTTCTTGAAGGCGTTGGAGTCCACCAGGGGCTGTCCCCCGGCGATCTTGACCACAAAGCGATGCGCACCGGTCTCCCGCTCCGGATCATTGGCTT
>JAFYFY010000018.1 GCA_017543485.1 Lachnospiraceae bacterium | reverse complement strand
CGTCCCCAGAGCGGTGGTGGTGCTGGAGGCCATGTGCGCCATCACGGTGCTGGATGCCATGCTCTGCGGCATGGGGGCCCGGATCGGGGATCTGAAGGACCGCTATCTGAATTAAATGTACCACCATATCTTGAAAATACTTTTGTTTTACTCCAAGATATTGTAAACTTGGGGAGAATTTCGAAGCTTCGGAAGAGATGGAGGAGAGTATGGCAGAGAAGGCATCGGATCGTTATGTGGCTTATGTTTCCACCTATACCATGGGGGACAATCATGGGATCAAGATCTATGACGTGAATATTGATACCGGGCGTTTCACGGAGAAGGATGAGGTGGAGATCACCAATTCCTCCTATCTGACTACCTCCAAGGACGGAAAGCATCTGTATTCCATCACGGACCTGGGAGTGGAGTCCTACCGGATCCAGCCGGACGGAAGTCTGGAATTTCATAATTTCGCCCCCATCAACGGCATGCGGGGATGCTATCTGTCCACGGACTACACGGACAGCTATCTCTTCGTCGCCGGATACCATGACGGGAAGCTGACGGTGCTTCGCTTAAAGAGTGACGGATCCATCGGAAGGATCACGGATGAGGTCTTCCACAAGGGGCTGGGGAGCATGGCGGAACGGAACTTCCGCCCGCATATCAACTGTGCCCGTATGACCCATGACAACCGGTTTTTGCTGGTGGCGGACGAGGGCATGGATCATGTGAACGTCTACAGCCTGGATCTGAAGACCGGCAAGGTGCGGCTGGTGGATGTGATCCGCTCGGAGCTGGAGTCCGCACCCCGGCACATCAAGATCTCCAAGAACGGCAAATTCATCTACATCGTTCATGAACAGAGCTGCGATATCGATGTCTATTCCTATGAATTTGACGGAAAGCTCCCGCAGTTTGAAAAGATCCAGTCGGAGAACATCATCCGCACCGGACAGGGCGGAATGTACGCGGCCAGCGCCCTGAGCTTTTCCCAGGACTATCAGTACCTGGTGACCTCCATCGCGGGAGACAACTCCGTGGGAGTCTACAAGGTGGACCAGGAGACGGGACTGATCAAAAAGTGCTTCCTTCTGCCGGTGGCGGGGGACTATCCGAAGGATGCGGAGATCCTGCCGGGGAATAAGTTCCTGGTATCCTTAAATCACGAGACCAATGAGATGACCTTTTTTAAGATCGATCCCGAAAAAGGGACCATGATCATGAACGGACCTGCGATGCATGTGAACACCCCCAACTGCATCCTGATCCAGAAGCTTGGATGAAAGTGACCACATGGACAGACCGACTTTGGACGAGCGGATCCGGAAATCTCTGATCCGCTTCGGAAAAAAGAATCCGTTTTGCTACCGCCTGGCACTGCCCCTGCTTGCTGCCGAGGTGTTTGTTTCGAGACTGGTCAGACACCTGAAGGGCAGCACCGCAAAGCTTTGCATGCTGGGATCCGGTGCGCTCTTTTTTGCGGTGTTCTGCAGCTTTTCCTTCCCGCTCTTTACGGGAAATCAGACCGCCCTGGGGATCATCGACTTCGGGGAGCTGGATGAGAGCGTGAGTCTGGCAGCGGAGGAGGCAAGCGCCACGGAGGAGGAGCTGAGCGCCCTCCAGTCCGAGGTGGAAGGACAGGGAGATGCGGGCGTCTCCGAGAGCTTCCGTGCAGAGGAGATCCTGGCGGAGCTTCTGGCGCACAATGCGGAGCTGGAACAGGAAGCGTCCGAAACGACGGATGAGGGAACGGACCGGGACCCGGATGCAAAGCCGGAGGAGATCGATCCGGCCTCCTTTTCACCGGATGACTGGAGACTGATCCTCATCAATAAGCAGCACTTTATTCCGGCGGATTATGAATTCTCGCTGGCTGTCATCAAGGGAAATCTGCAATGTGACGAGCGGGTGACCAAGGACCTGCAGCGCATGCTGGAGGCTGCCGTGGAGGACGGGATCCGTCTGGACATCATTTCCCCCTACCGCTCCGACGATCACCAGGAGGAGCTGTTTGAAAAGAAGATCAAGCTCTACATGAAGGGAGGTATGTCCTATCTGGAGGCGTACCAGGAGGCAGCACAGGCGGTGACCATCCCCGGCGCCAGCGAGCATCAGGTGGGACTGGCTCTGGATATCACCTGCGCGACCTACAGACAGTTGAACGAAGGCTTTGCCGATACGAAGGAAGGCAAATGGTTGGCGGAGAACTGCTATAAATACGGATTTATCCTCCGGTATCCCAAGGGCAAGGAATACATCACCACCATCGAATTCGAACCCTGGCATTTCCGCTATGTGGGGGTGGAGGCTGCCACCTACATGACGCTGAATGATCTGACACTGGAGGAATTCTGGGAGGAGCTGTTTTGAGCGAAAAAGGAACCTATCGCTTGCTGAAAACGGAAGGACGGGCGAAAAGAGGAGAGCTGACCACGGTGCACGGGACCGTTCAGACTCCTCTCTTTATGAATGTGGGAACAGTGGGCGCCATCAAGGGCGCTGTCAGCGCCGATGATCTGAGTCAGATCGGGTGCCAGATCGAGCTGTCCAATACCTATCATCTCCATGTCCGCACCGGGGATCAGACCATTCGGGAGCTGGGGGGACTGCGCAGATTCATGGGCTGGGACGGACCGATCCTGACGGATTCCGGCGGATTCCAGGTCTTCAGCCTGGCGTCTCTTCGGAAGATCAAAGAAGAGGGGGTCACCTTCCGGTCCCACATCGACGGACATCCCATCTTCATGGGTCCGGAGCAGAGCATGCAGATCCAGTCCAATCTCGGATCCACCATCGCCATGGCCTTTGACGAATGCCCGCCCTCCAAGGCGGAGAAGAAATACATTGACCTTTCCGTGGACCGCACCACCAGATGGCTGGAGAGGTGCCGGGCGGAGATGGACCGCTTAAATGCCGCGGAAGGGACGGTGAATCCAAACCAGATGCTCTTTGGCATCAACCAGGGCGGCATTTATGAGGATATCCGGGTCCGGCATGCGAGACAGATCCGGGAGATGGATCTGGACGGCTTTGCGGTGGGAGGTCTGGCTGTGGGAGAATCCCACGAGGAGATGTATCACATCCTGGACTGCGTGGTACCGGAGCTTCCCCAGGACAAGCCCACCTACCTCATGGGGGTGGGGACCCCTGCCAATATCCTGGAGGGAGTGGAGCGCGGCATCGACTTTTTTGACTGCGTGTATCCCTCCCGAAACGGCCGGCACGGGCATGTGTATACGAAGCACGGAAAGCTGAACTTGAACAATGCCTGCTATGCAAAGGACATGCGCCCCATCGAGGAAGGGTGTCAGTGCCCCGCCTGCAGGAGGTACTCCAGAGCCTACATCCGGCATCTGCACAAAGCCGGGGAGATGCTGGGACTGCGGCTTTGCGTTCTGCACAACCTGTATTTCTACAATCACATGATGGAGGAGATCCGGGAAGCGCTGGATGAGGGACGGTTTGCCGCTTACAAAAAGGATCTTCTGCAGAGCATGGAGGAGGGGGAGCCCTGAGAGAAGGGAGATCGAAGCAGCCCGCGCGGTTTTGCTTGCGAAGGCGGAATAAAATGTGTAAGATGGGATTTGTTGATTTTTGATTTTACTTAAAGGAGGCTTTTTATGAATTTTGCATTGTTAACCGAAGCTGCTGCGTCCGGGCCCTCCAGCATGATCGTGATGATCGCTGTCTACGGTGTCTTTTTCTTTGTGCTGTGGTTCTTCCTCATGAGACCCCAGAAGAAGGAACAGAAGCGCGTGAGCGAAATGCTGGCTGCTCTGGAATGCGGTGATGTGGTCTGCACCACCTCCGGCTTTTACGGTGTGATCATCGACATCCAGGACGATATGGTCATCGTGGAGTTCGGCAACAACAAGAACTGCCGGATCCCCATGGAAAAGAGTGCCATCAGCAAGGTGGAGAAGCCCTCTGCAAACGCATAAAGAGACGGATATCCATAGGGAAGAAATGAGGTGGAGCGGATGAACCTGCGTATTACCTGTATCCCCGGAGACGGGATCGGACCGGAGATCGTCACCCAGGCCAAAAGGGTCCTGGAGACCGTGGCGGCAAAGTGCGGCCATACCATGGAGTTTACGGACATTTTAATGGGCGGTGCGTCCATTGATGCCTGCGGAGAGCCCCTGACCCAGGAGGCCATAGACACCGCAAAGGCAGCCGATGCCGTGCTGATGGGATCCATCGGCGGGGATGCGGCCACTTCCCCCTGGTACAAGCTGCCGCCGGAAAAGCGGCCGGAGGCGGGACTTCTGAAGATCCGGAAGGAGCTGGGGCTCTTTGCAAACCTGCGCCCCGCCTATCTGTATCCGGAGCTGGCAGGCGCCTGCCCCTTAAAGGAGGAGATCAGCAGGGCCGGATTCGACATGCTGATCATGCGGGAGCTCACCGGAGGACTGTACTTCGGAGCACGCCACACCGAGACCGTGGACGGTCTGCGCACGGCGACGGATACGCTGGTGTACAACGAGCAGGAGATCCGCCGCATCGCCATCAAGGGCTTCGAGATCGCCAGGAAGCGCAGGAAGAAGGTGACCAGCGTGGACAAGGCGAATGTGCTGGATTCCTCCAGACTCTGGAGAGCCGTGGTGTGCGAGGTGGCAAAGGACTACCCCGACGTGACCCTGGAGCATATGCTGGTGGACAACTGTGCCATGCAGCTGGTGCGGGATCCCGCACAGTTTGACGTCATTCTGACGGAGAATATGTTCGGAGACATCCTCTCCGATGAGGCCAGTATGGTTACCGGCTCCATCGGAATGCTCTCCAGCGCCAGCCTGAATGATACAAAGTTCGGGCTCTATGAGCCCAGCCACGGATCGGCACCGGATATTGCCGGGAAGGATATCGCCAATCCCATCGCCACAGTGCTGAGCGCTGCGATGATGCTTCGGTACAGCTTTGATCTGGATGCCGAGGCACAGCTGGTGGAGGCTGCGGTGAAGAAAGTCCTGGAGGACGGCTACCGCACCGGAGATATTTACTCCGAAGGCATGAAGAAGGTGGGATGCACCGAGATGGGGACTCTCATCTGTGAGCGGATCTAGAAAATAGGCAGGACCTGACAGGCCCCAAGGAGGAGATTATGAAATTAAGCGGTTCTGAGATCGTGGTGGAATGCCTGAAGGAGCAGGGCGTTGACACGGTGTTCGGCTATCCCGGAGGGACGATCCTCAACATTTACGACGCACTGTACAAGCATTCCGACGAGATCCGCCACATCCTGACCAGCCATGAACAGGGTGCGGCCCATGCGGCGGACGGATATGCCAGAGCCACCGGAAAGGTGGGAGTGTGCCTGGCCACCTCCGGCCCCGGCGCCACAAATCTGGTCACCGGCATCGCCACGGCTTATATGGATTCCATTCCTCTGGTGGCCATCACGGCCAACGTAAACCTCCCCAGCCTGGGGAAGGACAGCTTCCAGGAGGTGGACATCGCCGGCGTCACCATGCCCATCACCAAGCACGGCTATATCGTGAAAAACATCGAGGACCTGGCCCCCACCATCCGCAATGCCTTTCGCATCGCCAAGAGCGGCCGCCCGGGACCGGTGCTGGTGGATATCACCAAGGATGTCACTGCGGCCGAGACCAATTTCAAACCCATGGAGCCCGTAAAGGTCCGCAGAGAGACGAAATACACCCCCTCCCAGATCGGGCATGTGGCAGAGATGCTCTGCAAGGCCAAGAAGCCCTTTATCTACGTGGGGGGCGGCGCCATCATTTCGGATGCCTGCGCGGAGGTGGCACAGCTGGCAGAGCTTTTGGATGCCCCTGTCTGCGATACGCTGATGGGCAAGGGTGCCTTTGACGGCAATTCCAGGCGCTACACCGGTATGATCGGCATGCACGGGACCAAGGCGTCCAACCTGGGAGTGTCGGAGTGTGATCTTCTGGTGGCTCTGGGGGCACGGTTTTCCGACCGCGTCATCGGTAACCCGAAGAAGTTTGCGGAGAAGGCCCGGATCGTCCACATCGATGTGGATGCGGCGGAGATCAACAAGAACATCCGGGTGGATGAATCCCTGGTGGGAGATCTGCGGGAGACCCTGCAGGATCTGAACAAGCGGATCACGAAGCAGCATCACGAGGAGTGGATGGCACACATCGATGAGCTGAAGGCAAAGTACCCCTTAAAGTATCACGAGGAGGGCCTGTCCTGCCCTTATGTCATCGAGACCATCGACCGGGTGACGGAAGGGAAGGCCATTATCACCACGGATGTGGGTCAGCATCAGATGTGGGCTGCCCAGTATTATCATTACACAAAGCCCAGGACATTCCTGTCCTCCGGCGGCCTGGGAACCATGGGCTACGGTCTCGGAGCCTGCATCGGTGCACAGGTGGGACGGCCGGATGAGATCTGCATCAACATCGCGGGAGACGGGTGCTTCCGCATGAACATGAACGAACTGGCTACCGCCGGCAGATACAACATCCCCATCATCGAGGTGGTGATCAACAACCATGTGCTGGGCATGGTGCGTCAGTGGCAGACCCTCTTCTACGGAAAGCGCTACTCCCAGACGGTGTTAAATGACAGTGTGGACTATTGCAAGGTGGCCGAGGGCCTGGGATGCAAAGCCATCCGCGTGACAACGAAGGAAGAGGTGGAGCCGGCCATCCGGAAGGCCATCGATCTGAAGTGCCCGGTGCTGGTGGAGTGCGTGATCCCCGAGGATGACAAGGTATTCCCCATGGTGCCCGCGGGTGCCCCCATCGCAGAGGTCTTTGACGAGGACGATCTGAGCGAAAAAAAGTAACCGGAGTGTATGAGCAATCGTCATACGAAAAATGAAACCGTACCGGTCAGGGTCCGCGGACGTTTCTGGCTGATGCTCCTCTTTGCGATGCTCCTGGCCCTGTATGTGGGCATGGCATCCTATTTTCGGAACAATTTCCTCCCCAACACCTGGTTTGAGGGGATCTACTGTACGGGAAGCAGTGTGGAAGCGGTGGCTTCGCAGCTGAACAAGGCTGCGCAGGCCCCGCTGTTTTTGGTGCGTTTTTCCGGAGGGGAAAAGCGGACCATCGATCTGAGCAAGGTAGGGTATGCCTACGATTATCTGGAGGAGGTGCAGCTCTCCCTGGCGCAGCAAAATCCCTATATCTGGCCTTTGACGCTGTTTCGCAGGACGGATCTGACCCCCACCCCGCGGTTTACCTTTGACGAGACGCTTCTGACCTCCGCATGGAACGGGATCGATCTCGTGGAGCGGGAGCTGTCGGAGCCCCCGGTATACCGGATCACCTACTCTCCGGAGGACGGTTATGCGCTGGAAAACACGAAGCTCCACCGGTTTGACACCCTGCGGGCCCTGGAAACCCTGAAGGATGCGGTGAGACGCGGCGCTGAGGAGGTGACCTTCGGAGAAGGATACTACGCGGATGTGAAGCTGACGGACGCGGAAGTGGAGACCCGGTCTCTCTGGCGGGAGCTGAACTGGTTTTTAAACTGCGATCTGGTCTATGATATGGGGGCAGAACAGATCCCCTTTACCCCCGGTGTGATGTCCCGGTTCCTGGAAGCGCGGGACGGTCTGCCGGTTCTGGACGAGTACGGACGTCTGGTGGTGAAGGAAGAGGAGATCGACGGGTTTGTGGATGACCTTTGTGAGGCGTATGACACCTACGAAAAGGTGAGACAGTTCCATGCCACCAGAGGGGACGTGGTGGAGATCGACGGCGGTACCTACGGAACGCTCCTGGACGGAAGCGCAGAAAAAAAGTTTCTGAGAGAAGCGCTGTCAAACGCATCCTTCCACGACGGGACGCAGGATCTGCATGTGCCGTCCTATGAGCGGGAGGGCTATGTGCGGGGACGGGACGACATCGGCGGGACCTATATCGAAGTGGATATGACGAACCAGAAGCTCTATGCCTATGTGGACGGGGCCATCCTCCTGACCTCCGACGTGGTCACGGGCAATCACGGCAAGAACACTCCCGTGGGGACGCATTATATCTATTTCAAGCAGAAGAACCGGGTGCTGGTGGGGGAGAACTACCGTACCCCGGTAAAATACTGGATGGCCATCATCAATCACGTGGGACTCCACGATGCCACCTGGCGAAAGAAGTTCGGAGGGGACATCTATCTGACCAACGGATCCCACGGATGCGTGAATCTCCCTCTGGAGGTGGCACAGAAGCTCTATGATACCTACGAAGAGGGGACTCCGGTGGTGGTTTTCTTTTAGAACGGATCGGCGGAAATTCCGGTTGACGAAATCTCCCCCAAAAGGTATCCTATAGGTTAAGTATTGGTTGGTATACAATAATACAAATCGTGTCCCGGCACCGGGGAAGTGCCCTGACATGCAAAAAAGTTTCTATGAGGAGGATGCCGTTATGTCAAGAGTCTACAATTTTTCCGCAGGTCCCGCCGTGCTGCCGGAGGAGGTTCTCCGGGAGGCAGCTGATGAGATGCTGGATTACCAGGGCTCCGGAATGAGTGTCATGGAGATGAGCCACCGCTCCAAGGTCTATGACAAGATCATCAAGGATGCGGAGCAGGATCTGCGCGATCTGATGAATATCCCCGACAATTACAAGGTGCTGTTCCTGCAGGGCGGTGCCAGCCAGCAGTTTGCCATGATCCCCATGAACCTGATGAAAAAGAAGAAGGCAGGTTACATCATCACGGGTCAGTGGGCAAAGAAGGCCTACCAGGAGGCAAAGCTCTACGGTGAGGCAGTGGAGCTGGCTTCCAGCGCGGACAAGACCTTCTCCTATATCCCGGACTGCAGCGATCTGCCCATCACCGACGATATGGATTATGTCTATATCTGCGAGAACAATACCATCTACGGAACGAAGTTTAAGACGCTGCCCAACACCAAGGGCAAGGATCTGGTGGCGGACGTATCCTCCTGCTGCCTTTCCGAGCCGGTGGATGTTTCCAAGTACGGTGTCCTCTACGGCGGCGTTCAGAAGAACATCGGACCTGCCGGTGTCGTCATCGTGATCATCCGCGAGG
>JAFYFY010000172.1 GCA_017543485.1 Lachnospiraceae bacterium | reverse complement strand
TCCGGAAATACAACGGTATGCAGATCGTCATCACCCAGAATATCAAGGACTTCGTGGGAAGCGAGGAGATCGCCAGAAAATCCACCGCCATCATCAACGCCTGTCAGTACAGCTTTATCTTCGCCCTGGCTCCCAACGACATCCAGGACCTGTGCAAGCTCTACGAAAAGGCCGGCGGGATCAACGAAAACGAGCAGGAGCAGATCACCCAGGCACCCAGAGGCCAGGCCTTTACCATCATGAGTCCCACCAGCCGGTCCACCTTCCGGGTGGAGGTTCCGAAGAACATGGTGGATATGTTCCAGGATCGGGAGTATATCAGCAAGCGCTTCTCGGACGAGGAGGGACGGAAAAACTGGGAGAGCTTCGTCGCCGGAAGCAGAGAGGCCAACGCGGCGAATTCCGCCGCAAACAAGAAAGCCATCGAAACCGCCAAGGATGCCCTGGAGGGCCGCAAGGTCAAGCGCGTGCTCGTTGAGGAGATCACGGAGGAGGAGGCTGCGGCCCGGCGCGAGGACGCGCTGTCCGCTGCGGCGAAGGTTGCATCCCCGGCGGCTCTGCCTGAAAAAGCAGTCGGGCCCGCCATCGGGGATTGGGAGGAGAGTGAACCGGAGCCCTTTGCGGAGAGCCTCTTCGATGTGGAGGATGTCTCCGATGAGGAGTTCGAGGCGCTGATGGAGGCCAAGCGCGCGGAGAAGCGTGCGCTGGAGGCCGCAGAGCAGGCGGCGGACAAGGAGGAGCTCACCGGCGGAAGGCCGGAGTCCCAGGAGCCCGTGCCGGCTCCGAGCCTTCAGGCTCCGGTGAGTCAGAGCTTCACGAAGAATCAAAATGTGCCTGAGACGGCCCTGTCCGAAAAGGAGGTCGCAAAGGAAAGCACGGCGGTGGAGGCGGCCAGAGTCGCCGCCATGGACGCGGTAAAGGAAGTGACCCAGGAGTTTATGAAGGCATTGGCTGGGGTGACGCCTCCCGCACATCCGGAGCCTGCCTCTGGAAGCCTTTCCTCCATGCAGTACGACGATCTGAAGGAGCGGCTGCTGGAGGAGCTGAAGCCTCAGTTTGCCGCTGTGGAGCCGGAGGCCGCTCCCTCCGAGCCGGAGGTGGACGTGGATGAGCTCACCGCCAGGATCCGCAGTCAGGTGCTTCAGGAGGTGATGGACGAGCTGAAGGAGAGCGGCGCTCTGGCGGAGGCCGCAGAGCAGGCAGCTGCCCGGACACCGGCGCCGGAACCGGCTGTGGCGGAGGCACCGGAGCCTGCCGCGGAGTCGGCGGAGGAGACAGAAGCCGCAGACAGCAGCTCGGTGCTGGGAAGTATCTTCGATTTTGCTCTGGAGGAGCAGAAGACGGAAGCCGAGCTTATGGAGGAGGCAGCGGAAAGGGAGGAAGAGTCCGGCGGAGCCTTCGATTTTGCCAGCCTCTTCGACCCGGACGTGCCGGCACCTGCCGAAGAGGAGAGCGAAGAGGACTCCTTCGACATCATGGCGCTGCTTCGGAGCGAGGCCGCGCAGCTGGACGAGGAGGATACGCAGATGGAGCTGGACAGTATCGACGAGCTGGTAGCGGAAGGAGAGGTGGCACAGATCACCCTGGACGAGCTGGCCGCGCTGGTGAAGATGCTGCGTAAGCAGAAAGCGGCGGCTTAACGTCCGAGAGACAAAGCTGCAACGAAAAGACCCATAACAGGGTATTACCTAAGAAAGGAGCAAATCATGGCTGCACATCTGGAAATGAAACTGATCAATCGGGACACGGAGGGGGAGCTTTTGCTGGAGGGCAGGCTGGATACCACCACGGCGGAGGAGGCGGAGAATTATTTTAACGAGGCCTCCGACCGGTTTAGCACCCTGATCCTGAATATGGAGCAGCTTGCGTATCTTTCCAGCGCAGGGCTCCGCAGCCTGAAGCGCCTGCACATCAAGATGCAGAAAAAGGGCGGCTCTCTGGCGCTCAAGAACGTCAACGACAACATCATGGAGGTCTTTGAGATGACCGGCTTTGCCGGACTGCTGAATTTTGTGCAGTAGATCATACAGATGCGCGCCGGACTGGTGAGCGGGCTTTCGCAGCCTTCGTGAGCTGTCAGAAGGATCGACGGACAAGGGGAATGAAAGGCATGATGAAAGGAATTCTGAACCGAATACGAAAGGGATACAGGGGGACGGCAAAACGCCTTTTTGCCGCCCTGGTTTCCGCTGCCCTGCTGGTCACCGGAACGGATATGACGGCGTTTGCATCCGAGACCTCGGGGGTATCCCAGATCGAGATGCCCTCCGGCACAGCGGTCTCAAACGCATATATTCTGGAGGTGAGCACGGGCCTTGAGGCCGGAGACGAGGTGGAGTATTTCATCGTCAAATACCGGGTCAGCGGGAGCAATACCACCTACAATCAATACCTCTTCCCCCAGGAGGATTCCTATTCCATCGGAAACCGGGAGGTGGCCAGCTATGGCTCAGACGAGTCCATCGCCCAGAGCATCCAGAGCAATATCGGCTATGTGGGCCAGACGGACTGGAAGGGGAAGGGCGCCGGGGCTTCCCTGAAGGCCTATCACACCGACCAGTTCTATTTCACCACGTCTGCGGCCATCTCCTCCATCATCAGTGTGGACGCTTTCTTTGGGAAGTCCGGCACCTGGACCTGTCAGGCGATCCGCGTGTTCCAGGTGAGTCAGCTGTACGGGCTGCGTATGGCCGGGGTATGGTCCGACACCTGGTACATTGATTTCGAGGGGAAGCTCATGGCGGAGACCCAGCTGGGGAAATACAGCTGGTCCAAGGACGGCCCCGGAATGCTGCACCTTGACCAGTTCCCCCTGATCACGGATTTCAGCGGGAAAAGCTATGCGACCCACACCTCCCAGGCCAACCGGAACTACGGCTTCCGGGTGGATTTCGCCAACAGCTACGGTTCGGGCTTTGAGTGCCTGGCCATGTACCACAGCGACGGGGCAAGGGACGCCCTGAGCATGCAGATCGCGGAGGTGCTGACCTTCAACATCACCTACACGGATGTCTACGGACAGACGCGGTTCGTTCATTTTCCGGCAACTACCTCCACGGCGTATTACCTGAATACCCACGGGGCCTCCGGCAATATCTACGGGATCGCCCAGCAGGGGGAGAGCATCGGCTTTACGGGGGAGATCCCCGACTGTCAGGAGATCACGGCCGTCAATCTCTCCGTGGGACAAAAGGACGCCATAGCCAATGCGTACATCAAGTCCGCCGACAGCAAGAGCATCCGCGCAAGGCGGGAGACGGCCAGCGATTCGGACGTGATCCGAACCACCTGCGTCGCCATCTATGACATGCACAACGCCGCCATCCTGCCCTCCATCAACGGGGCGGCGGTGGAATACGAATTTCAGGGGCAGCCCATTTTGTACAAGGCTGCCGGAAGCTACGCCGGAGTGGAGCTGAGTGTCGGAAGCCAGGATCTGGGCATCAGCCGGTACGATGGCAGAGCCTATGAATATACGGACCAGTGGGAGGAACAGTACCTGGTCCAGATCCAGACGGATGATGTCGCTGCGGCTGCCACGACGGAGGACCTCACCATCCAGATGTACTATACGGCCAAGTCCGGGAGAAAGGTGCAGACGGATCCCCGTTCCGTCAAGGAACTGGTACACGACTATACGGGATACTGGCCCGGCTCCGTGGACGATTTCGCCTACCGCATGGGGACCACCAAGGGACAGACCCTGAGCTTTATCCTCTCCGCCGACAAGGTGGAGCAGTTTACGGGGTTGAAGCTGGGAATGGCATCCGGGACGGACGAGTTCCAGTTCAGCGGGATCAAGATCTTCAATCTCAGCACCGCAGGCAAGCGCCATGTGGTTTGGGAGGAGGTTGATGCAGGAGGGGGGATATCCAGCCACGTCCGCATCACCCGGGTCACGGACAGCGGGAAAGAACTGTTGAGCACGGACGCCGCCGTCCCCATTCTGGACATCGACAGACCCAGCCTGATTCTCCCGGGGGAGGACCAGACGGTGGATTTCGAATCCAACTCCATCACCGGGATCGAGGACAGTGGCTTTGATGTGCTGGAGTATGCCCTGTCCTATGAGGAGGCCATGCAGAATTTTGGCTTCAACAAGACGAGGATGAGCTACGATGTCACCGTGAAGGTGGTGGACGATGTGGTGGGGGACAACGCAGGTCTGGCCACCTCCGGAGGGAACGGAGATTCCGGCTCCCGCAACCACTTTTATTTCCAGCTGATCTTTGACCACGGGACCAGCGCCTACGTCAATGCCAACGATCAGCTGCAGGGAGATTCCTTTAAGACCGGGGATACCGCAACCTTCCGGATCAGGGTCAACCAGGATTACGGCGAGATCGTGGCGGTCCGGATCATTCCGGACGAGTCGGAGCCGGACGGAGACGCGGACAGAAAATACGACAAGCTCCAGGTGGAAAAGATCTATGTGACGGAGGGCAACGTCCAGGGAACGCATAAGCAGTGGGAGTGCCGCAATGTGGGATGGATCGGCGTGGATTATACCGATCCCGGCGCCCAGACCAGCGCCGCGGGAAGAAAGGGGCGCACCTTTGCTGACACCGCCCGCACCTTCATGATCGACTACACCACCAGCTGTGTGGATATTGAGGTGGCGCTCCGCACCAGTGCCGGAGACAAGGGGATGGTTACGAATCTGGACGGAAACGAGGTCCGCAAGTATTCCGACCAGTTCAAGGGCTCCATCGCCGGCTATGTCTGGTATATCGATACCGACGGCTTTACCCAGAGATATGCCTTTGACGTGGTGGAGAAGATGTATGAATATATGAAGCGGACACCCACGAAGGTGGGGGGGGCCGCCGTCAGCGACCCCACCATCATGTTCCGGGAGGGACACACGGACCGGTTCGTGCTCTCTATTCCGGATGTGCGGACCATCAAGGCCTTTGAATTTGAAATCTCCTGCACCACCTACCCGTACCTTTGGAACATCGGCGGGATCTCCGGCAAGATCGTCAAGGACGAGGGACGCCTTCGCATCAATGTGAACGACGAATACCAGTACGAACGGGAGGAGGAGGCTAAGGAGCCGCTCTTTACCCAGGACAGCGAGGATACCCCGGCCTATCATCAGATCCTGACCGGTACGACCCAGAATCTGTATATGGCGGTGACCGACAACAAGATCGAGCTGGACCGGGATCTGGGTACGGCCAATGCCCTGACCTCCAGGGTGCCCGTCTCCCAGGACGACACGGTGAATGTGTTTGTGTTCCCTTCCCATGCCAAGGCTACCTACGACAGCATGAGCAGCTATGACTTGAACGTGACTCTCCAGTATGCCCACGCCAGCGGCGCCATGTACGAGATCCGGGAGAAGGGCCTGAGCAAGTACTACGGCGACGGGATCCCGGAGGAGGAGGAGATGTTCTACGTCACGGGGCTGAGTGCCTCCGGCATGATCGACCTGAACCGGATGTATTTCGAGGCCAGCGCCGAGACGGCGAATATGTGCTTCCTGGACCATGCCATCGTCCAGCAGATCCGTGCGGAGACCGTGGTGGCCACCTATTACTTCGGGCTGGATCCCTACAACGACAACGCCTTTTATCCCTTTACCAGAGTCCCCACCTCCGATCAGACCGCTCTGGGCTACACCGAGGACCAGGAGGTGGTGCTGCAGTTCGGCGTAGGCACCGAGGAGAAGGGGCTCTTCCCGGCAAAGCAGGATATCGCCGTGGCCATCGGCTATACCGCCAGCTTTGCACCCAACGGCAGGGAGTACCGCTCGCCCTATGTGTATCTGACGGATCAGGACATCAACAAGATCCGTGAGGGGCAGGTCATCGACCTGAAATTCCACCAGAGCTTTATCGGCAGCATCACCGGGATCTACCTTCAGGCGTCGGGCTCGGTGGAGGCGTATGCGGGAAAAGCCATCGTGAAGACCTATCAGACCCCGGATGGAGGGGAGCGCTCCCTGTCGGGGTGGTACAGCTTCGGAAAGCCCATGCACATCTCCGGCTTCCCCCTGGCCATGGAGCGGACCGCCGACACCGTGGATCACGTCGACGCCATCAAGCCCCTGGAGCTGACCTTTGAGACCAGCGCGGCCTCCAGCAGCTACGAGAGCGGGACCACGGATCCCGTCCGCGCCGTACTCACCTTTGAGGACGCTGCCCAGAATACCCTTCCATCCATCGAGATCGCGGATCTGCGGACCTATCTCACGGACGGAAACGCCAACTTCCTGACGGGACAGAGACAGACGGTGAAGCTTCTGGTATCCGGGGCGGCAAATTTCCGGAGGATCGAGCTGGAGCCGAAAAACGGGAACGGAACCGCGGGGTGGAGCCTGAAGTCCGTATCCGCAAAGCTGGGAGACGCCGATGCGGTGACCCGGACCGTGGACGCCAGGATCTATGAGGGGACCCCCTCCAAGATCATCTTTGCGAATGTCACCGTGAACGCGGTGGTCCATAACTACAACGATCCCACGAAATCCTACGACGAGCACCGGGTGACCAACGGAAGCATAGACCTGATCGTGCTCTCCGGCCGTCAGATCTACATCACGCCCACCGTAAGCGGCTCCGATCAGGGCTGCTCGGTGTATGCGGTGGAGGTGTCCGACGGGACCTATGTATCCGGGAGGCTGGAGGGGCTGGTCACCTTCTCCGAGGGAAGATACGTCTTCCAGCCGCCGCGAAATACCAGCGGCAAGACAAAATACTACCGGCTCATCGCGGAATCCGCAGAGCAGCCGAGCTCCAGCGTGGTGGTGAACATCACCATCGAGAGCGAAAAGGAGGAGACGCAGAACGAGCAGTCCACCGGGCAGACCCCGGGTGCTGCGGCTGATGTCAGCGGAAACGGAGGTTGATGGGAGGCTTCATGGACAGAAAGGGCAGTGGGAATAAAGAGAACGGAAAACGCCTGATCCGGGGCGCCGCGGCAGTGCTGATGCTGGCGCTGCTGGCGGGCTGCGGCAAAAAGGAGATCCACCGGGAGGGAGAGGATACCCATTATCCCTACACCTGGCAGGAGAGCAAAAAGGGCTCTATTCTGGTGACCCTGGACGGGAGCTTCACCCCGGAGTACCAATGGAGTGTGGAGAATGACCGGAGTGAGGAGGAAAGCCCCGTGCGGATCACCGCGGAGGGGAAGGAGAAGAATGGCCGGATCACTTACCGCATCACGCCGGTGACCGAAGGGTGGGCGAATGTGACCTTTGTCAGATCCCGGTTCGTGGAGGATGACACGGTATCCCAGGAGGAGACCGGTCCGGACACCTACGAAGAGGTCAAGGACCAGGATGTTGCAGATGCTGCGGATGACACCGCGGATACCGCGGAGGACTCCGGAGATGCAGAGGGAGCCGAGGCACAGTCCGAGACGACGGTGGTCCCGGGAGGAGTCTTCATTTCCGGGGTGGATGATAACGGGGAGGAGATCGAAGGAGAGCTTCAGATCGCGGGGGACGGCACCGAAACGGTCCACTATGCCGGAACCGATTTTCTGGACAATTGGGATAAGGGGTATGTGTCGGATGACCGGCCGGCGGATATGGTCAGTCGCATCACCTTCAATCTGAGTGTGGAGAGCGGCGCCCGGAAAGGGAAATACCGGACGGAGTGCATCGCCACCGAGGGGATCGAATACCAGGGGATGCTCCAGGGGGAGGAAGGCGGGATCGCCTACAGGCTCTGGTGCGACGACCAGGGAAGGCTTCGGGTGCGGGTGCCGTACAATATCGGCGGATGGTATGCCGAAGAGCTCCCCGATGCAAAGTCAGCTCCCAGCGAGGAGACGGAGGTGCTCCCCGGGATCGTCTATGAGGAGCCGGATACGGATGCCGACGGAAATATCCGCCTGGTGAGCGTCGAGGACCGGGGGTATGTGGGACAGGAAAATGCCTTTCTCATCACAGGCTACAATGCCGGAACCACGAAGGTGAGCATCAGCAGCCCGCTGCTGGAGAGGCAGGTGGTGCTGGAGCTGACCCTGGATTCCAACGGACGGTTTACGGTAGACGCGGTCCGGGTAGACGGCTACACGCCGGATGAAGAGGCGCTGGAGGCCGCCCGTGAGCGGGAACGGGACGCCACCCGTGAGGGAGAGGAATAAGCCCAGATGCAGCCAGAAAAAGAAGTCAGAAAAGAGATCCGAAAGGCGCTTTTGGGGGATCTGGAGCCCGCGGGGGACGGGCTGGCAGTGGCCAGGAGCCGCCTGGAGCGGCTCAGCTACGGTGTGGCCGACGGAGCCGGGGGAGTGCTGTTTTTCGGCGTGATGCGGCATGTGTACCGCTACCGGATCTTTGACGAGGATCACAAAAAGAAGCTTTGGAGGAGCGCACAAAAGGCACTTGCGGAGACCGGACGGCGGTTCTATCCCCAGACGGCGCCGGAGTGTCATGCCATCGTGCGCAATTATATTCTGACCAGGCCCGTGGTGGCGCTTTTTTGCGTCACGGAGGAGTATGCGCAGCTTGCCATCTACAGCGCCAGAGGGATCTCCGGACTCATCTCCATTCTGCGCACCAGGCGAAGCTTTGAGCGCCACATGCCCGAAAGCTGCCTGAAGCGGATAGAGTACGATCCGGGCAGAGAGCGGGCCCAGGAGATCGCCCGGGAGCGGGAGGAGGAGAGAGCCCGCAAGGCGGCGGAGGAAGAGCGCGCCGCCAGGGAGCAGGAGCTGCGCTATGCCCAGGAGCAGGCATATTTTGCCGCTCAGCAGCAGTGGATGCAGCAAATGCAGCTGTATCAGATGCAGCAGCAGGCCGGTACGGCTCAGGCACAGCAGGCCGGTGCGCCCCAGACCCAGGGAGATGGAGCGCCTGCGCAGGCTTCCGTGCCCCCGACACCCCCGGTGCCGCCCATGTGGATGATGCAGCAGATGATGCAGCAGGGGAGCGCGACAGGGCCGGCTCAGGAGAGCAAAAAGAAGCGCTTCTGTTTTGGGAGGAAGTGAATGCCTCTGTGCAACACATCTGGTTTCACAGAGGTATTTTTGGTCGTTTGACAAAGGGACAAGAGGGCATGTTTGTATTCGATCCGCAGCCGAAGGAAAAGCTCTGCTATGAAAACTACCTGCTGATGCACACGGGAGAACTGGCAGATATGCTGTTTTCCAGGGAGGAGCTGGTGGTGATGCTCTCCCGGAACATTGCGGCCTTTGAACTGTTGAAGGCCCAGAAGGCGGCGGCGGGGACGGACAGGGCTCCTGCCTTTGATGTGATGGAGATCCATGAGCAGGGAGAGGCCGTTCGGGAGATGTACGCCATCGACGACCTGCCGACGGCGGAGCTGTGCCGGCTTTTGCAGTCGCCGGAGACGGTGGCCGGGGCAAAGGAATATGCCTATCTGTATTCCTTTACCAGCTCGGATGACGAGGAGACAGACGGCGAAGGCGGAGGAGGCGGGATCTCCTACGCGGATCTGGCCAGAGAGCTGGAGGATCTCCGGGAGCAGATGGAGCGGCTGGAGCAAAAGACAGAGCGCTACAAGGAGCTTCTGCAGAAGATCACAAGGGTCATCGAGCTGAAGGATCAAAGCCCGGATGCCAGGGAGCAGCAGCGGCTGGAGATGATCAAAAAACGCCGGGAGGCTCTCTTTGCCCTGGTACACGCCGCCGATGTCTACATGATGGGCAAAAAGAAGGAAAAAAACAACCGGGAGATCGCAGAGAGCGTAAGACATGCTCTGGAGGTCCTGGCTCTGACCATGAAGCACCAGCCCAAGCTCCGCCGAAAGGTGCAGCGTCTGGTGCGCCGCATCAATCAGGCCAGGGGAGCCAGACCGGGAGATCCGCATTATGTCTCACTGGAGCCGGAGGGCTACGGAAGGAGCAGAACGCGTGCAGGAGCCACGAGAAGCAAGAACATATGAAAACTACATCCGGGACCACGCGGGAGACTATGAAGGGGAGGAAAAGGACGTTTTGGTGGTCCAGCTTGCCCGGGGGATCACCGCCTTTGAACTCCTGAGGGCCCAGGCGGGAGCCGGCGGCTCCGGAGGCCGTGCCCCGGACTTTGACCGCAGGCTGATCCACAGCCAGGCGGAGGTCATGCGGGAGGTGTACGCTCTGGATGACCTCTCCGAGGGGCAGCTGCACAGTCTCCTGAAGACCCCGGAGGCCTTAAGCCGTGCCAGGCAGTTTGCCTATGAGAATGCCTTTGCCCTGAGCGACAGGGAGTTTGCGGCGCTGGCCGGAGAGCTCCAGGAGCTGCAAAAGTCCCTGGCCAGCGCCCGGGGAGAGACCGGAAAATACCGGGAGCTGGTGGACCGGATCGACGATCTGGTGCAGCTGTGGAAGCAGCCGGACACGGAAAAGGAGGAGCGCACCAGGAGCCTCTTTTATCTTGTGGCCGCCATCGATGCGCTGATGAAGGGAAATCGGGGACTGCAGGAGGATCAGGTGCAGCGGGTCAGGTTCGACCATGCCCTGGATACCCTGGCCGTCATCAGCAGACACGCCCCCCACCTGAAGGAAAAGGTGAAAAGGAGCGTCAGGAAGATCAATTTTGTTCGAAAGGCAGGGATCGGAAATCCGGAGTATATCGCGCCGGATCTGGAGGCCTACGGGCCGGTCCGCGCCGCCAGGCAGCAGACCCAGGGCTGACGGCCGCTGCTGCGGCGAAGCCTGTAAGAGCGTAAAGAGGAGATTTTCATGCCGAAAAAGGATGTTCAGGACCAGACAGTAAATGCCCGGGAGCCAGGTCCCCTGACCAGAGAGGATGCAGAGCGGTTTCTGGCGGATCCCGCCTCGAGGGCTCAGATGCCGGATTCTGCGGACACCGTGCAGCTCTATGCCTTTCTCCAGCGCCACCTGGAGCAGGGCCGGGAGCTGATGGAGGAGAACGGTCTGGGACTGCTGGACTGTGTATACCTCGGAGATACGAGCCTTAGGCAGCTGTATGAGAAAACATACCGTGCGCAGGTGGGGCTGAACGGTGAAGCGCAGATCGAGAGCTTCATGCTTAAGGTGATGGCCGCGAAAAAGGCGACCCTGCAGGAGGGCGCGGACTTTACGGCCTATATGACCATCCCGGCGCAGGAGCAGAACGGATTTGGCCGAAGGGTGGTCCCCATTACGCCTTCGGGAAACGGTTTTGCGGATCAGCGGGAGCCGGCCGGCCCCGGGCAGGGGGCAAATGCCGATGCCCCGGAGGAATGGGACCGGGTCCGGAGCTTTGGGGAGCAGATCGTCGCTCAGGAGGAGCAGAGGGAGCTGGAGAAAAAACTGGACGACATGATGCCGGACAAGCGCATGGATACGCTGGTGAGTCTTCATGTGTGCCAGGGCCGTCAGCTGCTAAAGGACAGTGAGGTCAAAGCAAAAGACGCGCTTCTGAAGAAGTATTATTGGATGGGGGGCGAGCTGGAGGAGAAGCTTGAGAAGCTCCATCGGACGGAGCCGGGCTGGGAGGAGAAGCGCGCCCAGAAGCTCCAGGAGGGGGACTTTCTCAAGAACCTCCGGCAGCCCTCCTACAGATCCGTGGAGCTGAAGCAGGTGAAGGACCTGGGAAACCTGTTCGAGCGGGCGATGGATACCGACCGGATGAACGCCCACGCCAGGCTGCACAAGAACTCCGATGAGTGGAAGGCCCTCACCGGCGCCCTGAAGGAGCTGTACCGGTTTCAGCAGGAGCTGGAAAGGGGAAAACGGGACGCTCTGACGCCCAAGGAGCAGAGAAGGGTCGAAGAGCTGATGAGCCGGGTGGCGGAAAAGGCGGGGCAGTATCTGGCCGACAAGGATACCAAGCCCCGCGAGTCGGAGATGGGGCAGGCGCGGTATATGCTCGCCTTTGCCGCCCTGCATGTGTGCAATCCGGCGAAGGCAAAGGTAAAGCTGGAGCTGAACAACGGCAGATTCCCCATGACGAAACAGACCCCCCAGCAGGAGATCGAAAAGCTGGCCGGGACGTACAAGCCGATGCCGGACAGGACGCTGGCTCTGGGAATCCACATCGAGGAGCTGCAGGAAGGCCTCTCCAGGACCCAGGACCCTCAGGAATTTGCCAGAGGCGTGGCGGCCATTACCTATTACGGCGGGCTGAGACGCGCCTATGAGCGCGGAAACGGGCCGGAGAATTACAGCCAGGCGGCGTCCAACGAAACCGCAGACGCGGAGATCAACAAGCTCATGGGCTCGGAGGGATTTCAGAGACTGCTGAGCCGGGGGATGCCGAAGCTGCGGAAGCTGGCCATGGAAAAGGACGCGGCGGGGCTGGTGAAGGCTGCCGCAGCGGCAGTCGGACCTGGGTACAAGGCGCCGGACGCACAGATCGGAGCCGTGACCAGAGAGAGCACCGGGCCGTCGGCAGGGATGTACAAATAAGGGGGAAGTATGACGGGAAGAAAACTGACGATCCTGCACGCCAACGACCTTCACGGACAGCTGCAGTTTCAGACAGACGAGAATTTCACCCTCTGCGGAGGGATCTCCCTGACAGCCGGCTACATCGGAAAGGTTCGCAGAGAGGAGCCGCGGGTGTTTTTCGGCATCTGCGGAGATATCCTTCAGGAGGACATTTTGGGCTCGGATTACAAAGGGACCAATACCGTCAGCCTCATCAACCATATCCGGCCGGATGCCCTGAGCCTGGGCAATCACGAGCTGGACTACGGGCTGGCCCATCTTCTGACCTTCCAGAGATGCATCAACGCGCCGACGCTGTGCGCCAATATGGTGGTGGCCAATCTGGGGCAGCCGCTCTTTCGGCCCAGCATGGTCTACGAGACCGGAGGGGTCCGGATCCTGCTCATCGGGATCATTCCGGAGGCCTTTCTGAAGAAGATCCTCTCGGACGAGTTCTGCCGGAGCATGCTGGAGTACAAGGACAGCTATGCCGCTATCCGGGAGGAGATCGAGGCCCACAAAAAGGAACGGATCGACCTGGTGGTGCTGATGAGCCATTACGGGATCGAGGGAGACCGGATCCTGGCGGAGCAGATGCCGGAGGATCTGCATGTGGATCTGATCCTGGGGGGACACTCCCACATCAATATGGACGCCGCAGAGGAGATCGGCGGGATCCTGCTGGCCCAGTCCAGCTACGGCACCACCCATATCGGGCGCTTCGATCTGGAGCTGGACCCGGAGCACGGCGGCATCTCTTCCTGGAAATGGGAGCGCGTTGCCCTCACGGAGGAAAACGCCCCCTTTGACACCGGCGTGGACGAGCTGGCGGACCGGATCGTGTTCCAGAAGAAGAAGCGTGGCAACGAAAAGCTCTGTGAATTTGCCGGCGTCTTCACCAACGGAAGCCGCCTGTACGAGACCCAGCTGGGGGACATCGTGGCGGACGCATTTTTGGAGATGTACGGCCCCGAGCTGGTGATCCTGCAGTCCGGGAGCCTTCGCCTGAAGGAGGCGGGACCGGAGATCGACGAAAAGGTGCTGGCGCAGCTCTATCCCTTTGATGACCGGTTTGTGATGGCAGAGCTCACCGGCCGGGAGCTTCTGGATGGCTTTGCCTATCTCTTTTCCCTGAAGCCGGACGGATCGGTGATGAACGGTACCTTCCAGTACAGCAGGGGCTTTCGGCTGACGGTGGACGGGGAGGACTGCTGGAACAGAGGCTGCCGCGTGCTGGAGATGACGCTGGACGGACAGGAGCTGGATCCGGAGCGGACCTACAGCGTCGGCATCACAAAGAACTGTTCGGAGAGCTTTTTGCGGTATTTCGGCTTTGCAATCCCACCTGAGCGCATCCGGCTGGTATCCCTCTCCACCTATTGTGATCTGGCGAAGTGGTGCCTGATGCGCAGGTCGCCGGTGGAGGCGCCGGAGCAGGGCAGATTCAGGATCCTGAACTTTGAGCAGTAGCAACCCTTCTGTGACCAATGCGGGGCACGGAGGGAGAACACGAGGTTGAAAGGAGAACACCATGAAATTACTGTTTTACGCTGCCAAGGTCTATGACAAAAAATCCTTCGGACTTGTGTTGGAGCGCTTTCCGGGAGTGGAGATCGAGTATATCGATCACGAACTGGAGCCGCGTACCGCACCCATCGCCAAGGGCTTTGACGCAGTCTGTGCCTTCGTCAGTGCAAATGTGGGAGCCGAAACGCTGGACATCCTGAAGGAGTGTGGCGTAAAGGCAGTCCTGATGCGCTGTGCGGGCTTTAACAATGTGGACGTGGCCAGGGCCAAGGAGCTGGGGATCGTGGTGAAGCGCGTACCGGCCTATTCCCCCGAGTCCGTGGCGGAGCTGGCGATGGCGCTGGCAATGGCCGTAAACCGCAGACTGTATAAGGCATACAACAAGGTCCGGGAGAATGACTACACCCTGAAGGGACTGCGGGGCGTGCTGTTCTACGGAAAGACGGCCGGCATCGTGGGGACCGGTAAGATCGGCGCTGCCATGGCACGCATCTGCCGGGGCTTTGGCATGAGAGTCATCGCTTACGATGTGTACCAGAATCCCGCCCTGGCGGATTTTGTGGAGTATGTGTCTCTGGACGAGCTGCTGGCGCAGAGTGACCTTATCTCCCTGCACTGCCCTCTGATGGATTCCACCTACCACATGATCAATCTGGAGAGCATCAAGAAGATGAAGGACGGTGTGATCCTGGTCAATACCTCCCGGGGTGCGCTGGTGGATACGGATGAGCTCATCCAGGGGATCCGCATGAACAAGTTCCTGGGTGTGGGCCTCGATGTCTATGAGGAGGAGACCGGAAATGTCTATGAAGACCGCTCGGACGAGATCATGGAGCACTCCGTGACCGCCAGACTGCTGTCCTTCCCGAATGTGATGATCACCTCTCACCAGGGCTTCTACACCATGGAGGCACTGGCAGCCATTGCAGAGATCACTCTGCAGAACATGGTGGACGCCATGGAGGGCAAGGAAACCCCTAATGATGTAAAATAATGCACCGCCAAGGCTCCGCCCCCTCCGGGAGCTCCCGGAGGGGGCGGACAGATGAGGAAGCCTATGAAACGATACACCTTCATCTCCGAAATGAAGACCATCGCCCTGGTCCTGGTGGTGGTGGCGCATTGCATGCTGTTTTACGGAGACAATCCCTTCTGGCCGGAGCTGGCAGGGTTTCAGTCCCCTGCGGTCATTTCCGTCTATGGCGTCATCGACGCCTCGGTCATCGCATCCTTTGTCATGTGCTCCGGGTTTCTTCTGGCCGATTCCTGCGCACGGAGGAAAAAGCCTCTGTGGCAGATGGCGCTGGACCGGACCAAACGCCTGTTGATCCCCTATTATCTCTACGGGGCCCTTTGGCTGGTGCCGCTCTATACCCTTTTTGACATCAAGGCCTTTGGCCGGGATAAGGGGACCGGATTCGGGCAGGGGCTTCTGGCCATGGTGCTGGGACAGTTTTCGGATCATCTTTGGTTCCTTTGGATGCTGGTCTGGATCACCCTCTTTTTTGTCCTCACCAGGGCACTTTTGGACAGGCGCAGGGTCTGGCTTCTGCTGGTGCTGACCTTGGCCTTTGCGCTGATCGACCAGTATCTTCTGGCCCAGTTCCCCTATTTCAAGCTGAGCCAGATCGCACCCTACCTGCTCTGCTTCTGGCTGGGGGCCTGTCTGTACCTGTACGACGAGGCGCTGGAGAAGCTTCCCAAATGGAGCTTTGCCTGCATCGGCCTCCTCTGCCTGGCGCTCATCATCTGCTATGATGTATATCAGGACGGGCTGACAGCTGTGGGAGCATCCGTTCCCTTCGGGCTGACCTGGGGGGTTAAGCTCCTGGGGGCCGTGATGATGTATGGGTTTTTCCGGTTCTTTGCGCAGACGAAGGCCTCGGAAAAGCTTCTCGCCTCCAGGGCCTGGGTCTATTCGGAGCGGCACAGCCTGAACATTTACCTGGTGAACTGCCCCTTTAACTATCTGTACTTCAGACTCCTTTACCCCAGGATCGGACAGCATGTGCTGCTGTGCATTGTGACCAACATCCTGCTGACCTTTGTCTCCATTTACCTGACGGTCTGGCTCCAGGACCTTTGTAAGGGGCTGTTCCGGAGGGTGTTTCCCGGGAAAAAACGGACTACATAGAAAACAGGAGAGATCCCATGGAACAAAAGGAACGAAAAAAGCATCAGATCATTTTCCAGATCACTACCCGGGTGGCCGTGTTCATCTTTTTCATCATCCTGGTCAACTCGGCCTTTCTGTTTGTGTACAATATGCACCACTACCTGACCGTGCGGTTTGACAGCGCGGACTCCGTGGGACGGATCGTGGAAAAAGAGGTGGAGCGGTATCGGAGCCTGAAATTTCTGATCCCCTATTGGGAGGCGCATCATGATGAGATGGAATACGTCTATCATGACGAGGACCGACTGGAGGAAAAGATCCTGCAGCTGAGGGAGAAGCTTCCGGATATGACCGAGGTGGTCTATGTCACCACCGAGGAAGCCCTCGCCCTGGACGAGGAGGGGCAAAGGCTCCTGGCGGAGATCTGCTACGGGAAGCTCTCGGATGCCTTCGACACCTATAAGCGGAACTACAAACCGCTGTACCTGTACAGCTTTCGGGTGGAAGGAGACGAGATCCTGTTCCATGTGACCGGCACGCTGGAGGAGGAGCTGAGGGTCCGGCAGGGGGGAGACCTGTTTGAGCTGGGGGTGATCAATCCGTATATCCCCGGCGCATATCCCATTCTGGACGAGATCCTGCGGACCAAGGAGCCGGCGTCGAGCCTGGAGCTCTCGCTGCAAAAGGGCGCGGACCGGAGCGTGGTGCATGTCTTTACCCCCATCTACGCGGACGGAGACCTGGTGGAGGTCGTAGGGGTATCCGCCCAGTGGAAGGACCTGATCCTGAGTTCCCTGGGGATCTCCCTGATCATCATGCTGGTGGCGACGGTGCTGTTCAACATCGTGGGAGTCGTCACCGTGCTGCTCCTCAGACGGGTGGTGACAAAGCCCATCACCAGAGAGCAGGAGATCATCCGGAAATATGAGGCGGACAAGGACAGCGCCAGCGCGGTCCGCCGGCTGAAGGAGATCAACAGCCAGAATGAGATCGAGACCCTGGCGGAGAGCTTTTCCTCCATGGTGACGGAGCTGGACCGCTATATGGACAGCATCCAAAGCGCGGCGGCGGAGAAGGAGCGGATCAATGCGGAGCTGGGGATGGCCGCTTCGATCCAGGAGGGCCAGCTACCCAGAAAGTTCCCGGCGTTCTCCGAGCGGACGGATTTCGACATCTACGCCTCCATGGATCCCGCGAAGGAGGTGGGAGGAGATTTCTACGACTTCTTCCTGGTGGATGACGATCATCTGGCTATGGTCATCGCGGATGTCTCCGGAAAGGGGATCCCCGCATCCCTCTTTATGATGATCTCCAAGGTCCTCATCAAGAACCAGATCCTGAGCGGCAAGAACCCCGGAGAGGCGCTGGAGAGCGCCAATAACCAGCTTATCGAAAACAACGAGGCGGACCTGTTCGTCACCGTGTGGCTGGCGGTGCTGGAGCTCTCCACCGGAAAGGGCGTCGCTGCCAACGCGGGGCATGAGCACCCGGCCATCTGCAGAGCAGGAGGGCAGTACGAGCTGGTGAAATACCGGCACTCCATGGCGGTGGCGGTGATGGAGGAGATGCCCTTCCCGGAGCATACCTTTGAGCTGCACCCGGGAGACCGCCTCTTCGTCTATACCGACGGTGTGGCGGAGGCCACCAACGCACATGAGGAGCTCTTCGGAACGGACCGTATGCTGGATGCCCTCAACAAGGATCCCCAAGCGGAGCCGAAGCAGGTGCTGAAAAATGTGATGGAGGATATCCGGGAGTTTGTGGGGGAGGCCGAGCAGTTTGATGACATCACGATGCTCAGCTTCAGATACAGGTAATGAATGGAGCCGGAACAGGACGAAAAGGAGGACAGCATGAAGGAATTGATCGTACCCGCGGATACTGACGAGCTGGATCGTGTGCAGGACTTTCTCCACGAAGAGCTGGAAAAGGTAGACTGCCCCATGAAGATCATGTTCCAGATCGATCTGGCGGTGAAGGAGATCTTTGTGAATATCGCCAGCTACGCTTACCATCCGGAGGATGGGGACGCCGAGGTCCGCTGTGAGGTGGAGGAGAATCCCCTGCGTGTGGTGATCCAGTTTCTGGATGGGGGGAAGCCCTTCGATCCGCTGGCCAAGGAGGACGCGGACACCTCGGAGGAGGCGACCATGCGCAGAGAGGGAGGTCTGGGGATCCTTCTGGTGAAAAAGACCATGGATGATGTGTCGTACACCTACGAGGGCGGAAAAAACATCCTGACCATTAAGAAAAACCTGGAGGAAAAGGATGCGTAAGCTTAAGTCTCTCGTTTTTGGGGGATTGCAGCAGAAGCTGTTTAACCTCTGTCTGGTGCTGACTGTGCTGACCATGCTGGTGTTTACCCTGGTGGGGATCGCGGCCCTCAAGGGATATCAGGACCTGGTGCTCGCCTCCTCGGAGGAACAGAAGACCGAGGTGGGGCAGATGTCCGCGGCGGCCATGGAGAACGTGGTGGAGCAGGCCTTGCTGTCCAATGCGGAGGCGGTGAGCTTTCGTCTGGACGACGTGTTTGCGGATTTTTACCAGAGCCTGCAGGTGGTGGCGGAGATGACGACGGACATCTACGCGCACCCGGAGGACTACCCCTCCATGAGCCTGGACGGCAGACCCCGGGATGAGGCGGGGGAGCTGAAGGTCCAGCTCATGCACAGCGAAGGCGTGAATCTGTATTCCGTAGAGATGCAGCAGGAGCTGAAGCGGCTTTTCCATCTCCAGGAGCTTCTGGCGGCTACCGTGGAGCGTTCCTCCACCATGTTTGACTGCTTTGTCATGACCACCAGCGGGGCGTTTCTCATCGCTGACAGAGCCAGCGAGGGAAAAACCGACGACAACGGCCAGCCCATCGATTTCGACCCCACCTCCCGGGACTGGTACAACGGAGCCCTTCAGACGGGAAAGCCCTATTTTACCGCCGTGGACAGGGACTTTTATACAGGGGTATCCCAGGTGATGTGCGGGATACCGATCTATCATGACGGAGAGATCGTGGCCGTGGTGGGCGGCTCCCTTTCCGTTGAGGACATCCGGCTCCAGGTGGCCCAGCTGCAGATGGGGACCAGCGGCTTCGGGGTGGTGATCAATCAAAACGGAGAGCTGGTGTTTTCCTCCCGGGAGGAGGGGATGTTCGGCGTCCAGGGGGCCGAGGGAGTGGACTACCGGGAGGCGGAACAGGAGACAGGCGCGGCAGTGGCTTCGGCGCTCCTCGGAGGTTCCGGCTTTACCAAGGTGAAATTTGAGGACCAGAGCTGGTACATGGCCTATGCGCTGATGAAGACCGTGGGATGGGCGTCCTTCCTGGTGGTGTCGGAGACGGATATCCTGGCCTCCTCCGATGCGTTGGTGAACCAGATGAACGCCAGCAGTGCGTCGGCCAGGGAGACGCTGGTGGAGCAGGGACGGAACCTGGTGCGGCTGACCATCATCCTGGCGACGGTCCTTTTGCTCATCGCCGTCACCGCCGCCCTGGTCTTTGCGGAGCGGATCGTTCATCCGCTCAACGAAATGTCCCGGCACATCCAGGGACTGAGCGAGGAGGATCCGGTCTTTGTCATGCGGCCGGTCTATGAGACCGGAGACGAGGTGGAGGAGCTGGCAAAGGCCTTTGCGGTGCTTTCCGGCCGCACCCGGGAGTATATCGAACAGGTCCGCACGGTGACGGCGGAGAAGGAGCGGATCAGCTCGGAGCTGTCCGTGGCCACAAAGATCCAGGCGGATATGCTTCCCTGTATCACCCCCTTAAACCCCGGAAGACATGAGGTGCGGATGGCGGCGTCCATGAGTCCGGCCAAGGAGGTGGGCGGAGATTTCTACGACTTCTTTATGATCGGAGAGGATAAGCTGGGTCTG
>JAFYFY010000017.1 GCA_017543485.1 Lachnospiraceae bacterium | reverse complement strand
TTTTTCTTATGATTTTACAGACGGTGTCAACTCCCTGCTGCAGGAGAACGGCTGGGGAAAGAGTACCCTGGCGGCCTTTATCCGCGTGATGTTCTACGGCTTCGACGGAGAGTCCAAGCGGAAGGAGTCCGAGAGCGAGAGAAAGCGTTTTGCCCCCTGGCAGGGCGGCACCTACGGCGGTCAGATCACCTTTGAGGCCAAGGGCAGGACCTACCGTGCGGACCGGATCTTCGGCAAAAAGGCCGACGAGGACCGCTTTGACCTCTTTGACGCGGAGACCATGAAGCCCAGCAGCGATTTTTCCGCGGATCTGGGAAGTGACCTTTTTGAGATCGACGCAAATTCCTTTGAGCGCTCCGTCTTCATCGGGCAGCAGGACTGCGCCACCGAGACCACGAACCAGATCCAGGCCAAGATCACCAATGTCTCCCGGGATGCGGCGGACCTGGCCAATTACGACAATGCCCACGCAAAGTTAGAGAGCATCGCAAAGGAGACCTCCGATCGCAAGGCGGATTTCCAGAGGTTAAAGCAGCAGATCGCGGACTTAGAGACCAGCGTCCGGGGAAAAGACGCCTTAGAGCGCAGCATCTCGGACCTGACGGACCGCATCGCGCAGCTCCATGCACAGATCACGGAAAATACCAGGCTTTCCGGGGAGAACCTGGAGGAGCAGAAGGTCCTGAGCAACTACCTCGACCTTCAGAATCTCCTGCAGCGCTACGAAGCCGTGAAGGCAGCCCGGGAGGATGCATCGAAAAAGTACGAAGCCGAGAAGGCCTATTTCCCCGGAAAGATCCCGGAGGAAGCGCAGGTGGAGGAAGCCTTCGACCTGGCAGGGGGCCTGGATGCCGACGAGAAGGCAGAGGCCGCCTATCGCCTGGAGGAGGAAGAAAAGTACCAGTACGAGCGCCTCTGTGACAAGTTCAAATCCGCTGTCCCCCAGGAGTCCGAGCTGGATGCCATGGATGAAAAGGTGGCGGAACTTCGGGCCTTCGAGGAGGAGGTGGCCGAGGTCCGTCCCACGGCGGAGGAGCTGGCAAAGCTGGAGGCCGAGTCCGGCAAATACGAATACTACATGCCCACCATCGAGGAGCTCCAGAAGCTTTCCGATGACTGGAGGAGCGCGAGAGAAAAGCGCGAGACCCTGCAGCAGCGCCGGGAACACGCGGACGCGTTAAAGGAACTGGCGGAGGAAAAGGCGCGGGCCAACAAGCCCAAATTCATCTGGAACCTGCCCCTGACCCTGGGGATCGTCATCGGTGTGCTGGGGATCCTGACCCTGATCGCCGCCGTGATGCCCATCGGCGCCCTGCGGAATATGCAGACCTTCCTCATCATCGTGGGGGTGGTGCTCTTCATCGGCGGCATCGTCTCCGTGGGCATCGGCGTTCTGTACGGCCGCAAGGCGGCGGAGCTGGGACTGAAAAAACTCAAGGTGGAATATCCCGAGGAGTATACGAAGCTGGCCCGGGAGATCAGTCTGGACAAGGACTTCATCGAGGGGGTCTCCCAGGACGTGGAGGACATGCTCAAAAACGGCGAGATCGAATATGATCAGGCCAATGCAGCCGAGAGCGTGACCCGGATGATGGATGAGATCGAGGCCTACCTGGTGCTTCGGAACAAGAAGGCCAAATGGGACGAGGGAGGATTTGAGGACAGACTCCGGACCCACCGGGGAAATGTCACGGAGCTCATGCGCAAGTTCTTCCCCAATGTGGCGGATGACGGCGACTTTGAGCAGATCATCCGGGAGACCCGCTATGACGTGAAGGAGTACGAGCGTCTCCGGAAGAAGGAGGAGAATCACAAAGAAGCCCTCAACAGACTCACGGAGCGTCAGAACGGCATCGAGCGGTTCTTTGCCGCCTTCG
This sequence comes from Lachnospiraceae bacterium, assembly GCA_017543485.1. GTDB lineage: Bacteria > Bacillota > Clostridia > Lachnospirales > Lachnospiraceae > AC2028. The sequence goes on along the minus strand of JAFYFY010000017.1, from coordinate 6,093 downwards.
GGATCCTGATGAATCCCGATATCCAGAACCAGATCAAGGAGATCCGGGATCATGTCAAGAGCTGCCTGATGCGGGAGAGCGTGCTGAAGGAGGAAGAGGCCAAGGTCGCGGACTTTGAAGCGAAGGAGGATGTCTCCAGATTAAAGGATATGCCGCCCCAGCCAAAGGAGCTTTCCATGGAAGTCCTCACCAGACGGGGCGAAGAGCTTCTGCAGAAGGGAAAAGAGCTCACGGCGGACCATGCGGGATGCCAGAAGGAGCTGGATGAAAAGAACGACCAGCTGGAGCAGACCTTAGAGGACGAGCAGACCCTGGATGCGAAAAAGGAAGAGCTGGAGGAAAAGATCACCAGATCCGAGACCGCCAGAAGGACCATGGAATATCTGGAGAAAGCCCGGGATGAATTCACGAAGCGCTACATCCGTCCCGTGCGCGCGGCCTTTGCAAAGTACTATGGGATGATCTCCGGCGGAGAGGCGGATTTCGACATCGACTCCAATCTGCTGGTGCGGATGAAGGAGGCGGGATCCCCCAGAGCCACGGAGCTTTTGAGCGAAGGAAACCAGGATCTGGTGGGACTGTGCCGGAGACTGGCCATGACGGATGCCATGTATGAGGGCGAAAAGCCCTTCCTCATCTTCGACGATCCCTTCGTCAATCTGGACAAAAAGCGCCTGGAGGGAGCCGTGCAGTTCCTTCGGGAAGTGGGTCAGAGCTATCAGATCATTTATCTGGTCTGCCATGAGAGCAGAACCGAAAAACGGGGGTAAGAACGGGATATGGCGCGAAAAGAAAGCATTACGGTGGATATGATCTTAAACGCGGCATTTGAGATGACGCGCAGGGACGGCCTCTCCGGCGTGACGGCGAGACGCCTGGCCCAGGAGGCGGGATGCTCCACGCAGCCCATCTTCCGGGTGTATAAGAACATGGCGGAGCTCTCCGGCGCGGTCTATGCCCGGGCAGTGGAGTATTTCCGCACCTACTATGCGGAGTTTCCCCGCACCGGCACCAGCCCCTTTGCCAACTTGGGCATGGCCTATATCGCCTTTGCCCGGAAGGAAAAGAATCTCTTCAAGCTCCTCTTCGTGGACACCGGCGCCCTGGGTGAGGGCGAGGACCTCCCGGAGCGGGTGAGCATGTATGAGCTGTTAAACGGAGCGGAGGGCAATGTGGTCTTTGAGATCAACCTGGCCAAGAGTCAGGGATGCAAGGATCCCGGGGGCATGTTCATGAAGATGTGGATCTTTATCCACGGCGCGGCATGCATGACCCTGTCGGGGGACTACGACCTGACGGACGAGGAAACCATGAACCTGCTGGAGAAGGCATACCAGTCCTTCAACGCGTAGGACCTTTGCCGAAACGCAGCAGACCGGATGAGACAGACTTAAAGGGTTGGGTGAGAGATGGCAGACAGCGCGGATGTGTTCGGCCGGATCAGGGAAAAGCTTCCGGAGATGAGCAAGAGCCAGAAAAAACTGGCCTCCTACATCAAAAGCGAATATGAACAGGCGGCCTTTATGACCGCCGCACAGATCGGCGCGGAGCTGTCCGTCAGCGAGTCCACGGTGGTGCGCTTTGCCGCATTCCTGGGCTACCGCGGCTTCCCGGAGTTCCAGAAGGAGCTGGAAAACTGTGTCAAGGGAAAGCTCTCCAGCTTCCGGAAGATCGATGAAAAATACGGCAGGAGCAGCGAATCCGAGATCCTGAACTCCGTGCTGAATGCGGACATCGAAAAGATCCGGGACACCATCGAAAACCTGAATCCGGATGCCTTCGACATGGCGGTGGACAGCCTCCTGGAGGCGGAGACGGTCTATATCATGGGACTTCGAAGCAACGAGCCCCTGGCTTCTTTTCTGCACTTCTACCTGAACATGGTCCGGGGAAATGTGGTCCTGGTCAACACCACCTCCGTCACCGAGACCTTCGAGCAGATGCTGCGCATCAGCGAAAAGGACTGCTTCGTGGGCATCAGCTTTCCCCGCTATTCCATGCGTACCCTAAAGGCCATGGAATTTGCCAATGACCGAAACGCCAGAGTCATCGCCATCACGGACTCCATGCATTCCCCCATGAACCTGTATTCCTCCTGCAATCTCTTTGCCAGGAGCGATATGGTCTCCATCGTGGACAGTCTCGTGGCTCCCTTAAGTGTCATCAATGCCCTGGTGGTGGCCATCTGCCTCAAGGCCCCCGATGCCATCCGAAAGGATCTGGAGATGCTGGAGGAGGTCTGGGAGAACTATCAGGTCTATTTAAACGATGAGATCAACTTCATCGACGATGAGCCCATCCTGAACTATTCCCTCCGGAAGGCGGATCAGGACGGAAAAAAGGGTACGGAAGATGTCAAATAATATCGTTGTGATCGGTGGCGGCGCAGCAGGAATGATGGCCGCCATCTGTGCGTCAAGGGCAGGGGCACGGGTCACCCTCTGCGAGCAGAACGAAAAACTGGGAAAAAAGATCTACATCACCGGCAAGGGGCGCTGCAATCTCACCAACACGGCGGAGTGGGAAGCCTTTTTCGGTGAGGTGGTGAGCAATCCGAAATTCCTCTACAGCGCCTTTGCGGGAATGGACAACTTCGCCGTCATGGAGCTGGTGGAAGGCCTGGGATGTCCCTTAAAGGAAGAGCGGGGCGGCAGGGTCTTCCCCGTCTCGGACCATGCCTCGGATGTCATCGCCGCCCTTCGGCGGGGCCTGGAGCAGGCCGGCGTGGAGGTGCGGCTCCATACGGCGGTGAAAAAGATCGTCACGGGGGAGGCGGATGCTGCAGGACTCCGGCACGTGACGGGGGTGCGGCTCTCCACGGGAGAGTTCCTGCAGGCGGACGCGGTGATCCTGTGCACGGGAGGCCTGTCCTACCCCACCACGGGCTCTACGGGGGACGGACTGCGTTTCGCCAGGGAGCTGGGCCATACCATTACCCCCCTTCGTCCTTCTCTGGTGGCCTTTCGCTGCAAGGAGCCCTGGTGTGCGGACCTTATGGGGCTGTCCCTGAAAAACGTATCCCTAAAGATGATCGACGGGGACCTGTCCTGCAGCGCCTCCCATGAGCTGTCCTACGGCAAAAAGCAGATCCTCTACCAGGGCTTCGGGGAGCTTCTCTTTACCCACTTCGGTGTCAGCGGCCCCCTGATCCTGAGTGCCAGCGCCTACTACGGCAGGCGGAAAACGGAAAACATCGCCATCATCCTGGATTTCAAGCCCGCCCTGACCCCGGAGCAGCTGGACAAGCGCCTCCTGCGGGAGTTCGAGGAGCATCACGCAAAGCAGGTAAAGAACATCCTCCCCGCCCTTCTGCCCGCAAAGATGGTCCCCGTTTTCGAGCGGCACATGCCCCTCTACCGGGACAAGACCTGCGCCGAGGTCACCCGGGAGGAGCGGACCCATCTCCGCAATCTCCTGAAGAACTTCCATCTCATCGTCACCGGTACCGGGGGCTATGAGGAGGCAGTCATCACCCAGGGAGGCATCAGTGTCAAAGAGGTGGACCCGAAGACCATGCAGCCCCGCCTCCTCCCCGGCCTCTATTTCGCCGGAGAGCTCCTGGACCTGGACGCCCTTACCGGCGGCTACAACCTCCAGATCGCCTGGTCCACCGGAGCTTTGGCAGGGAGGTCTGCGGCGAAGTGAAAGCGGTTAAGGATTGCAGGGACATTTCGCTGCCGCACTTGGCGCGCTGTCTCTTGCAATATGACAGATAAAGAACTTTGTCACCCGTATTTTACCGTTATATGTAACTTAAAGCAGCGGCCGAGGTGTTCCGATTGTTTTTGGGCGCTGTGTCCGAGGCCGGTTCTTAGGGAGCGCGAGCCACCGGCGAAGCGCGAGCTTAGAACCGCTGCAACGAGGACCTCAGAGCGGAAGCGTCGCTCCAAAAACAACGGAACACCGAGGACGCGACGTCAAATGAAAACGTTACCAGGAGGAGAACCCCATGAGCTTTCAGATCGCCATCGACGGCCCCGCCGGAGCCGGCAAATCCACCATCGCCAAGCGCGTCGCCGCCGCCCGCGGCCTCATCTACGTTGACACCGGCGCCATGTACCGCGCCGTAGCCGTCTACCTCCTCCGCATGCATGCGAACCTGGAGGACCCGGCCGAGATCGCCCGCCTGGTGGAGGACGTGGACATTACCATCCGCTACGAGGACGGCAGTCAGGTCGTCATCCTGAACGGAGAGAACGTCACCTCCCTCCTTCGCACCGAGGAAGTGGGCAATGCCGCGTCGAAAAGCAGCCCTGTCCCCGCGGTCCGGGCGAGACTGCTTCAAATCCAGAAGAACCTGGCGGCATCCTCCGACTGCGTCATGGACGGCCGGGACATCGGCACCGTGGTGCTGCCGGATGCACAGCTCAAGATCTTCCTCACGGCGGATCCCGGTGTCCGGGCGAAGCGCCGTTTTGACGAGCTGGCCGCCAAGGGGGAAAGCCCCGATCTGGACCACATCCTGGCGGATATCATAAAGCGGGATGAGCAGGACATGACCCGGGAGGTCTCCCCCCTGAAACAGGCAGAGGATGCCGTCCTGGTGGACACCTCCTATATGACCATCGAAGAAGTGGTGCAGCGCATCTGCGAACTCACCGACGAGAGAAGATAAGCCTATGGAAGTCATCATGGCGGACTGCGCGGGATTTTGCTTCGGCGTAAAACGCGCCGTGGACGCAGTCTATGAACTCCTAAGAACCGAGCAGCACATCTGCACCTACGGCCCCATCGTTCACAACGAAAGCGTGGTGGAGGATCTGAAGGCCCGGGGCGTGCGCGTGCTGGAGACCAAAGAGGACCTGGAGGCACTGGATCCCGCGGAGCATACCACCGTGGTGATCCGGGCCCATGGCGTGGGAGAGGAGATCTATGACCTGCTGAGGCGCAAAAACGTCACCGTCCGGGATCTTACCTGCCCCTTTGTGGCCAAGATCCACAGGACCGTGAAGGAGGCTGCGACGGAGGGCAAACACATCTACATCGCAGGGGATCCGGCCCATCCCGAGGTCATGGGCATCCTGGGCTGGTGTGACGGAAACGGGACCGTGGCACAGAGCCCGGAAGCCGCGCAAATCCTTGCGGATTCTGAAGAGTTCGGGCGCGAACCCTACTGCCTTGTGGCTCAGACTACTTATCAGCCGAAGAATTTTACGCAAATAGTTGATATTTTCGCAAAGAAAGGGTACAATGGTAGCGTTGTAAATACTATCTGCAATGCCACTCGAGAGAGACAGGAAGCTGCAGCAAGGCTGGCGGAGCAGGTAGATTACATGATTGTGATCGGGGGAAAGAACAGTTCGAATTCGCGAAAACTCTATGAGATCTGCTGTTCGAAGTGTCCTCACACCGTTTACATTCAAACACTGGATGACTTGAATTTAGAGCTGCCTAAATCTGTTCGGAAAGTGGGTATTACCGCGGGGGCTTCCACTCCGCAAAATATTATTGAGGAGGTTCAAAAACATGTCAGAGCTGACTTTTGAACAAATGCTGGAAGAGTCTTTCAAAATACCACACACTGGAGAGGTTGTCGAAGGTACGGTCATCGACGTGAAGCCGGAAGAGATCATTCTCAACATCGGCTGCAAGGCAGACGGAATTCTTACCAAATACGAGTACACCAACGATAACAGCGTGGATCTGACCCAGGCCGTGAAGGTCGGTGATAAGCTTGAGGTGAAGGTCCTCAAGGTCAACGACAGCGAGGGCCAGGTGCTGGTCACCTACAAGCGCCTTCAGCAGGAGCGCGGCAGCAAGCGCATCGAAGAGGCGTTCAACAACCAGGAAGTCCTCAAGGCTGTTGTCACGCAGGTTCAGCCCGGCGGTCTCACCGTCGTGGTGGACGATACCAAGATCTTCATCCCCGCGAGCCTGGTCTCCGACAGCTACGAGAGAGATCTCACCAAGTATCAGGATCAGGAGATCGAGTTCGTGGTGATCGAGTTCAATCCCCGCAAGCGCCGCTGCATCGGCGACCGCAAGCAGCTCATGGCGGCAAAGAAGGCCGAGATGCAGAAGGAGCTCGTCGAGCGGATCCACGTGGGCGACATCGTCGAGGGTGTGGTGAAGAACGTTACCGATTTCGGTGCC
>JAFYFY010000171.1 GCA_017543485.1 Lachnospiraceae bacterium | reverse complement strand
TTCACCCCGGTGGCTTCCTCGAAATTCTTCACGATATCCAGCACGCTGTAGCCGTGCCCCGTTCCCAGGTTGTAGATCTTCAGGCCCGCCTTTTCCTCGATCTTCTTCAGTGCCTTCACATGGCCGATGGCCAGATCCACCACATGGATATAATCCCGCACGCCGGTGCCGTCGGGGGTGTCATAGTCATTGCCGAAGACTCCCAGCTCCTTTAGCTTGCCCACGGCCACCTGGGTGATGTAGGGCATCAGGTTGTTGGGGATCCCGTTGGGGTTCTCGCCGATGGTGCCGGACTTGTGGGCGCCGATGGGGTTAAAGTACCGGAGCAGGATCACGTTCCACTCCGGATCCGCCTTCTGGATGTCGGAGAGGATCTGCTCCAGCATGGACTTGGTCCAGCCGTAGGGGTTGGTGCACTGTCCCTTGGGGCATTCCTCGGTGATGGGGACGAACGCAGGGGATCCGTACACCGTGGCGCTGGAGGAAAAGATGATGTTTTTGCAGCCGTTGTGGCGCATCACATCCACCAGGGTCAGGGTCCCGGCGATATTGTTCTCGTAATACTCCCAGGGCTTGGCCACGGACTCTCCCACTGCCTTTAACCCCGCGAAATGGATCACGGCATCGATCTGTTCCTTCGCAAAGATGTCCTCCAGGGCTCCGCGGTCCCGGATATCCGCCTCATAAAAGGGGACGGGCTTTCCGGTGATGGCCTGCACGCGCTCCAGGCTCTTTTTGCTGGCATTTGCCAGATTGTCCAGCACGATGCAGTCATATCCCGCGTTCTGAAGCTCCACCACTGTATGACTTCCGATAAATCCGGCTCCGCCGGTGACCAGGATGCTTCCCATAACTTACTCCTTCCGTTTTTCGGGCCCGCTTTGTCCGGGCCGGTCTGCGGCGCGTTCTCAGAGTGTCACGCCGTTTTTCTCAAGCAGCGCTCTGGCGCTTTCCACGGAATCCTTCCCCGTGGGATTCTTGATGGGGGCGAACTCCCTCTCCCGCACCACTTCGTAAGGGAGGCAGCTGCTCATCTGATGGATCATATCCAGCACCAGGTTCTCGAATTTGTACCCGTTGGGCTTTTCGGGCTTCACCAGTTCTCCCGCCTCATTCAGGTACGGAATTTTCTTCTCCACCACATGCAGGGGCAGGGACTCGTTTACGATCCGCTCCAGCTCCGGCACATAGAAGAGATAATTCAGGATGACGCCGAAGTTGTACGCCGGCTCTCCCCTCTCATCCTTCGCGTTCATCAGCTCGTCCGTGAGTTCGTAGTACTCCACGATGGAAGGCCGGCCGTCCTCCAGGCAGATGACCCCCACGCCCTCATCCGGCGCGTTCTTTTTCACCACCTTCGCACCCACGGTGCATCCCCGTTCTATGGTGGCTCCCACAAAGACCGGATCCGCGATGCGCTGCAGCACATTGTCCACGGCAAAGATGTTCATCCACTCGATGCCCTGCTCATGGACCAGATCCAGGAGCCCTGCCTTCATCAGGGAGACAAACCACCCTCCGTTTCCGTTGGGGGAGGTGGAAAGCCGCCCCTTCTCCTCCAGATAGATCTTCCCGTCGTAGTCCGTGGCTGCCGCCATCTCCTGCCGGAAGAAATGGACATACTCCCCGGGATAGCCAAAGAAGCTCTTTTCCTGCAGGAAGCTCACCGTGGCCTCATGGTTTTTCTCGCTG
>JAFYFY010000170.1 GCA_017543485.1 Lachnospiraceae bacterium | reverse complement strand
TCAAAGGTTACCATGGAGTTGGTGGGATCCAGGTTAGCTACCAGATCAAAGGTTCCATCGGGAAGCAGGATCAGTGCACCATAGTCCAGATTGGGATCCATGTTGGCAGGCCAGAACGCCACGCGGATGGGATCCGTCAGCTTCTTTACCTGAGTGAAGAACATCCCACGCTCAAGGCGAAGATCCAGTTCCGCATTTGCTACCACGGTAAGGCCTTTTGCCTGTGCGGTAAGTGCCAGTGTGGTGTTGGTGGATGCAAATGCCGGTCTGTCCTTTACATACAGTTTCAGGTCAAATCTGTCCAGTTGCTGTTCTGTAGTGATGCCGGCATACACGGCAGCGGTCAGTCCGGAAGTGGAAATACTCACGCGGTCCAGAGACTCCATGTACTCCATGATGCCGATGGCAACAGGATGGTTATAATCATTTTCTTCTGCGGATACCTGCAGAGCAGGCAGGGCCAGGAACAGTGTCAATGCCATGATCACGCTCAGCATTGCAGAAATAAATTTCTTCATTTTCATATCCTCCTTCATACTTTTGGGTTTCCCCACACTCATATTGCTTTTAATGTAACAAACTCAGGGCTACGATTCAAGATGCCGTATTTCTCATTTTTGCTTTTTTGCCCTTTCCAGCATCTTTTTAATATAGATGCCGGTATAGGAAGAAAAGTTTTTGGTAATTTCTTCCGGCGTTCCTCTGGCAATGACTGTACCGCCGCCGTCGCCCCCTTCAGGGCCCATGTCGATGATGTAATCCGCGGTTTTGATCACATCCAGGTTATGCTCGATCACCACCACGGTATTGCCGCCGTCGGCCAGCCGGTGCAGGATCTCCACCAGTTTGTGTACATCCGCAAAGTGAAGGCCCGTAGTGGGTTCATCCAGGATGTAGATGGTCTTACCCGTACTGCGGCGGGACAGCTCCGTAGCCAGTTTGATGCGCTGTGCCTCACCGCCGGAAAGCTCCGTAGATGGCTGGCCCAGTTTGATGTAGGAAAGTCCCACATCATTCAGGGTCTCGATCTTACGCCTGATGGAGGGCATATTTTCAAAAAAGGTAAGAGCTTCCTCTACCGTCATATTCAGTACATCGTAAATACTCTTACCCTTATACAGCACATCCAGAGTTTCCCTGTTGTAGCGCTTGCCTCCGCAGACTTCGCAGGGCACGTACACATCCGGCAGGAAATGCATCTCGATCTTGATGATGCCGTCGCCGCTGCAGGCTTCGCATCGTCCTCCCTTTACGTTAAAGGAAAACCGGCCTTTGCTGTAGCCCTTGGCCTTTGCATCCGGGGTGGATGCAAAAAGGTCACGGATCAGGTCAAAGACTCCCGTATAGGTGGCGGGGTTGGATCTGGGGGTCCGGCCGATGGGGGACTGGTCGATGTTGATGACCTTGTCCAGCTGCTCCAGGCCCTCGATGCCGTCGTTCGCCCCGGGCACGGTGCGGGCGCGGTTTAAATCCCTCGCCAGCGTCTTGTAGAGCACCTCGTTTACCAGCGAGCTCTTTCCGGAACCGGAGACGCCGGTGACCACGGTCATGACGCCCAGCGGGAAATCCACGTCGATGTGCTTTAGGTTGTTTACCGCCGCGCCGCGGACGGTCAGCCACCCCTGAGGCGCCTTTCTCTCCTTCGGCACGGGGATCGAGAGTTTTCCGGAGAGGTACTGCCCGGTGACGGACTCCGGCACCTTCATGATCTCCTCCGCAGTGCCGCAGGCCACCACCTCGCCGCCGTGGGAACCGGCTCCGGGACCGATGTCCACGATGTAGTCGGCTGCGCGCATGGTGTCCTCGTCGTGCTCCACGACGACCACCGTGTTCCAGAGGTTGCGGAGCTTCTTCAGGGTCCCCAGGAGCTTGTTTTTGTCGCGCTGGTGCAGGCCGATGCTCGGCTCGTCCAGGATATAGCAGACGCCCACCAGGCCGGAGCCGATCTGGGTCGCAAGCCGGATGCGCTGGGCCTCGCCGCCGGAGAGGGACGCCGTCGCCCGGGCGAGGGTCAGATAGTTCAGGCCCACATCGATAAGGAATCCGACCCTCGCGTTGACCTCCTTGAGGATCTGCTTCCCGATGAACTCCTGGTTCGGAGAGAGCTTCATCGTGGTCAGAAACTCGTGCAGCTCGGCGATGGAGAGCGTCGTCACCTCGTAGATATTCCTTCCCGCCACCGTGACCGCCAGGGACTCCTTCTTCAGCCGCTGGCCGCCGCAGGTGTTGCAGGGCGTGATGCGCATGAACTCCTCGTACTGGGTTTTGCTCCCCTCGGAGTAGGTCTCCCGGTAGCGCCGGTCCGTATTCTTCAGGAGTCCCTCGAAGGCGACCGGGGAGACGCCCTCGCCCCGCTGTCCCTTGTAGTGGACCTCCACCTGGATGTCCGTGCCGTACATCAGGATCTCCTGCACCTTGGGGGAGAGATCCTTCCAGGGCGTGTCGAGGCTGAACTTAAAGCGCTTCGCCAGGGCGGTGAGGGTCGCATTGGACCAGCTGCCCTTCTGCATGCAGCTCTGCCAGCCCAGGACGGCGATGGCGCCGTCGTTGATGGAGAGCGTTTTGTCCGGGACGATGAGGTCCGGATCAAACTCCATGCGGTAGCCAAGGCCCGCACAGTCCGGGCAG
>JAFYFY010000169.1 GCA_017543485.1 Lachnospiraceae bacterium | reverse complement strand
CGGGGGATCGTCAGCCATATGCACGAAGCGGGGCTCCCCGTGGAGATCCTCACCACCTGCGTGAAGGAATTCACCGCCGACTGGTCCGTAAACTTCCATAAGCCCGGGGTCACCGTAGAGCGGGGGGTCACCATCCGCCGCTTTCCCGTCCGGAAGCGGGAGGACCTGGCCGGATATGCAAAAGTAAACGACAAACTGATGCGGGGGGAGATCCCCCTCACCTCCCGGGAGGAGGAGATCTTCCTTACGGAGATGGTAAACAGCCCGGAGCTTTATGCCTACATCCGGGAGCACAAGGCAGAATACGGAAGCTTCGTCTTCATCCCCTACATGTTCGGCACTACCTACCACGGGGTGCAGGAGTGCTTTGAAAAAGCGGTGATGATCCCCTGCTTTCACGACGAAGCCTATGTCTATCTGGAGGCCTTCAAAAAGGTCTTCCCCCGGGTGGCGGGGATGATCCACCTGGCGGAGCCCGAGGCACAGCTGGCCAGACGGGTCTACGACCTCTCCGGGGTAAAAAGCGAGGCCCTGGGAGCGGGGGTGGACAGCGACTGGGCGGTGCGGATTCCGGAGGCGGATGCAGGCAAAGCGGGTGCCAAGGGGTACTGCCCGGAGCGGTTCCGGGATCAGTACGGTATCCATGACCCCTTCCTCCTCTATGCGGGGCGGAAGGAAAAGGGGAAAAACATCGACAGCCTGCTGGCCATGTTTGCCCGCTACCGCAGGGAGCACCCGGAGAAGCCTTTAAAGCTGGTGCTCTTAGGGGGCGGCAGGGTACGGATCCCGGACAGCGTCCGGGGAGATGTGCTGGACGCCGGGTTTGTGGACCTGCAGGATAAATATGATGCCTACGGTGCGTCCCTGGCCCTGTGCCAGCCCTCGAAAAACGAGAGCTTCAGCATCGTCATCATGGAGAGCTGGCTGGCGGAGCGCCCCGTTCTGGTGCATGACGGATGTGCCGTGACAAAGAACTTCGCAAAGGAGTCCGGCGGCGGCTTTGCCTTCCGGGACTATGTCGACTTCGAGGCCCAGGTGAGCTTCCTCTATGATCGGGAGGACACCGCCCGGGCCATGGGAGCCTTGGGACGGGAGTATGTCCTTCGAAACTTTACCTGGGACATCATCGTAGAAAAATACAGGACATTTCTGGAGGAGATCGAATCATGAAACTGCAAAAGACTTTACTCATCCTTGCATCCGGTATCCTCGCCGCCTGCATGGCGCTCACACCCATGACCGCCAGGGCGGAGACCACCCGGACCACCGGGGGCGTAAAATCCACCAACGCCCACTATCACACCTACCACTACTACGGCATGGAGAGCAACTACGGCACCGTGGTAAATTCCAACCTCTATTACGAGGACGGAGCCTGGAAGCGGGTGGAGTTCATATCCGGGAATGTGATCGTGGAGACCTATGACGAAAAGTTTACCTTCAAGGCCTCCAAGACCGTCCCCGGGGAGATGGCCCTCTACGGCGGGTGCTACATCGGCGCGAAGTACAATTTCCTGGTCTTCGGCCAGAACAACCCGGAGGAAAAGACCAATGTAGAGGTCATGCGGGTGGTGAAATACGATAAGAGATGGAACCGCCTGGGGGGCAGCTCCTACTACGGCATCAACACCCTGCATCCCTTCGCCTTCGGAAGCCTGGACATGGCGGAGTACGGGGACTTTCTCTACATCCGCACCTGCCATGAGATGTTTAAGAGCAGCGACGGCAAAAACCATCAGGCCAACATGAGCTTCTGCCTGCGCCAGAGCGATCTGTCCCAGGTGAGCGGGGTCTACACCGTGTCCAATTCCGGCGCCGGATACTCCAGCCACTCCTTTATGCAGTACCTTACCGTGGCCGGGGACCGGATCATCGGAGCCGATCACGGGGATGCCTACCCCAGAGCGCTGGTGATGGATCTGATGCCCACCTCAGCCACTGCCTCCGGTGATGTGGCCAGCGGACGAAACGGCCGAACCACCCTGCAGAGCCTGCTGGGCAGCGTGGGAGCCAACCGCACCGGCGCCTCCCTGGGCGGCCTCACCTCAAACGACACCTATGTGCTGGCAGCCTCCAGCATGGTGACCCAGAACGGGTCCTACCTCACCAACAAGATCCGGAACATCACGGTGTATTCCCAGCCCGTGGCGGATATGGGGACCCAGACCAACCTGGTAAAGACCCAGCTCACCAATTACGCGGAAGGGTCCGGCACCTCCGCCTCCACCCCCTTTATCATCCCCATCGACCATGATGCCTTCGCGGTCCTCTGGGAGCTTCGGAGTGAGAGCGCTGCCCTGGGGACTTTCCAGGTCGCCATTGTAAACGAAAAGGGTGCCCTCATCAGCGGCATCGCCACCTTCAACGGAGCTTTGTCCGACTGTGAACCGGTCTTTCGAAACGGCAATATCACCTGGTATGTGACGGATGCCGGCACCCCCACCTTCTACCGCCTCTATGTCACCTTCACCGGGGACACCGCCGTGGTCACGGAGGACAGATCCAGGGACAGCGAAAAGGTCCGGGCCTTTGTGGAGCGGATGTACACCATCATCCTGGACCGCCCCGCCGAGGAGGACGGCCTGAACTTCTGGGTGAACGGCCTGCTCTCGGATACCCTGCTGGCCTCCGACTGCGCCGAGACCTTTGTGATGGGGCCGGAATTCACCGCCCGGAACCTGCCAAACGACGCCTTCCTGGAGAGACTCTACAAGACCTTCTTCGGAGAGGACCGCACCATCGAAGCGGATCCCGAGGGCTTCGCCTTCTGGACCCAGATGCTGGAGCGGGGATACAGCCGCAAGTACGTCCTGGCCGGCTTTGCCAATTCCGATGAGTTCACCCGGATCTGCGACGCCTACGGCAACACCCGCGGCACCCTGAAGCTTACGGAGGAAGAGCAAAAGCCCGACGACCGGAACCTCTATGTGGACGAGGAAGCGGTGAGCGCCTACGTGGCGGGACTGTATGAGCAGATCCTGGGCCGGGAGGGAGATGCGGACGGCATCGCCTACTGGAAGCAGATGATCACCTATCATCAGGTCAGCGCCGCCGATGCGGCCATGACCGGGTTCTTCTTCAGCGACGAGTATCTGAAGAAGGGCAAAAACGACGCTGACTTCATCACCGACTGCTACCATGCCCTGCTGGGCCGGGAGGTGGATGCGGAGGGTCTGGCCTACTGGGAGGGGATGCTCTCCTCCGGACAGATCGACCGGGCCGCCGTGATAAACGGATTCGGCGCCTCGCCCGAGTTTACCGCCATCCTGCAGTCCTACGGACTTCGGGTGAAGGAATGACGGGACTACCCCGGGGAGGGCTGTGATCCGGCCCTGCCCGGGAATGAAATATGTACAAGGAGGGAGAAACATGAAACATTTAAGCCTGAAACGCCTGGCTGCGGCGACGCTGGCTCTGGTCCTTACCGCCACCGCGCTGCCTGCCATCCCCGCCAGGGCAGCGGCACCGGAGGGGAGCGCAAAACCCCTGGGGGGCAAGATCGCGCCCGAGATCATCGAGATCTCCGAGGCTGAGGCGGCGAAGCTGTCCGCCGCCGGAGCGTCCGCGGACACCGTCTACGCAGAGGTGAGCAAGGAATCCGCCGATTACTGGAAGAAGTTCGGCACCGACTATTACTATAACCAGCTCAGCGCTCCGGAGCGGGCCATGTGGGACGATCTGGAGAACGGATGCATCGCAGTGCTGGAGGGCACCGAGAATGTGGAGTACATCCAGGGCACCAGCACCGATTCGTCCTATTTCGCAAACTACACTCAGGATGATTGGTACCGCCTCTGGCTCCTCTTCACCTACTCGAATCCGCAGTACTATTTCACAGGCGGACAATTCGGAATGTCCAGCACTTCCCTGTATCTGGTGGTGTACGATGAGTTCATAGACGGCGCCGACCGGGCTGCTGCCACCGCTTCCTTTAAGAGCGTGGTGGACAGCTGGGTGGGACAGATCAGTGCCAAGAGCCGTCCGGAGGAAAAGGAGAAGGTGGCCTACGACCTTCTCTGCAACAATGTGGAGTACGACTATCCCGGCATCGATACCAATGCCATGAACCAGAGCGCCTACAGCACCTTCGTTCAGAAGGTGACGGTGTGCGCCGGCTACAGCAAGGCCTTCACCCTGCTGATGAATGCCGTCGGCGTCGAAGCCGCCCCCAACACCAGCGACGCGCACGCCTGGAACATCATCAAGCTCCACGGGTACTGGTACGAGGTGGACGCTACCTGGGGGGATAATACGGCCGCCGAGATCTATCCCGAATACAGCAACGGCGACTACATCGACTTTGATTATTACAATACCAATGTCGCCTACATCCAGGGATCGGGAGATCAGGGCGGCGCCCATATCCCGGAGACGGCTCTGGACGGTCTTCTGCCGGAGAGACCCTATGACTCCCTGCGGGGGGAGCGCTGGAACAACTACCGCTCCGCATACTTTACCACCGGTGACGGCGTGTACTTTATCGTGGACGACGTGGATGCCATGCTGGCGGTGCTGATCGAAAAGACCGGCAGCACTGTCCCCTCCACCGCTGCGGGCACGGACGGCACCTATACCGTCGTGGGCGAAGCGGCGCAGGATCCTTCCGATGTGGACGATCCGACGCAGGATCCTTCCAATACAACGGAAGATGAGCGCCGGGCCAAGGTGGAAGCCTTCGTCAGCCGGATGTACACCTGCATCCTGAGCAGAGCGGTGGAGGCTGACGGACTGGCCTTCTGGAGCGACCTGATCTTAAGCGGCACCATGACCGCCGCGGACTGCGCGAAGTTCTTCGTGCTGGAGTCTCCGGAGTTTTTGAACGCAAAGCTGGACAATGACCGGTTCCTGGACCGCCTCTATCCCGCCTTCTTCGGAGAGGGCCGGACCCGGGCCGTGGATGCGGACGGATATGCCTTCTGGAAGCTGATGCTGGAGCGCGGCTACAGCCGCAAGTGGGTCCTGGCAGGATTTGTGGGCTCTCAGGAGTTTTCCGATATCTGCGCCCAGTACAACATCCCTAGAGGAGAGATCGCCCTCACCGCAGCGGACAATGAGACCAGCGACCTGAACCTGTATGTGGACAGAGCGAAGGTGGAAGCCTACGTGACACGCCTCTACACCCAGATCCTCCACAGATCCGCAGAGGCTGACGGCGTCACCTTCTGGTCCGATGCCATCGAGGCTCATCAGGTAACGGCCTACGAGGTAGCCACCCTGGGCTTTTTCAAGGCACCGGAGTACCTGAATGCGGATAAGAGCATCGACGAGTTCCTGACGGACTGCTACCACGCCCTGATGGACCGGGAGCCGGATGCCTCCGGTATCGCCTTCTGGAAGGAAAACATGTCCAAGGGCATGACCAGAGAGCAGGTGGTGCAGGGCTTCGGAAACTCTCCGGAGTTTACCGGGATCCTCCAGTCCTACGGTCTGATCCGCAAATAAGTCGCAAGCAGAGGGAATATGTCTGTTTTCAAAGAGATCTATGAATACCGTGAAATGATCTTCAGCATGGTGAGAAGGGATCTGCGAGGCAGGTACAAGGGCTCCGCGCTGGGGTTTCTCTGGACCTTCCTCAATCCCCTCTTCCAGCTGATCGTCTACACCATCGTGTTCTCCGTGATCATGAAGGTGGGATATGAAAAATACTACCTGCACCTTTTCACCGCGCTGGTGCCCTGGATCTTCTTTTCCAGCAGCGTGGCGGGAGGTGCGGGTATTATCCGCGCCCAGAGCAATCTGGTGAATAAGATCTACTTTCCCCGGGAGGTGATCCCCATCTCCCATGTGATCTGCCAGCTCATCAACATGCTCCTGACCTTTCTTGTGGTGCTGGCAGTGGTGCTGGTCACCGGCCACGGCCTGAACGGGATCGCGCTTCTCTACCTGATCCCCGTGACCATCGTGGAGTTTTTCCTGGCACTGG
>JAFYFY010000168.1 GCA_017543485.1 Lachnospiraceae bacterium | reverse complement strand
CCGGTCCACCTGCAGACGATATTGACAGATCTGACCGGCGATCAGGCTCTTTATAATACTGAAGGAGATGATAATATGGCTTTTTTACAGGTCCAGTTTTTTTCGGAAGCGCTGAATGTGGCTTCCTCGGTGAACGTGATCCTGCCGGAGGCGGACCAGGGGATCGGCATCCGGGGATCGGAGGGGGAGAGAAAGCTCCCGGGAGTGTTGTACCTGCTCCACGGATACAGCGATGACCATTCCATCTGGATGCGCCGCACCTCGGTGGAGCGCTATGCGGCGGAGCACAATCTGGCCGTGATCATGCCTGCGGTGAATCACAGCTTTTACTGCAATGAAAAGGGCGGGGAGCGCTATTGGGATTATGTCAGCGAGGAGCTTCCCCGGATCATGCACAGCTTCCTGCAGATCAGCGACAGGCCGGAGGATACTTATGTGGCGGGGCTTTCCATGGGAGGGTACGGAGCCATGCGTCTGGCTCTGACCTATCCGGAGCGGTTTGCGGCGGCGGGGAGCTTCAGCGGCGCGGTGGATCCGGAATACACCATCCGGACGCTGCCGGCAGAGCATCAGCATGACTGGGACCGGCTCTTCGGAGAGGGAGATCTGAAGGAGAGCGAGTGCAACCCCATGTACCTGATGAAAAAGAATGCGGATGCACCGAAAAAACCCCGTCTGTATGTGAGCTGCGGGACGAAGGATTTTCTCTTTGAAGCCCACCGGCGCTTTGTTCCCGCGCTGAAGGAGAGCGGCTGGGATGTCACCAGCTACGAAAAGCCGGATGCGATCCATGAATGGGGCTTCTGGGATGAACAGATCAAAGCCTTCATCGACTTTATCTATCAGGGGGAGTCCTGACCGGGGCCGCATAAGGGATAAGGGAGAGAGCCGGAGCGTATGTATTACTCAGCCATCGGAACACTGGCACTTCTGGTGCTGGTCATTGAAAACGGAGATATCCTGTACGGACGCGGAAGCGGATTCAACTTCAGCCGGAATGCCTGGCGGATCTACAGAAGCTTCCTGTTTACGGTGGTCCTGTATTATCTTTCGGACATCCTGTGGGGAATCCTGCAGAGCAGGAAGCTGGCGACGGCGCTGACCATCGATACGTCGCTGTATTTCGTCACCATGGCGGCGGGGATCTATTTCTGGACCCAGTATGTGGTGGCCTATCTGGATGAGGACAACCGCTTCGGGAGATTCCTGACCTGGATGGGCCGGATCATCTCCGTGTCCTATATCGTGCTGACGCTGATCAACATCTTTACCCCCATCATCTTCACCGTGGATGCTGACTGCACCTATCACGCACTGCCGGCCAGGTATGTGTTTCTGGTGGCGCAGATCCTCCTCCTGGTGGGAATCTCGGCCTATGCGTTTCTGGTGCTGATCCGGCACCGGCATGGAGAGGGAAAGGCCGCCAGATACCGCGCCGTGATCTATTTCGGGATCATCATGGCGGTCATGCTCTATGTGCAGGTCTGGTATCCCCTGCTGCCCCTATACGCCATCGCATATCTGCTGGCCACCTGTCTGCTGCGGGTTTGCGTCATCCGGGATGAAAAAGAGCGGTACCGGGCCGAGCTGCTGGATGCGGAGAAGGTGAAGGAGCTTCAGGGTTCCATTACCGCGCTGCTGAACAATATGCCGGCACTGAGCTTTTACAAGGATGCGCAGACCGGTGTCTATATGGCCTGCAACCAGGCTTTCGCGGAGTATGCCCACAAGGACAGCCCGGAAGGGGTGGCGGGGTTGACGGATGCCCAGATCTTCGACGCGGAGACGGCAGAGCACTTCGTGGCGGACGACCGCATGGCCCTCTCCATGGAGGAGCCCTTCATCTTCTTCGAGGATGTGCCGGATGCGGCGGGCAATCAGAGACAGTTCCAGACCACCAAGATCAAATTCATCGACGGAGCCGGCAGGCTCTGCATCCTGGGGATGTGTCAGGATGTGACGGATATCGTGCGGATCCGGCGGGAAAACGCCCAGACCAAGGAGGCCTACGAACAGGAAAAGAGCGCTGCCCAGATCTATATGCATATCGCCCAGACGCTGTCACACGGGTATTCCATTCTGTTCTATGTGAATCTGGAGACAGAAGAATACATCGAATACGGTGCGGAGAAGTCCACCGGCAGGCTGGCGGAAAAGAGAAGGGGAACGGATTTCTTTGACTCCTGCAAGCGGGAGGCGCAGATGTACCTGTACGAGGAGGACCGGGAGGCCTTCATCGGCACCATGAACCGGGACAGACTGCGGGAGCTTTTGAGTAAGAACGGAACCCATATCATGACCTATCGGATGCTCACGGAGCAGGGCCCCATGTATGTCAGTGCCAGAGTCTCCATGAGAGAGGATGACGATCGGTATGTGATCATCGGCGTGACGGATGTGGATGAGGAGCTGCGGCAGAGACAGGCCAGGGAGCGGAGCAAGGAGGAGCGCGCCACCTATGCCAGACTCAGTGCCCTGGCAGGAAACTTCCTGTGCGTTTATATCGTGGATCCGGAAACCGGGCATTTCCGGGAGCTCAGTGTCAAGAGCGGGATCCGGAGCTTCGGCGCGCCCAGCGAGGGGGAGGACTTTTTCGCCACCACCAGGGACATCGTCAAAGGACGCATCTATGAGGAGGACTTCACCAGATTCTTCTCCGTGATCACGAAGGAGCATATCCTGGAGGAGGTGGAAAAGGGCGGGATCTTCGCCCTGAATTACAGGCTGCTGATGGACGGTGAGGCCAGATATGTTCAGTTCCGGGCTGCCATGGTGGAGGAAGAGGAAGGAAAGCGCCTCATCGTGGGACTCAGTGATGTGGACGCCCTGGTCCGGCAGGAGGAAGAATACGCCAGAGCACTGGCAAATGCCAGAAGCAGAGCCAACATCGATGCCCTCACCGGCGTCCGGAACAAGCATGCCTACCTGGATGAGGAGGAGAAGCTGGACCGGCAGATCAAGGAGCGGGCCGTTACCGAGTTTGCCATCGTGATCCTGGATCTCAACGATCTGAAGAGGATCAACGACACGGAAGGGCACAAGGCGGGAGATGAGTACATCCGCGGTGCCTGCAAGCTGATCTGCGACATCTTCAAGCGCAGCCCAGTGTTCCGGGTGGGCGGGGACGAGTTCGCCGTCATCGTCCGGGGAGAGGATTTCGACTGCCTGGATGAGCTCATCGGCAGGATCGCGGAGCACAACGCCCAGGCCGTGAAGACCGGCGGGATCGTCATCGCCTGCGGATCCGCCCTGCATGAGCGGGATGAGGCCGTGGCCAGAGTGTTTGAACGGGCCGATCAGAGGATGTACGAAAACAAGGCTGCCCTGAAGGAAGGAAGAGCATAGGGCGAAATCACGATACCATAACCGAAAGAAACCCCTCGCATCCGCGAGGGGTTTCCTTAAGGCGAAATAACGATACCATAACCAAAAGAATCCACCGTGATAACGGTGGATTCTTTAAGCCGAAACCTCCGGTTTCGGCTAGAGCAGGATACGGGAGTCGAACCCGCCTCCTCAGCTTGGGAAGCTGATATACTACCGATGTACTAATCCTGCATCGCACAAAAGGAATGACTTTTTTCGTGCCGAGTTGTATTATAACCTAAACGGAAGAATTTGCAAAGCCTATTTTTTTACAGGCCGAAAAAGGGAAAAGGAGACAACATGGGTGCACTGACCGGACTTGAGCCCGAAAGGGTATTTTTCTATTTTGAGGAGATCACGAAGATCCCCCACGGATCGGGGAATGTGGATGCCATCAGCGACTATCTGAAGGCCTTTGCCACAGAGCGCGGCCTCTTTGTGCTGCAGGATGAGATGAAAAATATCATCATCAAAAAGCCTGCATCGGCGGGATATGAGGGGCAGGCTCCCATGATCCTGCAGGGGCATATGGACATGGTGGCGGTGCAGGAGGCCGGGCGGAACATCGATATGAAGACGCAGCCCCTGGAGGTGTTTGCGGAAGGGGACCTGATCGGAGCCAGAGGCACCAGCCTGGGAGGCGATGACGGTATCGCAGTGGCCTATGCCCTGGCGCTTTTAGAGAGTGACACCATCCCGCACCCTCCCCTGGAGGTGATCATCACCACGGAGGAAGAGGTGGGAATGGACGGCGCAAGAGCCATCAACCTGTCCTGCCTGGAGGGGCACAGGCTCTTAAATCTGGATTCCGAGGATGAGGGGATCTTTCTGGCAGGCTGCGCAGGGGGAGCCCGGGTGGCATGCCTGGTGCCCCTTGGAGAAGTGCCTGCAAAGGGGACTTTGGTCACCTTTCGGATCGGCGGGCTTTTGGGAGGACATTCCGGCTCCGAGATCGACAAGGGAAGAGCCAATGCCAATATCCTGGCCGGAAGGCTTTTGTACGAGACGAGCAAGGCTGCGCCGGATCTGGGACTGGTGAGCATCGCCGGAGGCATGGCGGACAATGCCATCCCGCAGCAGACGGTCCTTTCGGTGTCCGTGCCCCGGGAGCAGCAGGCGGCGTGTCTGGAGGCGGCGAAGCATTTTGCGGAGCAGGTGGCGGCGGAATACCGCACCCCGGATCCCGGATTTGTCCTGGAGACGGAATGCGGAGAGGGAGCGGCGGATGCAGGGGGACCTGCGTACCGTGCAGCGGATGCAGCCCGGTTCCTTCTGGCTTTGCCAAACGGCATCCAGGCCATGAGTGCGGACGTGCCGGGACTGGTGGAGACATCCCTGAATCTGGGGATCTTAAAGCTTTTGGAGGACGGCACGCTCCATGCGGAATTTTCCGTTCGAAGCAGCGTGGAGAGTGCCCGGGATGCCCTGATCGCGAAGCTGCAGGCGGTGACGGAGCTGGCGAGAGGCCGGAACGAGATCACGGGGGTCTATCCGGGATGGAAATACCGCACGGATTCCCCGCTGCGGGAAAAGATGATCCGGGTCTTTGAGCGCCTCTACGGGAAGACCCCGAAGGTGGAGGCCATCCACGCGGGGCTGGAGTGCGGGCTGTTAGCCGGGAAGATCCCGGATCTGGACTGCGTCTCCATCGGTCCCGATATGAAGGATATCCACACTGCGAAGGAACGCCTGAGCATCTCCTCGGTGCGGAGGGTATGGGAATTTGTTCTGGCACTGCTGGCGGAAAAGGATGCATGATCCGAAAGGAGAGAAGATGAGAAAACGCTTTTGGAAGATCCTCTGTGGGCCTGTGCTGGCGGCAGTCCTTACCGCCTGCGCGGGAGCTTCGGACCCGGGGAGCCAGACGGCGCAGCAGGACCCGGCGGAGGTGATGACGGACGGCCCCGGAAGTGAGCAGCCCCCGGAGCAGGCAGGCCCGGACCAGGCCGGCCAGGATCAGGCCGGCCAGGATCAGACCCCTGCCGGCGATCAGACAGACGGTGGGGCGCAGACGGGTCCGGATACCCAGCAGAACGCTCAGCCGGTTCTTCCTCAGATCGACCCGGATGCGCGCTATACTCTGGGCAGTCAGTTCGGCAGCGAGCGGGTCTATGTGGTGGACGGATACGGCAGTGTGCAGGAAAGCTTTGACCTGACGGAGCTCGCCGCACGATTGCGGGAAAAGGGTGTCAACAGCGAGTCCTGGTTTTTCCGCGGGATGATGGACGGGATCTGCTATTACACCTCCTATGAGGAACTGGGAGGGGGCTACGGATACCGGCTCTATGCGGTGGATCCGGAAGACCTGCAGGTACAGACCGTCTGGACCTGCGACGACGGATGGTGGCTGGACACCGTGGACCTCTATAACGGAAAAGGCTACATCGTGAGCTCCGGGGACGGTTTTAGCTCCAAGGAGACCGAGTTTTCCAAAAACCCGGGGAGTCTCACCTTTTCCCTGAAAAGCTCCGGGCTGGAGGCCTTCCTGAATGCCTCCCAGGGGTATTACCGTCAGAACTATGACGCTTCCACCGGAAGCTACAACAGCTGCAGCTACACCCGGCTCTTTGATCTGGCGGGGTATGTGGTGGCCAGCAAGGACGATCATCTCTATGCTTTTGACCGAAACGGCACACAGACCTCCCTGCGGGCAGTGGATGCCCTGAAGGCGACTGTCCGGGGATATGATGATGCATACATCATCTGCTGCACCTATGATGAAAAGACCTACACGGAGTCGGCTTATTACTGCTACCGGGTGGAAAGCAGCTCCTCCTCGGCGATCCCCCTGCCGGAGGAGGACATGAGCTTTCTGGCCTATGCGGACGGGGCACTGTATCTGTGCGGCAGCTCCGAAAAGGCCTACAACCAGGCGACGCACCGGGTCTACCGCTACGACTGTGCCTCGGAGGAGATGATACTCCTTTATGAAGAGACCGCGGTCCCCGGGACCCAGATCCAGCCCGGCACCGAATCCTTCCGGCTGCTGGCCGGTCAGCCCTGCTTTGTGGGATTTGACCGGGACAGGCTGGTCTGGTGCCTGGAGCAGGGGGCCGGAGCGGATGCCAGGGTGATCCGTACGGAGTGCACGGCGCGGTCCCTTCCGGCTTTTCTCCTGGGAAAGGTGATCTGCGACTCCAGGGAGGTGCTCTGCCCGTACTGCCAGACACCCATGGAAAAGACCTATGAGGAGTGCTTTGTGCTGGATGATGCGCAGTCGTCCCATGCGGACCTGATCAACATGACCCTCTATGAAAACATGCAGGCGAGCATCGGCGAGGAGAACGGCTGGATGCCGGAGTCCGATGAATACTGCGAGGACCACAGGGAGTATCCGCTCCAGTGGTGCACCACCACGGACGGATATGTGCAGAGCGCGGAGATCATCGATTCCCGGATCCTCACCGTGGAGATGACGGGCTATATCTATTCCGGCGGTGCGCACGGGTATCCCACCAGAGGACAGCTGGTCTTTGACCTGGAGACGGGAGAACAGCTGACGATCCGGGATTTCTATACCGGGACGGAGGAGGACTTCCGGACACTGGTGGCGGAAAAGACCAGAGAAAACTATGCGGGCTATGAATGGGAGGTCAATCCCTACTTTGCGGAGGATGAGGATGAGGTCTATTCCCAGGCCTACGACTATGCGGGGTTTGACACCACCCAGATCGA
Source organism: Lachnospiraceae bacterium (assembly GCA_017543485.1). Classification (GTDB taxonomy): domain Bacteria; phylum Bacillota; class Clostridia; order Lachnospirales; family Lachnospiraceae; genus AC2028. The sequence goes on along the minus strand of JAFYFY010000168.1, from coordinate 1,450 downwards.
ATTCACGGAAGACGGTGCCATCATCGTCTACAGCCCGTATGAGATGGGGGCTTATGCGTCCGGGTACATCGACGTATTCATCCCCTATGAGGAGCTGCTGGGCCGAAGCACATTGACAGACTTTTAAGTGTCCACTATACTGACGCTATTCCCCGACAGACGGGGGCGATGCGGTAAAAGGAGCCGGTTCCGGCCGGTCCGTTTCAGGACAACAGGAGGAAAAACATGAGATATTTCTTTACATCCAAACTGGAAAAGACGGGAGAGGGTGTCACCATCCAGATCCCCTTCAACATCTGGGAGGTCTGCAAACAGCGGGATACCATCCAGGCGGATATCGTCATCGACAATCAGATCATCGAGTGCGAGCTGGTGCCGTTAGAAAAGGGCCGCTATGAGATCCACCTGCCGGCAGGAGTGGAGATCAAGGCTTCCTATGAGACCACCCACAAGCTGCTGCTCCATGTCAGTGGGTCCCTGATCCGCATGGACCAGAACAGCCCCTACAGCTTCGACAACCCCATCCGGAAGATCGACAGCGTGGACATCATCATCCAGCCCGCGGACGGCCTCTGTGGCCAGACCGTCATCGCCATGCTGGCGGGGGTGACCATTGCGGACGTGATCAAGGTCATGGACTGCCGGGAGTGGCAGGGGACCATGGGCAGACTGATCTCCGCACTGAACTACTACGGCATCGATCACACCGACATCATCGTCTATCCCGGCGAGGATGAGAAGGTGGTGCTGCCCAAGTGCGCCATCCTTATGGAGAAGATGGGACGCTTCAGCCATTATCTGCTCTGCTTTGACGGCAAATTCTATGATCCGAACCTGGGGGTCATGGAGGAGTATGATATGAGCAAGCTGCTGGGATACCTGGAGATCAAGCTGTAAGGGATTCTAAAGGATTTATAAAATCGGCTTTTCCGGATTGAAATCCGAAAAAAGAAGAAAAAACGAGTTTAAGAGAGAAAACGAGAGTGAAGATGAGATATTTCACTCTCGTTTTGTTTGCAAAGAACTACAGGGGAAATTATGATAGGTTTCAACAGTTAGCACTCAATACATAAGAGTGCTAATAACAAGAAAATCAGGAGGCAAAGAGCTATGAAATTAGTACCTTTGGGCGACAGAGTCGTTTTGAAGCAGCTTGTGGCGGAAGAGACCACGAAATCGGGGATCGTGCTTCCCGGACAGAATAAAGAAAAGCCCCAGCAGGCGGAAGTCATCGCAGTGGGACCCGGCGGCATGGTGGATGGCAAGGAAGTTGCAATGGCAGTGAAGAAGGGCGATAAGGTCATCTTCTCCAAATACGCCGGAACCGAAGTAAAGCTGGATGACGATGAAGAATATGTCATCGTAAAGCAGAGCGATATCCTGGCTGTCATCGAGTAAGCAGCCGAAAGCATCCATAAAAAACCATTTCAGGAGGAAATAAAAGTCATGG
>JAFYFY010000167.1 GCA_017543485.1 Lachnospiraceae bacterium | reverse complement strand
GATGAACAGTTAAAGAATCTGATCCTGGGAGTGGGATACCGGGAGGGACTTCCCGTGGTGGTGAACCCCGGCGTTCTGGATCCGAAGGACTTCATCGACACCGTGGTGGGGGTCCGGCTTCCGAATCCCTTCATGCCGGATACGCCCCAGCGCATCGCCTGCGATACCTCTCAGAAGCTCCCCATCCGTTTCGGCGAGACGGTGAAGAAATACCGGGACAGATCCGAACTGTCCGTGGGGGATCTGAAGCTGATCCCGCTGGTCTTTGCCGGATGGCTGCGGTATCTGATGGCGGTGGATGATGAGGGGAACGCCTTTGAACTCTCTCCCGATCCCCTGCTGGAGCGCGTCTGTCCCTATGTGGCGGGGCTGAAGATCGGAGAGGTGCCGGAAGCCGCCGCTCTGAAAGAGCAGGTGCTTCCGCTTTTAAAGGATGAGACCATCTTCGGATGCGATCTGGATGCCATCGGCATGGCGGACACTGTGGTGGCCTACTTTGCGGAACTTCTGGCCGGAAAGGGCGCGGTGAGAGCAACCTTAAGGAAATATTGTTAAGAGATGGGGCCAGGCCCCGTTACAAAGATGTTACATACTGTAACATTTTCGTAACGGGGCCTGGCCCCTTTCCTTTTAGTCGTAGACATCCATGATGGCTTTCACGATGGCGGGTCTGGACCAGGTGAGCTTCCTGCGGTTGAAGATGCCGAAGAGCTCGCCATTTCCGGTGCTCACGCCGTTGTCCCACCAGACACAGGGGATGCCGGCTTCCTTGGCACAGGTGAGGTAGTAAGTGACCCACTTGGCCACTTCCTCGTCATTGTTCTGCTTGTTCACGGCGCCGTACTCCGTGAGGATCACGGGGATGCCCTTGTTTACCAGATTTCCCTTCAGCTGGCTGAAAAGGGTATCCAGTTCGTAATTTCTGCCCCCGGTCCACTTCCGGACACTGGATTCCGATTCATAACAGAAATCATAGGGCGCATAGGCGTGGATGGAGATCCCCATATAGGGATCATCCGGCACCGTGATGTTGCCGATGCACTGGATGTTGGCGGAGGAGGCGTAGCTGGTAACCAGCAGGAGCCTCTGCTCGTTTTTGCCGCCGGTGGCGCGCACCGCATCCACAAAGCCCTGGTTCATGGAGATGAGGCAGGCCCGGTTTTCCGCCGTTCCGCCGCTCCATTCATTGACGCCGCCCTTCACCCGGGGCTCATTGAGCCCGTCGAAGACGAGATGGTCGCCATAGTCCGCAAACCGCTGTGCAATCTGGGTCCAGAGGGCCGTATTCTGCGCATTCACCGCGTCGATGTGTTCCTCATCCGGGATCCGCCAGCTCTCCTCGTGGTGGGAGTCCAAAAGGACGTACATCCCGTCATCCAGGCAGTAGTCCACCACTTCCTGAACCCGGTCCATCCATTCCTCCTCCACCGTATAGTCCGGGGCGGGGCCCATATGACCGGCGAAGGTCACCGGGATCCGGATCAGATTGAAGCCGGCTGCGCAGATGGCATCCACCATCTCTTTCGTGGTCTTGGGGTTGCCCCAGGAGGTTTCCGCGGAGAGGCCTGCGCCGTCAAAGGCATCCAGAGCGTTCCCCATGTTGAATCCGGTCTTCATCTCGGCGATGAGCTCCGTGGGAGTCAGGCCGCGCATTTCATATTTGTCATACCCTTCCGGGATGATGACCTCCCCCTGCAGCAGATCCGCAGCAGGATCTAAGGCGTCTTCGGCAGGCTGGGAGTCTGCCGGGGTTTCGGACGGCGCATCCGCAGGATCCGTCTCCTGCGCCGCCTCCTGTGTCTGGGCACTCTGCGCATCGCCGGTCTGGGCCGGCGCTTCCTGGGTCACGGAAGCTCCGGGATCCGGAAGAACCTCCGGAGAGTTTCCGCAGCCTGCAAACAACGTCAGGGAGATCGCTGCGGCGGCTGTCAAAGATGCCAGTCTTGAGAATCTTCTTTTGATCATTTTTTCCTCCAAAATCAAGAACTGTGTAACAACTCAAAGGAACGCAGGCTCGGGGTGCCGGTCCCTCTGTAGGTCAGATACAGCGCATGCACGCCGCTCAGGGCATCGAAGTGCGCCTCGTTTGCGGTCCAGATATTCGCTGACTCTCCGGGGATCTTTGCGATGACCGGTCCCTCCGGGGAGGTGCGAAGCTCAAAGGCCCCGTGGAAATAGGCTCTGGTCCAAAGGCGGATCCCGGTGACCTCCTGCAGGTCGAAGCTCTTAAAGCCGATGACGGTGCCCTCCGTGATGGCCTTGATGTATGCTGGCTTTCTGCCCTCGTCGCCGCCCTCCTGGACGATGCGGGGAGCGTCGCCCTTTACATAGATGTTTTGCTCCGGCGTGTAGAGATTGCAGGCGATGTAGGCGGGGTATTCGCCCTCATCGGAGAGAGGACCGCCGTTTAAGCCGCAGGAAGTGATCTCGGCCTGCAGGGGGAGTCCCGTTTCGTCAAAGGAGAGCTTTTCCGCACATCCCTGTCTGGAGTACCAGGTACCGTTCGTGTGCCTGTGATAGAAAATATACCACGAATCGCCGATCTGTACCATACTTCCGTGATTGTTCGCGCCGGCGGCGGAAGGAACCTCGGGATCCTTGTAGGTGCCGATGTGGAGGTCACAGTTGCTCACCAGCACGCCGCCGTAGGTGTAGGGCCCCGCAGGCGATTTGGATGTGGCAAAGCAGAGCTCATGCATGACCTGGGAGGAATAGATGAAGTAATACAGTCCGTCCTTCTTTCGGATGGAGGGAGCCTCAAAGAAGGCATGCCCCTCGTATCCGGTGCCCTCGCTGTAACAGGCCCCGGGGACCACGATGACGGGAGAGGTCTTTACCGTGAGCATATCCGCTTCCAGGGTGGTGAACATGGCGCCGTGACGGGATCTGTCCCCATGTCCGCAGAAACCGGTGAAAAGATAGGTCTCGTTTCCTTCCGTCAGCACGCCGGGATCGAACTGGGGCTCGTCGCCTTCCTTTTCTCCCAGTCTGGTGCCGTCGGGATAGTGGACATAGCCCAGGAACTCGAAACGACCCGCAGGACTGTCGCAGACGGCCACGGAGACCACGTTCACCTTATCCAGCACATAATAGAGATAGTATCTGCCGTCGGGCCCCTGGGTGACATCCGGGGCGTAGAGGCACATATGTCCGTCCGGATTGAAGGGGTCGGAGGTCTTGGGATAGATCACGCCCTCGTAGTGCCAGTTCCCCAGATCGGAGACGGGAGCGGACCAGCAGACATAATCTCCCAGACAGAAGGTTTCTCCGCCGTAGATGTCATGGGATCCGTAGACATAGACCCGGTCGCCGAAGACGTAGGGCTCGCCGTCGGGGATGTATTCCCAGGAGGGCAGGTAGGGGTTCACGGCCTGCTTTTTGCCGGTGATGCCAAGGCGCAGTCCGCCCTGGGTGCGCAGTCTGGCTCCATCGGCGCCGAAATTCATCTCCGCGGGATCCGATGCCAGATAAGGACGCCATGCGGGCAGGGGCTCTGCGTCCCATCCGGTGCCGTTGGGGTCCCCGGTCTTTACAAAGTTGGCCACATAGTCACACATCTGTCTGGCCAGCTCAAAAGCGCGTCCGCTGTATGGTCTGTGGCATTTTCCCAGGGTCTCGAAGAAGAACCAAAGGTCGCAGGAGTGGAAGGTGCCGGGCATCTCGCCGGTCCAGTCTCCCGGGACCTCCGGGTCGAAGCGGTAGTAGTACAGGTTTGGCGCAAAGCCGTTTTGCTTTGCCTCCAGATAGGTGGATTTCACGGAGCGCTCCACCACGCTCTCTCCCTCTGACAGGAATTCGTCGGAGGTATTTCCGGAGAGGAGGGGCCCCTGGGCGCACTCCCCGCGGATGATGCGCTCCATAGGATCCTCCGTGCAGAACTTCCCGTCCATGATGGGGAACATCCGGGGATGGGAAGAGGCGAATTCATCATATTTGGCCAGCAGGGTTCTGGAGTCGATGGCTCTGGCTTCCTCCAGGGAGGAAACTCCCAGAAGCGCAAAGAATTCTTCCCCCCGCTTTTCCGCCTGGGACAGGTTGAGGGGCCGGAACAGATCGTCCGCTTCCTTTGGCATGCGGATCATACCGCTAAGGACGATGGCTCCCTTTACGATGGAGAAATTGTCCTTGTTTGCAAACTGGTGCATGGTGCTGGCCCCGCCGGCGGACTGGCCGGAGATGGTGATGCGCTCCGGGTCGCCTCCGAAGGCTGCGATGTTCCGGTAGACCCAGTGCAGGCCGGCCTGCTGGTCCAGAAGACCGAAATTGGAGGGGGCATCCGGGCTCTCCGCGGTGATGGCGGGATGTGCCAGGAACCCGAAGACGTTCAGACGGTAGCCGACGCTGACCACGATGATGCCGCGTCTGGCCAGGCGCTCCCCGTCAAACTCCATCTCGGCGGTGTAGCCCCACTGGAAGCCGCCGCCGAAAAACCATACGAGAACGGGCAGCTTTTCATCCGTCCGTTTTGCGGGGGTCCAGATGTTCAGGTAGAGGCTGTCCTCACTCATGGGGATCTCGGGATCCACATGCCATTCCCGGTCGTAGAGGCCTGTGCCGGTGCCGGGGGTGTTCTGATAGGAGATGGGGCCGAAACGGCTGGCATCCAGGACTCCCTCCCAGTCGGCTGCGGGCTGCGGTGCGCGCCATCTGTTTTCTCCCACGGGCGGCGCGGCAAACGGGATCCCGCGGTATATTGTCACTCTCGGATCCGCGCCGGGAATTCCCCTTACCCTGCCGTTTTCCACTGTCGTTTCTCGTAACATAAGCTACCCCCTTTTTTGTGTGAACAGGCCGCTTCGAACGCCCCGGAACGGCCCCGGTTTTCCATGATTCCAAGGTAAGTCTTTCGGGTCCGCGCGTCTAATCGAATCTTGCGGGTGGATACCGAAAGATTGCGAAAACAGCGGGGCTTACGCAATTAGTGAATGAAAAACCGCAACAAGTCGGTGGAATTGTCAGTCACTTTCAATGGATAATGAAGACAGAATCTTCCACTTCAGAGAAGCGAGAGGCGGCGGTCAGATGTTTGCGCATCCACAAAAGAGAGATTTTCCTTCCACAAAAAGATTTCCATCATTCCTTCTGCCGGCTGCCGTCATCCTGCTTCTCACTGGTTGTGGAGGGCAGAACACACAGACGGAAAGCATGGCCGATCGGGACGAACAGCTCCCGGTCTTTTCGGTTGCGGAGGAAGACGGGTCTGTGCGGGTCGCGGAAGAAGGAACACAGGAGGAGACGGAGATGACGGACTGGGCGGAGAAGTTTACGGGGATTCAGCTGCAGAAGGCATACAAACCGGTGATGGATCACAACCCGGTGATGACGCAGCGCTTCGGGGCGGACCCTTATGCGCTGGTGTATGACGGACGGGTCTATCTGTATATGACGGGGGATCATCTGACCTATGATGCCTCCGGTGCGTTGACGGACAATAACTATGGGGACATCCGCACCATCAATGTGATCTCCTCGGCGGATCTGGTGAACTGGACGGATCACGGCAGTGTCTATGCGGCTTCCGAACAGGGAGCAGCCAAGTGGGGCGGGAACTCCTGGGCACCCGCCGCAGCTTATAAGAACATCGACGGAAAGGACCGGTTCTTCCTGTACTTCGCCAACAGCGGAAACGGCATCGCGGTCCTCACCGCGGACTCTCCGGTGGGTCCCTTCACGGATCCCATCGGAAAGGCCCTGATCTCCAGACAGACCCCCACCTGCGGGGAAGTGACCTGGCTCTTTGATCCTGCTGTCCTGATGGATGAGGACGGAAGCGCCTATATCTACTTTGGGGGCGGCGTACCCTCTCCGGAGAAAGCAGCGGATCCCGGCACCGCCCGGGTGGCAAAACTGGGGGCGGATATGATCAGCCTGGAGGGCGACCCCGTTCCCATCGAAAACGTGAAATATCTCTTTGAGGATTCCGGCATCAACCGGATGGGAGATACCTATTATTATTCCTATTGCTCGAATTTCAGCATGACGGAGGAAGCCCGAAAAGAACTGGGATTTTCCGACGGCGAGATCGTCATCATGAAGTCGGACTCTCCCATGGGACCCTTCGAGACGGTGCGGGGCGTGCTCCGCAATCCCGGCAGCTTTTTCGGCCGGGGTGGCAACAATCATCACTGCATCTTCTGCTTTGAGGGGACCTGGTATATCGCCTATCACGCCAGACTTCTGGAGGAGGCCATGGACCTTACCGGTGGATACCGCAGCACCAACATCGACCTTCTTCGCTTTGATGCGGAGGGAGTGCCCGCAGCCAGCGCCGGGACAAAAAGCGGCGTGGAGCAGGTGGGGCATCTGGATCCCTTTGCGGTGACCCCGGCGGTGACCATGGCCACCGGAGCCGGCGTGGACACCAGACCCTACGGGGAGACCGCGGAGACCTTCGGATCCGGTGACATGGCACTCACCGGCATCGGCGACGGCAGCTGGACCTGCATCATCGGTGCGGATTTCGGAGAGGGTGCATCCTCCGTGACCTTCGAGGCAGTGGGAGAGGGGAGCGGCGCCATCCGCATCAGCCAGGACACCCCCACCGGAAAGGTGCTGGGGATCATCCCGGTGGAATCCCCCGGAAAAGAGGCCAAAAAGATCACCGGAAACCTGAATGAGAGCATTTCCGGTGTGCACAATCTGTTCTTTACCTTTGTGGGGGAAGGATACGAGCTGCTGAGCTGGCAGTTTGCAAAATAAAAAAGGCGGGCGCATTTCCTTCCGGGATCTGTGCCCGCTTCGTGCTTAAGCTTCGTGAAACTTCGGCCGGATGTTCTGCCGCCTGTCGGTGAACATGGAACGGTACTCTCCCGGGGTGCATCCCTTCTTCATCTTGAAGGTCCGGTTGAAGGTGGAGATGCTGGAGAAGCCGGACTGCAGCGCCACATCCGTGATGGACATCTCCTGGTTGGTGAGGTAGAACTCCGCGGCTTTAATCCTTCTGCTCACCAGATAATCATAGAAGGTACAGTTCATGTACTCCTTGAACAGGCGGGAGAAGTGGAACTTGGAGAAGCCGCTGAAATCCGCCGCATCATCCAGGGTCAGGTCCTCGGTGAAGTGCTCGTCGATGTACTCCAGTACTCCGTTTAACTTGCTGAAGTATTCCTTGCGCTTGGCCGGGTTGGAATCCGTGAACAGATGGATCTGGCCCAGCTGATAGCGGGAGATGAGGGTATAGATCCGAAACAGGTTCGAGTAGATGGAGAATTCGTAAAACTCCGTATACTGGAAATACTCGCTCCAGATCTGATTGAACAGGTCGTACACCTCGCTGTAGATGGGAGCATGGGTGTCGGGGGTCAGAAGGATCAGACTCTCCACCACCTGCTGCATGCCGGAGTATCCCCGGATCATGGGGAAAAAGTCCACATCAAACAGGCAGATGAAGCGGGAGCCGGTCTTAGGGGCGTGGAGGTAGTGCATCTTCCGCGGCGGGATGAAGAGGATGTCTCCGGGCATCAGATGGAAGGATTCCTGATCCACCTCCACATCGTAATAGTTCTCAATGGGGATGATGATCTCGATGGCATTGTGCCAGTGGGGCAGGAAGTCCGCATCCTGTTCGTTGTACCAGATCCGGATGGAGCTCTTTTCCGGAAAGATGGAGGTCTCCTTGTCCGCCTCCATCTTCCGGTCGGTAAAGTCCCGGTTTTGCTGAGAAAAGTCAAGATCAAAAGCATCCTGATGCTTTTTCATATTTATGACACACCTCCGTGTGAAAAAATTCGGTACTTACTAATTGCTATATCATATCACATTTTGCGATTTCCATCTACTCCAAGGGCGGGCCGAAGGTGGTTTTTGTCGAAAGTGCACAAAAATGTGAGTTTGTCTTTGTAAAAAATCACCACACCCCGGGGTGACCGGCTGCCAAAAACCGGAATCTTCGGACAGGATCCATCGGATCGGCATCTTCCCAAAAATTGCGGTTTTGAATTTGCGGAAACGATAAAGTGACGAATCTTATCCGAAAGCCCTCGTCGGAATGATGACACCTCGTCGGAAAACCGGGGTATATAGATGCCCTGCTTTGTGAAAGTTGCACAAAAAGAAAAAAGCATTTTCGCGATTTAAATAGCAAAAAGCGAAAAGCACTAGGCAAGAACTGGTAGGCGTAAAAGGCCCGAAAAGACTATGCTAGTGTAAGATATAAAGGAGATATGTGCGCATGGCACTTCGCAGGTTTTCAACAAAGAAAATGACCGCCCTGATCCTGGCGGCCGCCCTGACGGCGGCATCCGGCTGCGGGGCAAAGGATATACCGCCGGCGGCGCCGGAGAGTACGGTGTCACAGCCGGCCGAGACCTCAGAGACCCCGGCAGAGCCTCAGACGGCTGCGGCAGAGCAGGAGGCAGAGGCCGAAAGCGCCGATCCGCAGGAGTCTTCCGAGCCGGAAGAAGAAGCAATCGAGATCCCCGCACTTCGGGACAGCGTGGAACAGGTCCTGGGATGCCGCATCGGATGCGCCATCACCGGCGATGAAGCAAACGATCCCGGTGTCTGGAATATCCTGACGACCCACTTTAACGCAGTCACCCTGGGGAATGAATTAAAACCCGACGCCCTGGTGGCCTACAGCACTTCGAAGTGCCCCGGGACGGAAGTGGACACCTTAAACGGGGAGGACATCATCGTCCCGAAGCTGGACTACTCCAGAGCGGAGCGGATCCTGAACAAGATCGTCAAGTGGAACGAGGAACATCCGGACCGCTTCATCCAGGTGAGAGGGCATGTGCTGGTATGGCACGCACAGACCCCGGAATGGTTCTTCCACGAAGATTATGATAAGAAGAAACCCTATGTCACGGCAGATGTGATGGACAAGCGCCTGGAGTGGTACATCCGCACGGTGCTCACCCACTTCACCGGCGAGGACAGCAAGTACAAAGGCCTGTTCTACGGATGGGATGTGGTGAACGAAGCCATCTCGGATGCCACCGGGAAACCCCGGACGGATGCGGAGAACCCGAACGAATCCCTCTCCGAGGACCGGCACGGCAGCAACTCCAGCTGGTGGCATGTATACCAGAGCGATCAGTTCATCATCAACGCATTCAAGTATGCGAACAAATACGCCCCTGCGGATCTGGAACTCTACTACAATGACTACAACGAGTGCTCCATCCAGAAACGAAACGGCATCATTGCCCTGCTGACCGAGATCAAGGAGCAGGAGGGAGCCCCGGGAGAGGGCACCCGGATCAGCGCCATGGGCATGCAGGGACATTACGGCATCGACTCTCCGGGCAGTACCGATGTGGCGGCCTCCATCAAAGCCTACGGCAAGGTGGTGGGGAGCGTACAGATCACCGAGTGGGACATGAGCGCCAGCTCCTCCTACGACGGCACCGAAGAAACTCTGCAGGAAGAATACGAGAAGCAGAGAAAGATCTACAACCTGGAATATTACGCACTGAAAGCGGCGCAGAATTCCGGGGATGCAAATGTCACCGGCATTACCTTCTGGGGTACCATCGATCCATACTCCTGGCTGCAGTCCCGCTCGAACCTGGGCGGAGGGAACAAGACCGGCCTGGCCCAGTGTCCACTGCTCTTTGACGGAAATTACGAACCGAAACCCGCCTTTTGGGTTTTTGCGGCAACGAATTAGGAAGTTAGGAAGGCTGATATGAGCAATCTGAAAAAACTTTTCATCACACTCGGAGTTGTAGCGGTTTTTGTTGTTATCTGCGTCCTTCTCAATCAGAGAAAGGTGGAGGATTTCCACGACAAGTACGCAGGGGCTGATCTGACAAAGGAAGTGGCCGGCATGGAGCGCACCGGAACCTACGGCGGCTACATAAGAGGGCATGAAGCTTCCTATCCCGATGCACAGATCGACATCGACCTGGGCGCCTTTACCGCAGAGGGCGAGGTCTATGAGACCGAGGATGCGGCGGGCACCGGACGGGGCGGACTCTATACCGAGGCCGGATCCGTGGCCACCTGGACCGTGAATGTGCCCGAAGCAGGTTTCTACAATCTCTATATGGAATATCTGATCCCCGAATCCCACGGCGTTCCCGCGGAGCGCACGGTCCTTCTCAACGGGGAGATCCCTTTTGAAGACGCAAGAAATATCTCCTTTACCAGGATCTGGATGGACGGCGGCGAGATCCGTACCGACAACCAGGGCAATCAGATCCGCCCGAGACAGGTGGAGAAGTTTGACTGGCAGACCGCATACTTCCATGATGACCGCGGTTTCGTCACCAGCCCCTACTGCTTCTGGTTCGAGGCCGGCGAGACCAAGCTGAGCCTGCAGGCCAACAACGAGCCCATGATCATCGGCTCCTTAAGCCTTCGCGGCGTGGAAGAAGAGATCGACTACGCGCAGTACCTGGCGCAGAACACCTACGGTGCCGGCAATGACGCGGCCAGAAATTACATGCAGGTGGTACAGGGAGAGGATTCCACCTACCGTTCCGAGTCCTCCCTGTATGCAAAGTACGACAGAGCATCACCCACCACGGTTCCCTACAGCGTGTACAACACCATCCTCAACTATGTGGGCGGTGACAGCTGGAGAAGCGCCGGACAGTGGATCGAGTGGGATTTCGAAGTGCCCGCCGACGGCTGGTACAACATCATGATCAAGGGCCGTCAGAACTACGCCAGAGGATCCGTTTCCAACCGCCGTGTCCTCATCGACGGAGAGGTTCCCTTCAAGGAGCTGGAGGAAGTCTCCTTTGCTTATGAGAACGACTGGAACTGCCTGGATCTGGCCGACAAGGACGGCAACAAGTTCAAGCTCTATCTCACCGCGGGTACCCACACCATCCGGATGGAGGCTACGCTGGGAGGCCTGGGACCGATCCTGGAGCAGATGGAGGATTCCACCTACCGTCTGAACCAGATCTACCGCCGGATCCTGGTCTACACCGGAGCCACACCGGACCAGTACAGAGATTATCACATCGACACCACCTATCCCGAGATCATGGCTGCCATGGAACTGGAGACCAAGCGCCTCTATAAGATCGTGGACGATATGGTGGCATACAGCGGCCAGAAGGCGGATCAGATCGCCACGGCCCAGACGGTGGCACAGCAGATGGAGCGCTTCTGCAAAAAGCCCCAGAAGATCACCACCGAGTTCACCACCTTTAAGGACAACATCACTTCCCTGGGTACCGCATCCCTGAACCTGAGCGAGACCAAGCTGGACATCGACTATCTGGTGGTCTCCGGAACGGATGTCACCCCCGAGAAGGACAAGGCCAACTTCTTCACAAAGGTACAGCATGAGGCCAAATCCTTCGTCGCCTCCTTCGTGGTGGACTACAACTCCGTGGGAGATGTCTATGACGAAGACGAAGCAGGCAACATCGTCAAGGTATGGGTCCTCACCGGACGCGATCAGGGTACCATCCTGAAGGCCATGGTGGACGACGACTTTACCCCGAACAGCAAGATCCCCGTCAACGTGGAGATCGTGGATCCCGGAGCACTCCTCAATGCGGTGCTGGCAGGACGGGGACCCAACGTGGTCCTCTCCGTGGGCGCTGACCAGCCGGTGAACTACGCACTCCGCGGTGCATCCGAGGATCTGACCCAGTTCGAGGGATGGGAGGAGGTCTTCTCGCACTACTCCGAGAGCTCCTATGAGCAGTACCGCCTGGATGAACACATCTACGGCATCCCCGAGACCCAGACCTTCAACGTGATGTTCTACCGCAAGGACGTTCTGGAGGAGCTGGAGCTGGAAGTGCCCAATACCTGGCAGGAGCTGATCGAACTCCTTCCCACCATCCAGGGCAACAACCTCTCCATCGGCATCCCCACCGCAGCTGGAAGCAGCGGCGCGTCGGCGGCATCCACCTCCATCATGTCCAACGTGCCCGACCTGTCCATGTACTTCTCCCTGCTGTATCAGTACGGCGGAGATATGTACAACCCTTCGGGAACCCACACCACCGTGGATACCGAAGCCGGCATCAAGGCCTTTGATGACTATGTCAGATACTTTAACGACTACGGGATCCCTACCATTTATGACTTTGTCAGCAGATTCCGTTCCGGAGAGATGCCCATCGGGATCGCGGCATACTCCACCTACAACACCCTGATGGTCTCCGCACCCGAGATCCGCGGACTCTGGGACTTCACCCTGATCCCCGGAACCTACCGGACGGCGGAGGACGGCTCCACTTACTTAAACCGCCTGGACTTCATCACCGGAAGTGCCACCATGATGATCCACTCCGATGACGAAGCGGTGAAGCAGGATGCCTGGGAGTTCATGAAGTGGTGGGCAAAGGCTGACACCCAGATCCGGTTCGGCCGTGAGATCGAGGCTTTGCTGGGATCTTCCGCAAGATATGCCACTGCCAATCGCGACGCTTTCTCCAGCCTGTCCTGGAGCGCGGAGGATATCGCGGTCCTGAACGATCAGTGGGATCAGACCGTGGGAATCCGGGAAGTCCCCGGCGGATACTTTACCGGACGGCACATCTCCAACGCGATCCGGAAGGTTCTGAACGAAAAGACGGACACCAGAGAGACGATCATCGATTACTCCATCCTCATCGATGAGGAGATCAAGAAAAAGCGTATCGAGTTCGGCATGCCGACGGATTAAGAAACGGGAGACTGAAAAGATGAAGGAATATCTGTCAAAGTATTTTACGCTGCGAAAGCACAATGCCCAGGTGGCATGGAAAAAGGCAAAGAACCGGAAGATGTGCTACATCTTCCTGGCCCCCTACCTGATCCTGTTCATCATGTTTTTCGTGTTCCCGGTGGTGGCTTCGATCTACTTCAGCTTCACCTACTACAACATCTTAGAGCCGCCGCACTACATCGGACTGCGAAACTACATCAGCCTGATCCTGCAGGATGACATCTTCCTGATCGGTATCAAGAATACCTTCATGATCGCCGTGATCACGGGTCCTCTGGGATATATCATGGCCTTCCTGTTCGCCTGGCTGATCAACGAACTGCCCAGATGGATCCGAAGCGTCGCGGTCATCGTATTCTACGCTCCGTCCATCGCAGGAAACTGCTACGTGATCTTCTCCGTGTTCTTCCGCGGTGACGCCTACGGATATGTGAATGCGGCCCTGATCAATCTGGGGATCATCGATGCGCCGATCCTGTGGCTCATCAATCCTCAGTGGATGCTTCCCATCTGTATGCTGGTCATCCTGTGGATGAGCCTCGGTACCGGATTCCTTTCCTTCGTGGCAGGTCTCCAGGGTGTGGACAAATCCCAGTTCGAGGCCGGATACATGGACGGCATCAAGAACCGTTGGCAGGAGCTCTGGTACATCACCCTTCCGAATATGAAGCCCATGCTGATGTTCGGTGCGGTCATGTCCATCACCCAGGCCTTCGGTGTCTGCGACGTCACCATGGCCCTCTGCGGATACCCCAGTACGGACTACGCGGCACGTACCATCGTCACGCACCTGTTCGACTACGGTTTCTCTAGATTCGAGATGGGATATGCCTGCGCCATCGCAACCATCCTGTTCCTGATCATGATCCTGTGCAACAAAGCCATCCAGAGCCTGTTAAGGAGAGTGGGTACCTGATATGAGCAAAATGAGCAAGAAAAAAGCAAACGAAGAAGAGGTCTACAAGAAGAAGCTGATTCGGCGCAGGAAACCCAACCGCTCCATCGCAGGAGATATTGCGCTGTATATTTTCCTGATCCTGGTGGCGTTCGTCATGGCATTCCCCATCATCTTTGCCGTGAGCAATGCGCTGAAGCCCCTGGATGAGCTGTTCAAGTTCCCGCCGCGGATCTTCGCACAGCATCCGACCATGGACAACTTTTCCGATCTGTTCGTCACCATGGGAAAGAGCTGGGTGACCTTCACCAGATACCTGTTCAACACGGTATTCATCACCTTTGTGGGTACCGCCGGGCATCTGATCATCGCATCCATGGGCGCCTTCGTGCTGGCCAAGTACGAATTCCCCGGAAATGCACTGTTCTTTAAGATCATCACCGTGTCCATGATGTTCACCGGATACGTGACCCAGATCCCGAACTACCTGATCCTGAACAAGCTGGGATGGATCGACACCTACTGGGCCATCATCATCCCCGCATTCGCCTCCCCCATGGGACTTTTCCTGATGAAGCAGTTCATGGAGGGACTTCCCACCTCCCTCATCGAGGCGGCCAAGATCGACGGTGCCAATGAGTGGAAGGTGTTCGCCGGCATCGTGATGCCCAACGTCAAGCCCGCGTGGATGACGCTGATCATCTTCTCGGTGCAGGGTCTGTGGAACAACAAAGCTTCGACCTACATCTACTCCGAGGAGAGAAAGACCCTGGTCTACGCGCTGCAGCAGATCCAGAGCGGCGGTATCGCCAGAACCGGACAGGGCGCGGCCGTCCTGGTGGTGGTCATGGTCGTACCGATCCTCATCTTCATCTTCTCCGAGAGCCAGATCCTGGAGACGATGGCAAGTTCCGGATTGAAGGATTAAGCGTAAAGAGGGATGCGTGCAATGTATAGAAAACAGTCGAAAAACAAACTCATGCAGACGGTTCGGATCGGCGCAGCGGTCTTTGCGGGCGTGCTGGCCCTGTCCGCTCCCATGAGCGCCATGGCCGTACAGGAGTACGGTTACACCTACAATTACGATTACTGGGGCGATGTTCAGGAGGGGCCGGATTTCTATTCGGTCTGCAAGGTGTTCACCGCTGCGGATCTGGGACTGGAGCAGAAGCTGTCCAACCCTCAGGGTCTGTATGTGAAGGGAGACCTGATCTATCTTTGTGACGGCGGCAACAACCGGATCATCGAGATCAGAAGAAACTCTCCCGAAGACCTGGAAGTGGTCCGGATCATCGACTCCTTCACCGGCGATGTGGAGGTGACGACCTTTGCCAATCCCACGGACCTGGCCATTTCCGATAACGGCGACTTCTTTATCGCCGATCAGGGCAACTCCCGGATCCTGAAGCTGGACAAGGATCTGAACTATATCATGCAGTTCGACAAGCCCGTGGACAACACCCTGGATCCCGAGATCGCCTTCGCACCCAACAAGGTGGTCATCGATACCGCCGAGCGTGTCTACTGCATCGCCACCGGTATCAACAAGGGCCTCATCAAGTATGAGGCGGACGGCACCTTCTCCGGATTCGTGGGGGCTACCAAGGTCAGCTACAACTGGACCGACTACATCTGGAAAAAGTTCGCGACCCAGGAACAGCGGGCCCGGATGGTATCCTTTGTCCCTACCGAGTATGACAACATCTATATGGACTATGAAGGCTTCATCTATGCCTGCGCATCCAACCTGAAAGAGGAAGATCTGGATGCGGAGACCGTGGACGCCGTGAGAAAACTGAACCTGATGGGAAGCGATATCCTGGTCCGCAACGGTGACTGGCCGGTGTACGGTGACCTGTACTGGGGTTCCGGCGGCGGACATGACGGCCCCTCCAAGTTTGCGGATGTGACGGTCATGGACAACGACATCTATGTATGTCTCGACAGAGAGCGCGGACGTCTCTTTGCCTATGACGATCAGGGCCATCTGGTGTTCGCCTTCGGCGGAAACGGCAATATGGACGGATACTTCCGCCGGCCCATCGGCATCGAGCACATCGGGCATGAGCTCTACGTCCTGGACAGCCTCGACTGCTCCATCACCACCTTCGTCCCCACCGAGTTCGGCAACCTGGTCTACACCGCCATGGAGACCTTCGACGAGGGCGACTATGAGGCATCCGGAGCGGCCTGGGAAGAGATCATGCGCCAGAACGGCAACTACGATCTCGCCTACATCGGCATCGGAAGAGCCTACCTGAGACAGAAGAACTACGCGCCGGCCATGAAGTACTTTGAAGTCAAATACGACGCGGACAATTATTCCAAGGCCTACAAGCAGTACCGGAAGGAATGGGTGGAGGAGCACATCGGCATCATCGTGGCAGTGATCCTCGTCCTCTTCCTCGTCCCCATGGGGATCGGCAAGGTCAAGAAACTCAGATGGGAGATCGACACGGCGGACATCTTCCGGGATGATCTGAACAAGCATTAGGAACAGGAGAGCAGGATGGAAGCAAAAGCAAAAACCAATTTCAGATTCTGGCAGTCCAGGGGCTTTCAGAAATACATCGACTCTCTGAAGTTTTCCCTCTACTGCATCACCCACCCGCTGGACGGTTTCTGGGATCTGACCCATGAAAAACGCGGGACCTACGCGGCGGCAAACACGATCCTGTTCCTGACGATCCTCATCAGGATCTTAAAGCTCCGCTACACCAGTTTCATCTTTATCACGGTGTACTGGGAGGACCTGAACATCTTCCTGTATATCGCGAGTATCCTCTTCCCGCTGTCTCTGTGGGTGGTGGGAAACTGGGCGCTGACGACGCTCTTTGACGGAAAGGGCCGTCTGGGGCAGGTCTACATGGCTACCTGCTATGCTCTGACCCCCTATCCGCTAGTCCAGCTCCCTCTGATGGTCTTCAGTAATTTCGTCACGGTGGACGAAGCGGAGTTTTACTCCGTCATCAGCGGCATCAGCCTGGTGTGGGCAGCGCTCCTGGTCATCGCGGCCATGGGACAGATCCACGAGTACTCCGGCGGAAAGAACCTGCTGTTTACGGTGGCGACCTTGTTTGCGATGCTGGTCATGATCTTCATCCTGATGATCTTCTTCAGTATGATCTCTCAGGGCGTTGCATACTTTATCTCACTCGGAAAAGAATTCCTCTTCCGAATATAGGCACATAGGAGTATAGAAAGATGGCTGAAAAGATGAAGGATGAAAAGACCCGGATGAAAAGAAAAAAGAAGCGGCAGCAGAGCAAACTGATGAAAGCATTCATCGGCTTTCTGCCCCAGTTGATCCTGCTGGTCCTCATTGCGGTGGGCGTGATCGTGGCTCTCACTTTTAAGAACAAGGGCGAGGGCGAGGAAGAGATCATCACTCCTTACGGCTACGAGGGCGAGGAAGACTCCTACGTGGTGGAGAATGACTACCTGAAGCTGGAGATGGATGCCAAGACGACCCAGATCGCCGTCACGGTTAAGAGCAGCGGAAAGGTCTGGTATTCCAACCCCATCGGATGCGACACCGATCCTCTGGCGCTCTCCGATGAGAAGTACAAGATCCAGTCCCCTCTCCTGATGTCCTACTCGGTGGTACAGGGTCTGGAGACGCCGTACAACAGCTTCTCCTACAGCACGGACAACGGGATCTACGAGATCCTGCCCGAGGAGAACGGGATCCGGGTGAACTACTCCCTGGGAAACCTGGAGAAGGAATACATCATCCCTCCCGTGATCACGGCGGATGAGTTCAAGAGCTGGCTGGCTCTGATGGATCAGAAGGATTCCGATCTGATCCAGCAGTACTATAAAAAATACGACCTGAACAAGCTGGGCAAAAAAGATGATCCGGAGCAGTTAAAAGCCAGCTATCCCATCATCGAGACCACAGTGATCTATGTCCTGCGTGACACCGTCAAGGAGCAGACCAGGAAGAAGATGCAGGAGCTCTTTGAGGCGGCAGGATACACCTACGAGAACTATCTGGCGGACAAGGAACTGGATCAGGCCGAGAAGGTCAGCGACAAGCCGGTGTTCAACATCAGCATGATCTACCGCTTGGACGGCGACGATCTGGTGGTGGAGATCCCCCTGAAGGATCTGGAGTATCGCTCCCAGACCCCGATCTACACCATCACCCCGCTTCCGTACTTCGGAGCCGGCGGCAAGAACGACGAAGGGTTCCTTCTGGTGCCCGAGGGCGGCGGTGCGCTGATCAACTTCAACAACGGCAAGGTCACCCAGAGCAGCTACTACGCGAATGTCTACGGATGGGATATGTGCCTGTCCAGAAAGGCAGTGGTCCACAACACCAGAGCCTACTACGGGGTGTTCGGTGTGGCCCAGGGAGATGATTCCTTCATCTGCATCCTGGATGACGGCAGAGCCTATGCGGCGGTACAGGCCGATATCAGCGGCAAGAACAACAGCTACAACTACGTGAACTCCGTCTACAGCATCTGCTCCCGGGAACAGTACGATGTGGGCGATATCGCAAACAGTGATATCTTCGAGTTCATCCCCGAACTTCCGGACGAGGATCTGGTGCAGCGCTACAGCTTCATCGATTCCGGCAGCTATGTGGATATGGCCAAGGACTACAGCGCCTATCTGCAGAAGGAGTACGAGGGCTACCTGAACGTGAATACGGATGCCCAGACTCCCACGGTGGTGGAACTGGTGGGTGCCATCGACAAGGTGAAGCAGATCCTGGGAGTGCCCGTCTCCAGACCCCTGCCCCTGACCCGGTTCGATGATGCCGGCGATATCATCAACGACCTGACCAATGAGGGCGTGGACAATCTCTCCGTGAAGCTCACGGGCTGGAGCAACGGCGGCGTGAACCAGAAGGTTCTGGAGCACATAAAGCCCATTGCCTCCCTGGGAGGAAAGAGTGCGTTAAAGACCCTGATAAGCACCGCCGGGTCCGCCAATGCCACGGTGTACTTAAACGGCATCACCCAGTACGCCTTTGACAGCAACATCTTCGACGGATTCTTCTCCTACAGCGATGCGGCGAAACTTCTGAGCAAGGAGCGCGTGGTCCTTCACAAGTACAGCCACATCACCTATGCGGCGAGAGAGAACGACGATAACAGCTATTACCTGCTCCACACCGACAAGGCCATGGAGATGGCGGACAATCTGGTAAGCTACGCACAGGGCATGGGCGCCGGCGTTTCCTACCAGGATCTGGGCATGGATCTGTCCTCCGATTTCTACCGGAAGAAGTACTACAGCAGACAGTCGGTGCTGAAGCTCCAGATCGATCACCTGAAGAAGGTGGCGGATGCCGGAACTCCCATCATGGTGAACATGGGCAACGATTATGCAACACCTTTTGCCAGCATGGTCACAGGCATGGATCTTCGGGGAAGCGAGTACACCATCCTGGATGAGTGCGTGCCCTTCTTCCAGATCGCCATCCACGGGAGAGTGAACTACACCGGCGATCCCATCAACATCAGCGGCAATCAGGAGGATGAAGTCCTCTATAGCGCGGAGTACGGTGCGGGTCTGTACTTTACCTTCATGCACGAGAGCTCCTTCGCCACCCAGAAGACGCTCTACACACAGTATTACGGTTCCAACTACGATTCCTGGAAGCAGCGGATGCTGGACATCTACCGCAGATATAACGCAGAGCTCGGACATACCTTCAACCAGGAGATGACCGGTCACGAGAACCTTTCGCCGGTACTTTCCTGCACGGAGTATGCGGACGGAACAAAGGTATATGTGAACTATGGCTACAGCGACGCGGCCTCTCCGGACGGAACGGTGGTTCCTGCGAGAGATTACCTGGTGGTCAGATAGGAAAGGACCTGGTTTATGAAAAGCAAGCAAAAGAACAAATTAGCGGGACTGCAGAGGAGAAAGGCGATCGCAGGATATCTGTTCATCTCGCCCTTCATCATCGGTTTCCTGGTCTTCATGATGAAACCCTTCTTCCAGTCCCTGTACATGAGCTTCTGCGAAGTGCAGCTGGGAGCGGGAAGCTTCGTGCAGATCTGGAACGGCATCACGAACTACAAGTTCGCCTTCCTGGTGGACCCGGAGTTTAACCGGCTTCTGGTGGAGGAGCTGTCCCGTATGATCGTTTATTCCCTGGCGATCATCGTCTTCAGCTTCTTCGTCTCTCTCATCCTGAACCAGAAGTTCCACGGACGGGCGCTGGTGAGAGCCATCTTCTTCCTGCCCGTGATCCTCTCCTCCGGTGTCATCATCGGCCTGGAGTCCAACAACCAGCTGATGGCGACGCTGGAAGCCACCATCGAGCAGAGCGCCCAGGGCGTGAGCATCACGGCCGGCCTGGAGAGCATCCTGCGCACCGCCGGCGTCGGTGTGAGAGCGTATGAGAAGGTCTTTGAGGTCATTGACAACATCTACGATGTGGCCATCGCCTCCGGTATCCAGATCATCATCTTCCTCTCCGGACTGCAGACCATCTCCTCGAGTATGTATGAAGCGGCGGACATCGAAGGCTGTACCAAGTGGGAAAGCCTCTGGAAGATCACCTTCCCCATGATCAGCTCCCTGTTCCTGGTGAACTGGATCTACACGGTTGTGGACTTCTGCATGCGTTCCGACAACCAGGTCATCAAGAAGATCCAGACCGTCATGATCGATCAACAGCAATACGGAAACGCGTCGGCCATGTCCTGGATCTACTTCCTGATCGTGCTGGCATTTGTGGGACTGACGTCTCTGCTGATTTCTAAGAGGGTGTATTACTATGACTAAGACAAAGACAAAAACCATTGTGGACCAGGAGGGAAGAGCGGATTACTATTCCCTGGGCTTCTGGGAGAGAAACAGACTCTCCGGAGGGTATGTGCTGAAAAAGAAGGTGATGGACATCGGCGTGAGCATCGTCCGGTTCATCCTCCTCTTCGGAATGTGCTTCATGATCCTGCAGCCGATCTTAAACAAGATCTCTGTGAGCTTCATGACGGAGAAGGATCTGTACAACCCCATCGTCATCTCCATCCCGGAGCATTTCTCCACGGAGTTCTACCAGCTGGCTGCGGAGCTCATGAACTATTCCAAGTCCCTGGTGAATTCCCTGGTGGTCTCCTTTACCATCGCCCTTTTGCAGATCACGGTCTGCACCCTGGTGGGTTACGGCTTCGCCCGGTTTGAGTTTCCCCTGAAAAAGATGTGGTTTGCCTTTGTCATCCTGGTGATCCTCATCCCGCCTCAGACCATCGCCAGCTCCCTGCACCTGCACTTTAAGTTTTTTGACATTCTGGGACTGTTCCGGCTGCTGACCGGTGACTATGTGAACCTCCGCGGATCCGCACTGCCTTACTACCTGATGAGCGCGGGCTGTATGGGCTTAAAGAACGGACTCTACATCTACATGATCCGTCAGTTCTTCCGCAACATTCCCGGGGATCTGGAGGAAGCGGCCTATGTAGACGGTTGCGGCATGCTCAAGACCTTCGTGCGGATCATGCTTCCCGAAGGGAAACCCATCCTGACCTCCTGCTTCCTGTTCGCCTTCGTGTGGCAGTGGACAGACGGCTTCTACTCCAAGATGTTCCTGGGCAAGGTCAGCCTCCTGAGCGTGCAGCTCTCCAGGATCGTGGACAGCCTGGGAGCCTACGTGCAGCGGATCAACGGCGTGAAGACCACCATCTCCGTGGCGTACTCCAACGCAGTCCTGTCCACCGGTACCCTGATGATCATCATGCCCCTCATCATCCTCTACCTGTTTGCACAGAGAGCGTTCGTTGAGAGCATCAGCAGCACCGGTATCAAGATGTAACAAAAAATCGGCAAAAAAACGCAAGATTTCGGTAAATTTGAACAATATGTGAATAGCCTTTTTCGAGGGCATATCGGATAATACTATTGTGTAATTCGGGCTTTTTGCCCGGATCAATATCCTCTCTGGCAGAGAGGGAAATCTTTAAGGAGGATAAAAGTATGAAAAAGTCTCTTGCAAAAAAAGTGACGGTCGCTGTTACTCTGGCCGCCATGGCAATGAGCACCGTCGCATGCGGCGGAAGCGATGCACCTGCTGCTCCCGCTGAGCCCGCTGCTCCTGCCGCAGAACCTGCTGCAGAACCTGCTGCTGAGCCCGCTGCTGAGCCCGCTGCAGAGCCTGCCGTTGAGGCTGAGCCTGAAGAGGAAGTCAGCCCCTACACCGTGATCACGGATGCAGACGGCAACCCCATCGACCTGGGCGGAATGGACATCATCATCCGCAACTGGTGGTCCGGCGAGCCGGGAGAGCCTCAGAACGAGTATGAGGAAGCTCTTCAGGAGTATCATGACTGGATCCAGGAAACCTACAACTTCACCATCAAGGAGCAGGCTATCTCTGACTGGGGCAGCACCCCTGCAGACTTCGTCGACTATGCTACCACCGGCGGTGACGAGAACTATGTCTGGATCCTTCGCGACGATCCGGCTATCACCTCCGCTATGGCAAACGGTCTGATGTATGACCTGTCCACTCTGGACTGCCTTGACTTCTCCGATGTCAAGTTCCAGAGAAACAAGCTGCATGAGCAGTACTCCAAGGATGGCAAGATCTACGCTATGTTCGCCGGATTCTCCGAGGCTCGTACCGGTGTCTACTTCAATAAGAGACTCCTTCAGGAGGCTGGTATCGATCCCGAGAGCATCTACGAGATGCAGAGAAACAACACCTGGACCTGGGATGCCTTCACCGATCTGATGAGCACCGTTCAGCAGGATAAGGACAACGATGGTGTCATCGACGTTTGGGGCCTGACCCTGAACGAGGGCGTGATGACCACCGCAGCTGTCTTCTCCAACGGCGGTTCCTACATCGGCAAGGATGACAACGGCTACTTCTACAACCTGGAGAGCCCTGAGACCCTGGAGGCTCTGGAGTGGACTGTTGACACCTTCACCAAGTATGATGCTGAGCAGGCTAATCCGGAAGGCGCTGAGTGGGATTACTACAAAGAGCAGTTCGTGAACGGCGGCGCTGCATTCATGGTTGACGACGAGTACTGCGGAACTCCCGGAAACTTCCTTGAGGACATGCAGGATGAGGTCGGCTTCGTGATGTTCCCCATGGGACCTAAGGGCAAGACCTACATCAACGTCTGGTCCAACAACCCTGCAGCTATCCCTGCTTGCTACGATGCTGACAAGGCTTGGAAGATTGCATTCGCTTGGAACCTCTACACCGATGCTCCTGCCGGCTACGAGGATTACAACGGCTATCTGTCCACCGCTCGTAACGGTATCTTCGATGCTGAGTCTGTTGATGAGACCATCACCATGATGACCGAAGCTGAGCACGGCACCATCGCATTCCATGGCATGATCCCGAACCTGAACCTTGGTCCCGATCTGATCTGGGGCATTGGACCCGGCGCAGTTGTTTCCGAGAAGGTTGAGGCAATCCGCGACACTTGGATGCAGTATGTTGAGGATGCAAACAAGTAATCAGACTTCATAGAAACACGCATTATCTGAGTAACACTGCGGGCGGCGTTCGAATGGCGCCGCCCGTTTTGTGTCAAATCGGATATTCAAAATACCCGTAAATACGGGAAAAAGTGAGAGCATTCAGAAACGTCATGAGTTTTCGAAGAGGCATCATCAAAAGCAGAATAAAGGGAACGGCTGCCGTTCTGGCAGGGGTTTGCACGTTGGGAATCCTTGGCGGATGCGGGGCTGTGACGGAAGAGACTCCCATGGTCATCGTGGAGGAGCAGGATGAGAGCATCTCGTATCGGACCGCTACGGCCCAGATCGGGGATGTGGT
>JAFYFY010000166.1 GCA_017543485.1 Lachnospiraceae bacterium | reverse complement strand
CTTTTCCACTCCCAGTCTGCAGACGGCCATGAACGAACTGTCCAACCACGACCACTCCCGGTTCCTCACCCGTACCAACCACAAGGTGGGCAGAACGGGGACATTGGGCCCCCGGGCTGCGGAGGAAGGGGTGAACAAGGGCGTGCTGCGGGAGGCCGTGGTGATCCAGATGACCTGGATGGGAGCCCCCACCGTCTATTACGGGGACGAAGCCGGGGTATGCGGCTTTACCGATCCCGACAACCGCAGGACCTATCCCTGGGGACATGAGGATCAGGATCTGATCCGGTTCCACAAGGACATCATCGCCCTCCGCAAGGCGCATTCGGTGCTCAGGACCGGATCCATCAAGCCTCTGGAGAGCGCCTACAACTTCCTGGCCTACGGACGCTTCTCCAGACAGGAGCAGCTTCTGATCCTGGTGAACAACAACGACCGGGAGATCCACCGGGAGCTGTCCGTGTGGGAGCTGGGAACCCACAGGAGCGGCTATATGCGCACCATCTTCGAGACCCATGAGGATGGACACAGTCTGGGCGGAGCGGTTTACCGGCTGAAGACCGGGGTGCTGGAGATCACCGTGCCGAAATACAGTTCGATGATTCTTGAATTTACCCAGAATCTGTGATAAGATTTGAGCGTTGTTACGCGGGGCATCGCGCCCCACGTAACAGGCGGGTATGGCGGAATGGGTAGACGCAAGGGACTTAAAATCCCTCGGGGGTGACCCCGTGCCGGTTCAAGTCCGGCTACCCGCACTTTTTTTATGTGTACGGATACGCGGCATCGGCCGAAACAGACAAAAGACGGTGCCGTTTGCGAGACAGTTTCGGATCAAAACGGATGAACAGGACTTTTCAAAAGCTTTCCCGCATCGCGAAGGCGGTGCTTTTATCATGGATGCTGTTTGCTCTGACAGGCTGCGAGGACCCCGAGGAACTGGAGGATATGCCCGCAGTTTTAGAGGCGACCCCGATTCCCCAGGGGACTTCCGCCGCTGATCCCGCTCAGACAGTCGATATTCCGCAAAATCCCGCGGATCCTTCGGAACCGGAAGGGTCCTATGTGTGGTTCGGTGCCAATGCGGCCATCGCCCGCAGGGAAGTGAAGAACGGGCAGATCCAGAGCTTCCTCACCGGAGAGTGGAAGGACACCGCTGTGGCCCTGAGACGTCCCATGGCCGTCATGCTCTCCAACAACAAGCCGTCCCTGCCTCAGTACGGGCTCTCCTATGCGAGTGTCATCGTGGAGGCCCCCATGGAAAGCGGAAGCTGTACCCGCCTCATGGCGATCATCGAGGACTATGACGAGCTGGATCATCTGGGCCCCCTGCGCAGCAGCCGGCTGTATTTTCTGCTGGAGGCACAGTCCTTTGACGCGATCTACTGCAACTGGGGGCTGGCGGTCCCTTATGTGGCGGAGACCATCAACAATGAGCGCATCGATAATATCAGCGCCAACGTCACCGGCATCGCGGATCCGTCGGACGAGGCCTTTGCCCGGGATGAGGGCCGGAAGGCCGCCGGATACTCCACGGAGTATACCGGGATCATGACCATCTCGGGATATGAGGCGGCGGTCCGCCGTCAGGGATATCAGAGCGAATATCACGATACCTTTGAACAGAACTTCCGGTTTGTTCAGGACGGCTTCCAGGTGTCCTACGAGAATGCCCCGGATGTCACCCAGATCTATCCGGGAGGGACGGAGAGCTCCGGATCGGGGAAAGCCTCCGGCTACGGACATACCATCCCCTACTTTGTCTATGAAGAGGACGGACTGTATCACCGCTATCAGCTGGGTGCCCCCCACATCGACGAAAAGACGGGACAGGGGCTGACGGTCAGCAATGTGATCTGCAAGATGGTGGACGGCTTTAAGCTGGATGACAACGGGTATCTGCATCTGGAGGTGCGGGGCGAGGGTGACGCGGTGGTCTTTACCGGCGGAAAAGCGGTAAGGTGCACCTGGAAACGGGAACCGGACACCGAGGGCATCCCCAATATCAATACCCATGCCACCTATTACTACGATGAGGAAGGCAACGAGATCGTGCTGAACAAGGGAAAGACCTGGATCTGCCTGATCTGGAGGGATTATGAGACACTTCTCGCATATTTTTAAGCGGCGGGAAAAAGAACAGAAGGCTGCAGAAATGCGGCCTTTTTTTGTACGAAGACAGATAGCGGTTTATCTGGCGCTGCTGTTTGGGGCCTTCGGGCTGCTGGCTGCCGGGTGGCACAGCAGAGGGTTTAGTGACGCGTATGTCGAAAATGTATTCCCGCTGTGGACGGAAAGTTACGGCCGCCTCACGGGGCTGTTTCCCTTTTCGGTGGGAGAGTTTCTGCTGGTCTTTCAGGTACTCTTTGTGGTGCTGGCGACGGTCTTTGGGATCGCGGCGCTCTTCCCCTTGGTGCGGAGGCGCTTTGGCAGAGGGCTGCGGAAGTTTTATCGCGCGTTTGCCCGGGAGATGCTCTTTGTGGTCTGGATCATGATCCTGAACTGCTTTCTGCTCTATCACACTTCCCCGCTGCCGGACCGCTTTTTCCCGGAGTCCCGGGCCACGGGGGATTATACGGTGGAGGAGGTGCTGCTTTTGTACAACCGGACGGCCCGGGCCTGCAATGAGCTGAGTGGGCAGATGGAGCGTGACGGACAGGGCAGGATCCTCTACTCGGAGCGCTCCGCCTTCGGGGAGGAGGCCCCCGCCGGAGCGCTCCTGGGGGAGACCCATATGCAGGATACCGCAAGGCAGGCCGTGAGCGCGCTCTCCTCCGAAATCGGGCAGCTGTCGGGGTATTATCCCCGGCCGAAAGCACTTCTTTCCTCCGACTTTATGTGCCAGCAATACATGCTGGGGTATTATTTTCCCTTTTCCATGGAGGCCAATTACAACGATGTGGCCTATGTGATGAACCTGCCGGTGTCCATGTGCCACGAGCTGAGCCATCTGAAGGGCTTTATCTATGAGGATGAGGCGAATTTCCTGGGATATCTGGCCTGCATCCGCAGCAGTGACCGGGTCTTTGCATACAGTGGGTACCTGAGCGTGCTGGGATATCTGTGGCAGGATCTGGTGAAGGCGGCAGATGCCAGACCGGAGGAACTAAAGGAAGCGGTGGAGAAGCTGGGCTTTACGGAGCTGGATCCCCAGGTAGCGGAAGATGATGTCTTCGTGCTGCCGGAGGAATGGGAGCGGATCAACGGAAAAGCCCTGGTGAAGACCGAGACGGTAAAAGCCGCCGCGGACACATTCATCGACACGAATCTGAAGGTGAACGGGGTGCGCGACGGCAAGATCAGTTACAGCAGGGTGGTGCGGCTTTTGCTGGAATATGAAAGGAGAAAGGGGTAGACCCTACTCCTCTAACAGGGCGTAGAGCAGACGGTACAGTTCGGCGGCATCCTGCGGAGACAGCGGCATGCAGCCGGAGGAAAGCTTATAGGGAATGTCCTTACAGTCCTCCTTCAGGGCGTCGCCCTTTTTGGTCAGGGTGATCTGCGTGACGCGCTCGTCTTCTTTGGAGCGCGCTCTGGTGATATAGCCGTTCTTTTCCAGATTCTTTAACAGTGGGGTCAGGGTGCCGGCATCCAGGTGCAGGCGCTTTCCCAGCTCTCCCACGGTGACCTGTTCCTCTTCCCACAGCACCATAAAGACGATGTACTGGGTGTAGGTAAGTCCCAGGGGTTTTAAAAAGGGTGTGTAACGGTTCACGACCCGTCTTGCACATGCATAGAGCGGAAAGCAGATCTGATTTTCCAGTTTGAGTTGTTCGTAGGGCTGTGCCATGTTTGCCTCCGTAGTTGTTTTTTGTCCGATTCCCTGTTGTTATTTTCTGGCCAGTGCGGAGAGGTAGCTCACCGCGGAGAGTGCCGCCACATTGCCTTCGCCGGCGGCTTTGATGTACTGATAGGGAGCTCCTGCGATGTCTCCGCAGACAAAGAGTCCGGCGATATTCGTCTTCATCTGTCTGTCGCAGACCACGGCATTTCCCTCCGTCTCCAGGCCGGGTACCAGCTGGGAGGGGGCGATGGCTTCCCGCAGCACGAAGATGCCGTTGGCGTCAAAGTCCTCACCGGAGTCGGTGCGCAGTCTCATCAGGGCATCCGCCTTTTCGATGGAGAGGGGCTTTACCCCGGTGCGGACGGTGATCTTCGGGTTGGACTCCAGCTCGCCGAAGCCCTCACCCGCTTCATACATGGGCAGGTAGGTCACATGGTCCGCGATCTCCGCCAGAAATGCGGCTTCTTCCTCTTCCTTCGCACTGTATCCCAGAACGATGGCGGTCTTTCCGCGGTAGAGTGCGGCATCGCAGGTGGCGCAGTAGCTCACGCCCCGGCCCAGGTTCTCGTTTTCGCCGGGGAAGGGCTTTTCCATCACCACACCGGTGGCCAGGATCACGGCAGATGCTTCATAATTGCCGTTCTTTCCCTGGAGAGCGAAATAATCTCCCATGGAGTAGATGGCGGTGATGCGCTCCTGGGTGATGGACAGACCCATCTGGGAGAGGTGCTTCTGGAAATTCTCTGCCAGAACCTCCCCGGGTACCTGGGGAAATCCGAGATAATTGTCGATCCGGTGCGCGCCGGAGAGCTTTCTGCTCAGATCCGGCTCGCCGAAAAGGATCACGTTCTTATTCCGAACCTTTGCCGTGATGGCGGCCTCCAGCCCTCCGGGGCCGGAGCCGATGACAGCAATGTCATAACGAGAATTGGGTTCCATGGGATGCCTCCTTTCCTTCCCCTTTGTCAGGTCCCTTGGTTTACAGAAGGGATGCGACGCAGGCGGATACGTCCTCCATCTTCGCGGTGGGCTCAAAGCGGGCTACCACATTGCCCTGGCGGTCCACGACGAACTTGGTGAAATTCCACTTGATGTCCGGGTTTTCCTTGTAATTCTTGTCGATCTTCTTGAGCATGGCGCTCATGGCCAGAGCGGCAGGTCCCTTGCCGAAGCCCTGGAAGCCCTGCTGGCTCTTCAGGAAGGTGAAGAGAGGAAGGGCATTTTCCCAGTTCACGTCGGTCTTTTTCATCTGGGGGAACTGGGTGTTGTACTTCAGGGTGCAGAACTCATGGATCTCCTCATCGGTGCCGGGGGTCTGTCCCGCGAACTGGTTGCAGGGAACGTCCACGATCTCGAACCCGCGCTCGCGGTACTGCTCATACATCTCCTCCAGGTCCTTGTAGTGAGGGGTGAAGCCGCATCCCGTGGCTGTGTTGACCACCAGGACCACCTTGCCCTGGAACTGGCTCATGGACACTTCGGTTCCGTCTGCTGCAGTGACACTATAATCATAGAATCCCATTTTTTTCCTCCTTATTTCGGAAAACGCTCTGGAATACCGGGTTCGGTATCTGTTAATTTCTTTGAAGTGATTATATTGTACCAAATATAATTTTGCTGTCAACACCTTTTTTGAAATTCTTGCATTTTTTTCGGTGCAAAGGTGTTTTGGGCAGGGAACTGTGGTAAAATCAGAAAAACAAGCGAGACGGCGGGGATCCGCAGCACCTGTGCACCATGGCGGAGCCGCGAGAAGGAGGGGTTATGACAGACCAGCAGATCAGAGAAGTCATGCTTGCAAGATTCGGGGAAGTCTTTGCAGGCCAGGGGGATGCGGAGATTTTCTTTGCACCCGGACGGGTGAATCTCATCGGAGAGCATACGGACTACAACGGCGGGCATGTGTTTCCCTGCGCCCTGACCATCGGAACCTACGGAGCGGTCAGAAAGCGCACGGACAGAACCTGCCGCTTCTATTCCATGAATTTCGAACAGGTGGGTGTCATCGAGGTGTCCCTGGATGAGGCTTTAAAGCCGGTAAAGGAGCGGGACTGGGCCAACTACCCCCTGGGGATCCTCTGGGCCTTCGGGGAGCGGGGGATGAAGCCGGAGACGGGCTTTGACCTCCTATTATACGGAAACATTCCCAACGGATCGGGGCTGAGCTCTTCCGCATCCGTGGAGGTGCTCACCGGATATATCCTGCGGGAGCTCTACGGATTCTCCGATGTGACGAATCAGGATCTGGCCCTCATCGGACAGTATTCCGAGAATCACTTCAACGGCGTCAACTGCGGGATCATGGACCAGTTTGCCATCGCCATGGGCAAAAAGGACCATGCCATCTTTCTGGATACGGCGACGTTAGAGTACCGCTACGCACCGCTGAAACTGGAGGGTGCAAAGATCGTCATCGCCTGCTCCAACAAAAAGCGGGGGCTGGGAGATTCCAAGTACAATGAGCGCCGGGCAGAGTGCGAGACCGCGCTGAAGGAGCTGCAGGAGCTGGTGGATATCCAGAGCCTGGGAGAGCTGGACGAGGCCACCTTCGAGAAGATCTGCACCCGGATCGTGGATCCCGTGCGCAGAAAGAGAGCCCGCCATGCGGTCTACGAGAACCAGCGCACCATTCAGGCCCAGGAGGCGCTGGAAAACGGCAATGTAAAGCTCTTCGGGCAGCTGATGAACGCCTCCCACGAATCCCTTCGGGATGACTACGAGGTGACGGGCATCGAACTGGATACCCTGGTGGAGGAAGCCTGGAAGGTGCCGGGAGTCATCGGATCCCGGATGACCGGAGCCGGCTTCGGGGGCTGCACCGTCAGCATCGTCCGGGAGGATGCCATCGAGCACTTCATCGAGCAGGTGGGGATGGCGTACGAGAAGAAGATCGGGTATGCGGCGGACTTTTATGTGGTAGAGATCGGAGACGGACCGCACCGGTAAAGCCGGCGGACCTAGCAGGTGGGACGGACCACGCAGGGGACTGACAGATAAAGGAGACATCTATGCTGGAGGAGCAGATCGCAAAACTGGTGGAATACGGAGTGGTGACGGGCCTGGTGCCGGAGGCGGACCGGGTCTACACCCTGAACAGACTGCTGGAGATTTACGGGCTGGACGAGCCCGGACCGGAGGGGGAGGTCCCGCAGGTATCCGCAGCGCCGGAGGACCTGGAGGAAATCCTGGCCGGACTTCTGGACGAGGCCTATGCAAGGGGACTGATGGAAGAAAACTCGGTGGCATACCGGGATCTGTTCGACACGAAGCTCATGAGCGTGCTGATGCCCAGACCCAGCGAAGTGATCCGTACCTTCCGGGAGCTCTATGAGACCCGGGGCGCGCTTGCGGCCACGGATTATTATTATAAACTCAGCCGGGATTCGGACTATATCCGCAGATACCGGGTGAGCCGGGACCGGAAATGGGTGGCATCCACGCCCTATGGGGATCTGGATATCACCATCAACCTCTCCAAGCCGGAAAAGGACCCCAAGGCCATCGCTGCGGCAAAGCTGGCAAAGCAGTCCGGGTACCCGAAGTGCCTGCTGTGCCGGGAAAACGAGGGCTATGCGGGACGGCTGAACCACCCGGCCCGCCAGAATCACCGGATCATCCCCGTGACCATTGACGGCAGCCAGTGGGGATTCCAGTATTCTCCCTATGTGTATTACAACGAGCACTGCATCGTGTTCCATTTCAAACACATCCCCAGGAAGATCGAGCATGCCACCTTCTGCAAGCTCTTCGACTGCGTGAGACAGTTCCCCCACTATTGCGTGGGATACAACGCGGACCTGCCCAT
>JAFYFY010000165.1 GCA_017543485.1 Lachnospiraceae bacterium | reverse complement strand
CTGCATGGGATGCCGCTCCTTCCCCACCGTGGAGGACGGACAGCGCAATCCCGACGGAAGCCGGAAGTACTACGGGCGCTTTAACCAGGGCGTGGTCACCATCAATCTGGTGGATGTGGCCTGCTCTTCCCAGGGCGATATGGACAAATTCTGGGAGATCTTAGAGGAGCGCCTGGAGCTTTGCCACCGGGCACTTCGCTGCAGGCATGAGCGTCTTCTGGGCACTACCTCCGATGTGGCACCCATCCTCTGGCAGCACGGCGCTCTGGCCCGGCTGGAGAAAGGGGAAAAGATCGACAAGCTCCTCTACGACGGCTATTCCACCATCTCCCTGGGCTATGTGGGCCTCTGCGAGATGTGCCGCCGGATGCTGGGGGTCCCCCACACCGATCCGGAGGGCCGGGAGTTTGCCCTGAAGGTCATGCAGAAGTTAAACGATAAGTGTGCGGAGTGGAAGGCTGCGGAGCGTATCAGCTATTCCGTGTACGGAACCCCCATGGAGTCCACCACATATAAGTTTGCCAAGTGCCTCCAGAAGCGCTTCGGCATCATCCCCGGGGTGACGGACAAAAACTACATCACCAACAGCTATCATGTCCACGTGACGGAGGAGATCGACGCCTTCAGCAAGCTCAAGTTTGAGGCGGAGTTCCAGAAGCTCTCCCCCGGCGGTGCCATCAGCTATGTGGAGGTTCCGAACCTGCAGGACAATATCGAGGCTGTGCTCTCGGTGATGAAGTTCATCTATGACAACATCGTCTACGCCGAGCTCAACACCAAGTCCGACTACTGCGAGGAGTGCGGCTATGACGGCGAGATCAAGATCGTGGAGACGGAGGACGGCAAGCTGGTCTGGGAGTGCCCCAACTGCGGAAACCGCGACCAGTCCAAGATGAGCGTCGCCCGCCGTACCTGCGGATACATCGGAACCCAGTTCTGGAACCAGGGCCGCACCCAGGAGATCAAGGACCGCGTACTGCATCTGTAGGCCGAAACAAGCCGGCCCGTGGCCCGGCCATGTTGATCCCGCGGCCGAAAAAAGCATCCGACATCCGAGAGGGTGATCCCCACAGGGTCATCCTCTTTTTTTTGGCTGAACGGACGGGCCCCGGACCTCCCGGAATGCGCTGATTTTGCTCCCGTATGTCCCATCTTGCGATTCCCGCATTTTCCCTTGCAATCCCCTTTCTTCTATGATACAATGCTCCTGTTGGTGTGATAAAAAATTAACAGACTCAATTTTTCCTACAAATCCGCCAATTCATCAGGAACTGTCCGGGAAAGCATTTCTGACACAGGTCCGCAACATTCGCAGTTCAAATCAGGAGGAAACATTCATGGCAAAGAAGGTAGTTCTTGCAGGCGCCTGCCGTACCGCCATCGGTACGATGGGAGGTTCCTTAAGCACCATTCCCGCAGCGGATCTGGGTGCGATCGTCATCAAGGAGGCATTAAACCGTGCGGGCGTGGCTCCCGACCAGGTTGATCAGGTCTATATGGGCTGTGTCATCCAGGCCGGCCAGGGTCAGAACGTGGCTCGTCAGGCTACCATCAAGGCCGGGCTTCCCATCGAGGTTCCCGCTGTCACCATGAACGTGGTCTGCGGCTCCGGTCTGAACTGCGTGAACCAGGCTGCT
>JAFYFY010000016.1 GCA_017543485.1 Lachnospiraceae bacterium | reverse complement strand
GTCCCCCCATCCGCGGATGCGGGAGCTCCCGAAACCTTACTCCGCCTTGCTCAGCGCTTCCTTGATCAGATCCACGGCCTGACCCACGGTGGTGATGCCTTCTGCGGTCTCCTCGGGGATCTTGATGTCAAAGGTATCCTCGATCCCCATGATGATCTGGTAGACATCCAGGGAATCCGCTCCCAGGTCATCGATGAAGGTGGTGTCGACGGTAATCTCCTCCGGATCGACATTCAGTACGTCCGCAATGATAGATTTCAGTTTTTCCAGTTCCATAGTATCCTCCGCTTGTCATCGGTCTCCCGATGTGATTTAGACTGCCGGATCTGTAACGCCCAGCTGTTCTTTGATCTTTTCCTTGATCTGCTGCTCCTGGAACATGCTGCACTGCAGGATGGAGTTCCGGATGGCTATGGCCTTGCTGCTTCCGTGGGTCTTCACCACCAGTCCGTTGCAGCCCAGGAGCGGTGCGCCCCCGTAATTGTCCGTGTCGAAGGACTTCATGGTCTCCTTCAGTGCGGGTTTTACCAAAAGACCGCCGATCTTGGAACGAAAAGTGGAAAGCATTCCTTTTTTCAGCATCTTCACCAGAGCCCCTGCGACCCCTTCATACATCTTCAGGATCACATTTCCCACAAAGGCTTCGCAGACCAGCACGTCCGCCGCCCCGTAGGGGATGTCCCTGGCCTCCACACTGCCGATGAAGTTGATCTCGGGTGTGGCCTTGAGGAGCGGGAAGGTCTCTTTCACCAGGGCATTGCCCTTTTCCTCCTCCGCGCCGATGTTCACGATGCCGACTCTGGGGTTCTTCACCCCCATGACGGATTCCATATAGATGGAACCCATTTTCGCGAACTGGACCAGCTGACTGGGTCTGGCGTCCACATTCGCTCCGCAGTCCAGAAGGAGGCTGACTCCCTCCGTGGTGGGGATGAGGGGTGCCAGAGGCGGTCTCTCGACTCCCTTGATGCGGCCCACGATGATCTGACCTCCCACCAGCAGCGCTCCGGTAGACCCTGCGGATACCAGTGCATCGCAGGTACCGTCCTTCACCAGATACATGCACTTCACCAGGGAAGATTCCTTTTTGGTCCGGACTGCCATCACAGGCGGCTCGGCGGTCTCGATCACTTCCGGCGCATGCACGATCTCCAGTCTGTCCGCGGGGTAGCTCAGGCCTTCCAGGCACTGCCGCACCTCGGCCTCTTTTCCCACCAGATAAACACGGACGTTTTTATCCACCTCAAGGGCATCACAGACCCCCCTTACCACTTCCATGGGGGCGTTGTCTCCGCCCATTGCGTCCACGGCCACGTTTATCATCTCAGGCATAAGAAGAACTCCTTTCCAAACACCAAAAAATACTATACAAGGGGACGGTTCCAAAGTCAAGAACCGTCCCCTTGATAATTCACTTCTTATGGGATTTTGTAAGATCAGAAGATCCCGGATCGGAAGATCCCGGATCAGCGGCCGACGCTTCAGTCGACGTCGATGATCTGCTTCTTGTTGTAAGAACCGCAGTTCTTGCAGACTCTGTGGGGCATCATCAGACTGCCGCACTTGCTGCACTTGACGAGCGTAGGAGCGCTCATCTTCCAGTTTGCTCTGCGCTGATCTCTTCTACCTTTGGAAGATTTGTTCTTGGGACAGATCGACATAATAACCTCCTTACCGGCCTATTCCACGGCCTTTCCATTATTACCAGCCTGATTAAATAAATCCATGATACCGGCCATGCGCGGGTCCGGTACAAAGGTATCGCATCCGCACTGCTTCTCATTCCGATTCGCTCCGCATACCGGGCAGAGTCCTTTGCAGTCTTCCCTGCACAGGATCTTCATGGGCCAGGCCAGTGAGATCTCCTTCAAAAGAAGCGCCTCTGCGTCCAGGGAGTGTCCTTCCAGATCCTCGGTGGATTCGTCCTCCTCCGGGTCTTCGCTCTTTTCCGCTTCGGGGCCTGTCAGTTCCCGCTCCAGATCGATCCGGATGGGGACATCCACAGGTGTCAGGCACCTGTCACAGGGTGCTTCGAAAAGAAGCTCACCCTTTGCGGTCATAAGGACATGACCTTTTTCGGTCGTCACAAACCGGAACTCGATCACGGGTTTCTGACCGGCTTTCAGACTGCATGCCGTTCCATCCCGGAAACTTTCTGAAAACTCCGGCTCATAGGAAAGGGTGGTCTCCTTGCCGGGCTTCCTAAAATTCTCGCTCAGATCCAGCTGCATATCTGCTCCTGTTTGCGCCCTTTGCGAACCAAAATCGCATACTGTGTCATTATATATGGGGTAAACACGCTTGTCAAGAGAAAAAATACAGGATGGCCCGGACTCTTTTGAAGGCCCGGTCATAGTTCTCCATGGCGTAGTCATACTTGGCCTGTACATAGGCTTCCTGCATGCTTTCCCCGAAAAACACCTCCCGGAAGGCCTCCGCCGCCGTATCCATATAGGCGGCCGCCTCGTCCGCGGTATCTCCCAGATCCGCATAGGATTCCGGGAACTCCATCTCCCGCAGATCGGAAAACAGGGTCTGCAGATCCCCCAGCTTTTCGGAAAGAGCCGGCAGATCCGCCTCGCTCTCCACGGTCAGCCCCCGGAACTGCGCATCCATCTCTTCCATCTCTTCGCAAAAGGATGCCAGCTCCTGCCGAAGCTTTACCTCCTGCGGATCCGGACGGTCTTCTTTTCCTCCGGCCCCGCAGGCGCTCACGCCCCCCAGGGTCAGGAGACAGATCACCAGGGTCCATAAAATGCGGGCGGCTTTGTATCCGTCAGCCGCCCGTTTTGTCAGTCTTTTCCGATACTCCCTCATCTTTACGTCTGCTATCCAAGCATCATCCTGTCGTTTGCAAATTCCGTTCCGCTGACCTCTTCGAACTTCGCCAGCAGGTCCTTTACATGAAGGTTCTTCTTTTCCTCTCCCCGGACATCGTAGATGATGCGTCCCTCGTCCATCATGATGAGGCGGTTTCCGTGGGCGATGGCATCCCGCATGTTGTGGGTGACCATCAGGGCCGTCAGCTGGTTTTCTTCGATGATCCTGTCGCTGATCTCCAGCACCTTCGCGGCAGTCTTGGGATCCAGCGCCGCGGTGTGCTCATCCAGCAAAAGGAGCTTCGGCTTTTTGATGGCTGCCATGAGCAGCGTGATGGCCTGTCTCTGTCCGCCGGACAAAAGGCCCACCTTGCTGGTCATGCGCTCCTCCAGTCCCAGTCCCAGAGAGGCCAGACGCTCTCTGAAAAACTCTCTCTCCTTGGCGGATACGCCCCTGCGGAGCGTCTGACGCTGTCCCCGTCTGGAGGCGATGGCCATATTTTCTTCGATATCCATGGTGGCAGCCGTGCCGTTCATGGGATCCTGGAACACACGTCCCAGGTACAGAGCGCGTTTGTGTTCGGGAAGCGCCGTGATGTCGGTGCCGTCCACAATGACTCTTCCGCTGTCCACCGGCCAGACACCTGCGATGGCGTTCAGCATGGTGGATTTTCCCGCGCCGTTGCCGCCGATGATAGTGACGAAATCCCCGGGAAGGAGGTTTAAGGACAGCCCGGAAAGGGCCAGCTTCTCATTGACGGTGCCGCGGTTAAAGACCTTCGTGATCTCCCGGAGCTCCAGTGCGTATTTTTCTTCGCTCATGCCTTTGCTCCTTTCCTCTGTGACTTCTTTTCCTTGAGATAGGGAATGGCCAGGAACACAGCCACCACCACCGCGGAGAGAAGCTTCATATCCTCGGAAGGCATCTTGAGCCAGAGGACAAACTGATACACGAGATAGTATACGATGGCGCCGATGATGACGGCACCCAGAGTCCATCCGAAGGCCGCCTTGCGCTTCACCGTCCACTTGCCGAAGAGCACCTCACCGATGATGACGGCTGCCAGTCCGATGACGATGGCGCCTCTTCCCATATTCACGTCGGCGGCTCCCTGGAACTGCCCATACATAGCGCCGGACAGGCCTACCAGGCCGTTGGAGATCATCAGGGTCAGGACCTTGATGAAGTTGGTGTTGATGCCCTGCGCGCGGGCCATGTTGGGATTGCATCCCGTGGCACGGATGGCCTGCCCCTGCTCCGTTCCGAAGTAGGAATACAGAACACAGATCAGTACCACCAGGAAGATCACCATCCCAAGGAAAAAGAAGGCTCTGCTCTTCGCACTGCCCGTCACATACCGAAGGGATACCAGCAGGGGGTAATTGTCCACGGACACCGGCTGGTTGGACTTGCCCATGACATGGAGGTTGATGGAATACAGTCCGATCTGGGTCAGGATACTGGCCAGGATCCCCGGAATCCCCAGGAGGGTGTTCAAAAGCCCTGTCACCAGTCCCGCCACCATCCCCGCCAGAAATGCGATGAGGGTGGCAACGATGGGATGCACCCCGCCACGGATCAGCATCACGCACACGGCAGCGCCGAAGGCCATGGATCCGTCAACGGTCAGATCCGCGAAATCCAGCAGCCGGAAGGTGATATAGACCCCCAGCGCCATGATCCCCCAGACCATACCCTGGGCCACACTTCCGGGCAGTGCCCGCAGCAGTGTCAGAAAACTCAAAGATGAAAAATAGGCCAGCATTCGTCTTCCTCCAAACGAAGAACTCTCGGGTCAACGTCCCTTTTTATCGCAAAAGGACAGGGAGCACACAGTCCCCCTGTCCCGCGTTTTCTCTTCAGGTCACTCTCCGATGGCTTTGTATCCGTCGGGAACCTTCACACCAAGCGCCTCGCAGATCTCCGCATTGTACTTCTTGGTCACGTTGGGCGCATATTCCACGGGCATATCCTGGACATTCTTGCCTTCGCACAGGATCTCGTAGGCCATCATGCCGGTGGTGTAGCCCAGGTCATAGTAGCTGATGGAAAGGGTCGCTACGCCGCATCCGCTGCAGATGCCTTCCTCGCCGGCGATCACGGGCACGCCCGCGGGAACAACGATATTGTAAACAGTTTCGGTGGCATTTGCAAGGGTGTTGTCCGTGGGGATGTAGAGCACATCGCACTCATCCGCCGCCGCGGTGACCACGCTCTGGATCTCGTTGGAATCCGCGATGCCGTATTCCTTGTACGCGATGCCGTCCTCATCCAGAGCCTTCTCAATGAGAGAGATCTGGTATGCGGAGTTGGCCTCCGCGGTGCAGAACAGAAGTCCCACCTGCTTTGCCTCCGGGAAAAGCTCCACCAGCATATTCTCCTGCTCATCGATGGGAGCCAGGTCGCTGGTTCCGGAGATATTTCTGTCGGTCTTGCCGGTCCAGTCCTCGATCTCCAGGGCCGTTGCGTAATCCGTCACGGAAGTGCCAAGCACCGGGATCGTTGCGGTAGCTGCCGCAG
Source organism: Lachnospiraceae bacterium (assembly GCA_017543485.1). Lineage (GTDB taxonomy): Bacteria > Bacillota > Clostridia > Lachnospirales > Lachnospiraceae > AC2028. Next base: position 2,989 of record JAFYFY010000016.1, on the reverse strand, counting down.
CTGCCTGCAGAGGGGTGGTGGCGTTGGCCAGGATCAGATCCGCATTTGCCGCCACGAAGCCGTTGCAGATGGTGGCTGCGGTGGCCTGCTCGCCCTGTGCGTTCTGGACATCAAAGGTCACCTTGTCTCCCAGCTTGGAGACCAGAGCGTCCTTGAAGCCCTGGGTGGCGGCATCCAGAGCGGGATGCTCCACCAGCTGGCAGACGCCGATGGAATAGGTATCTTTTGCGGTATTGCCGGATGCGCTGTTTCCGTCGCCGCAGCCGGCTAAAACGGTAAGCGTCATCGCTGCTGTCAGGATGACGGAAAGGAATCTCTTTTTCATCATAATCCTCCTCAAAAAACGGTGATATAGCGCTTTAAATGGGTAAAGTTGTATCGCTGTATGCAATCATACACGAAATGCTTTCGTTCGTCAACAGCAAACTGCACCCCGGGCCTTCCCCTATTTGGTCTTCTTTTTGTAAAACCGGCTGGCATTCCGGTAGCACTGCTGCAGCCGGTCCTCGATGCGGCTGTTTTTCACATGATCCGTATGTCTTCGGACAAAGGTGTCGATCTTCTCCCGGTACACCTCCGGCCCGATGGATCCGTCCGCCACCATGGACAGGCCCTTTTCCCAGCTGGCCGTCAGAGAAGGATCCAGCAGGGAGGTGATGGAGCCGTAGACTACATCGTAGACCATCTCCCCCAGCAGCGTGGGGGTCAGGATCTGGGTCTTCTTGTTCAGACTGATGTATTCGTCCCGCTCCAGCTTGCTGAGGATCTCGGCTCGGGTGGCACTGGTGCCGATGCCGCTGCCCTTGATCTGGCTGCGCAGCTCCTCATCCTCGATGAGCTGACCGGCATTTTCCATGGCCAGGATCATGCTTCCGGAGTTGTAGCGCTTCGGCGGCTTGGTCTCCCCTTCCTTGATCTCGTATCCCTCCGGTGTCAGGGGATCTCCCTTCTTCGCTTTGGACAGAAGCTTTAACAGGGCTGCCGCGCTGTCCCCGGAGAGTTCTTCCTCTTCCTCTCCCTGGGTGCCCTTTGCATCCTGTAGCTGCGCATCCTGTGCCTGTGCTTCCGGCGCCTGTCCGGGACCCTCCGTCTTCTCCTCCTGCTTTGCCTGAAAGGAGCAGGCGGCCACCCGCAGGTACCCCTCATCCTCCAGCACCTTGAAGTTCGCATAGAACCGCTCGGTATGTCCCTCCGTGGGAAGCTGCACCGTCACGGCATACTTCAGATACTTTGCCGGCGGGAAAAAGATGGACAGAAAGCGCCTGACGATGAGTTCGTAGGCCTTCGCCGCCGTGGGGTTCAGGGATCCCAGATTGCCCAGTCCCTGTCCCGTGGGGATGATGGCATAGTGATCCGTGATGAGCTTATCGTTTACATATCGGGTCTTTGCGATGTTCTTCCAGGCATCTCCCGAGAGAACCTCCGCGGCGATCTGGCTGCAGATCCCGTAGCCCTTCAGGCCGCCGATGTTTTTCCCGATCTCCTTGGCCACGGCGGTGGAGAGCACCCGGGCGTCGGTCCGGGGATAGGTGGTGAGCTTTTTCTCATACAGCTCCTGGGCGATGGCCAGAGTCTGCTCCGGACTGATCTTGAAGATCCGGGCGCAGTCATTTTGAAGCTCCGCCAGATTGTACAGAAGGGGCGGGTTCTTGGTCTCCTTTTTTCGCTCGATGGATTCGATGATGCAGGGTCCCGGAGAGCGCTGCAGCTCCCCGATCAGGGCCTCGGCATCCTCACGCTTTCGAAATCCGTTCTCCTTATAGAGCTTCGGGCTGTCCTCATAGTGACTCCCCTGGGAGGTTCTCCATTCCCCGGAAAAAGAGGCTCCCGCTTCCTCTCCCGGAAAGGAAAAGGTCCCCATCACGCGGTAAAAGGGGGTCTTTTCAAAGCTGCGGATCTCCCGCTCCCTGCTGACGATCATCCCCAGGACACAGGTCATGACGCGGCCCACGGCGATGCTGCCCTTTTCCCTCCCCACAAAGCTGTTGACTCCCTTTCCGAATTTCAGGGTCAGCACCCGGGAAAAGTTGATACCCATGAGGTAGTCCACCTGGGCGCGGAGGTAGGCGGCGTTTGAGAGGTTGTCGTACGCGGACCAGTCCTTAGCCTCCCGGATGCCCCGCAGGATTTCCTCCTCCGTCTGGGAGTCGATCCAGACCCTGCGCCTTTCCTTGTCCTTCACCCCTGCCATCCGGTCCACCAGGCGGTAGATATACTCTCCCTCCCGTCCGGAGTCGGTGCAGATGTAGATGGTGGAGACATCCTCCCGGTTCAGGAGTCCCTTTACGATGGCAAACTGCTTCGCGGAGGAAGGAATGACCTCGTACTTAAACTCCTCCGGCAGAAAAGGGATGGTATCAAACCGCCATCTTCTCAGGGATTCGTCATAAGCTTCGGGATAGCTCATGGAGACCAGATGTCCGACGCACCATGTCACGATGCTGCTGTCCCCCTCCAGGTATCCGTCGCCGTTTCTCATATTCTCTTTGAGTGCTTTTGCGAATTCTTTTGCCACGCTGGGCTTTTCCGCGATGTAAAGATTTTTCATGCCAGAATGCTTCCGTACCAAAGAAAAAGAAAAGACTGTGCGGAAAGGTGCGTTTTTCCGTTTCCGCACAGTCTCCTGATCCCAGTATCCTCTGTCACCATACGGTGATCCCTGCAGATGTCACAGGTGATGGGCTTACTTCGCCGCGATGTATCCCTGTGCCTTCAGAAGCTCGGCGCAGAGCACCGCTCCGCCGGCCGCACCGCGCACGGTGTTGTGGGACAGGCCCACGAACTTCCAGTCAAAAAGGATATCCTCCCGGAGTCTTCCGATGCTGATGCCCATGCCGCGCTCATAGTCCACATCCAGTGCCACCTGCGGTCTGTTATCCTCCTCCATGTAGCGGATGAACTGCTTCGGTGCGCTGGGAAGGCCCAGTCTCTGGGGCTCGCCGGAGAAGGCCAGGAGCTTTTCGATGAGCTCGTCCTTGGATGCCTTCTT
>JAFYFY010000164.1 GCA_017543485.1 Lachnospiraceae bacterium | reverse complement strand
ATCGGGGACGGTTCTTGGGGATCAGGAACCGTCCCCCATCCCCACGGCATTTAAGAGGCAAGGAAAAATGGCACGGGTGAAAAAGATCCTTTGTAAAACATGCAAGACAGAATATGAGATTCCCCTGAGCGCTAATTTCATGTATTTCTGTCCCCGGTGCAGGGAGTATAACGGATGCGAATGCGAGTACGGATATGCGGCGATCGTTCCCTGTGAGATCCGGCTGGGGGAGAAACTGATTGGAAGGATCACAGGCGGGGCAGGGGATTACCATCTGGACAGCGATGAATGCGGGATCCATACGAAACTTGTCGGGAAGTACAAGGATTTAGAGGTATATCACGAGGCAGTGGATATTCTCGGGAAGGCTCTGGTTTCGGACGATGAAATATGAAAATATCATCCGGGCGGTTTTCCGAAGCCGTCCGAATCGGTTCATCGCTGAGGTGGATCTGAACGGACACCGTGAGACGGTGCATGTGAAAAACACGGGCAGGTGCAGGGAGCTGCTGATCCCGGGATGTGAAGTGTGGCTCACCGCTCCGGGGACGCCGGATCGGAAAACGAAATACGACCTGGTGGCTGTCCGAAAGGAGAACGGAGTCCTGTTCAACATTGACAGCCAGGCGCCAAACCGTGTCGTAAAAGAATGGCTGGCAACAAAGGATTATGACCGCGTGATCCCGGAATACACTTACGGGGATTCCCGGATCGACTTCTATATGGAGCGAGGTAAGGAGCGTTTTCTGATGGAGGTGAAGGGCTGCACGCTAGAGGTGGACGGTATCGGGTATTTTCCCGACGCACCCACCGAGCGGGGCGTCAGGCATATCCGGGAGCTGATCAGGGCTAAGGAGGAGGGATACCATGCCATCCTCGCCTTTGTGATCCAGATGGACGGGGTCAGTGAGGTTCGCCCGAACATCGGAACCCATCCGGAATTCGGGACCGCCATGGAACAGGCCAGGGAGGCAGGTGTCGAGATCCTTTTCCTCACCTGCCATGTAACCCCGGATGAACTGACCGTGAAAATGGGGGACGGTTCCTGAGAATCGGGGACGGTTCCTGGGGATCAGGGACGGTTCTTGGGGATCAGGAACCGTCCCCCATCCCCACAGATGAGAAAGGAGAATGCAGATGAGTCCTGTAGGGTTTGACATTCCGGAACAGAAGAAGGTTCGGGTGATCATCGATACGGATGCGGCATGCGAAGCGGATGACCCCTTTGCCATCGTGCAGGCGCTTTTGTCCCCGAAGCTTCTTGTAAAGGGGATCGTCGCAGAGCATTTCGGACAGCCGCATTCGATGGAGGACAGTCTGAATGAGATCCGGACCATCACGGATGCGATGGGACTGTCCGTACCTGTTTTCCGGGGACAGAGGGGGCCGCTGGCGGAGGATGAGGGTATCTCGGAAGGTGTAAGCCACATCATCCAAGAAGCAATGTCGGATGAAAAGACGCCCCTTCGGATCCTTTGCCAGGGCGCCATCACGAATGTGGCCAGGGCCATACAGGCAAGGCCCGAGATCAAAGACCGGATGACCGTCATCTGGATCGGAACCCACGGGGAGGCACCCTGCGAGGCGCCTTTTCGGGAGTTTAATGCGGGAAATGATATCGAGGCGGCCAATCTGGTGCTTCGCAGCGGGATTGATCTGTGGCTTGTGCCATCGCAGGTATACACGACGGTGACCATCGGGATCGCGGAGATTAGACGCCGGATCAGCTGCTGCGGCCGGATCGGGGCGCATTTGTATGAAAACCTTATGACGTACAATGCCTCCGAAGGGGCCGGATGGACCCAGGGGGAGAGCTGGTCGCTGGGGGACTCCCCTGCCATCGCCATCGCCCTGAATCCCGAATGCGGACATCACAGGATGATACAGGCACCTGCCGTCGCGGAGGATACCGCCTCCGTTCTGGATCCCGCAGCCCCCATGGTGAGGCTCTATACGGATGTGGACAGCAGGTACATCCTGGAAGATCTCATCGCAAAGCTGGAGCTGTTTTGCGAGGAGGAGTGACGGAGGAAAAATGAACCTGATCATTCGATCCATGACGGGATCGGACCTTGAGCCGTTGTGTGAACTGCTGTCTGACCCGCGGGTGATGCAATACCTGGAACCTCCATATACGCGGGAAAAAACAGGGGAATTCCTGCTCCATGCCGGATTATCCAATCCTCCGCTGATTTATGCCGTTGAGGAGGATGGTCGATTCATCGGGTATGTGATCTACCATGACTATGATGAAGACAGTGTGGAGATCGGCTGGGTCCTGCATCCGGACTATTGGCGGAAAGGGTATGCCACACATTTGACAAAGATGCTGATGGAAAAAGCATTCTCTTCGGAAAAACAAGTGGTCATAGAATGTGTACCCGAACAGGAAGTGACGAGACACCTTGCGCTTAAAAGCGGATTTTCCTACGAAGGAGTCCTGGATGGTCTGGATGTTTTCCGGTTTCATGGGGAAAATGGGAGGTAGGGCATACGTAAGGAGGTGAACCGTTCCCTTCTCTCTTCTTGAAACTTCCCGGGAAACGTGGTAGTGTATTTACCTATAAGGATAGTAGGTAAGTATGTAAATGTAGCGACTCATACATTTTCACAGGGGGGAGAGAAATATGGCAGAGTTTGAAGCCGCGGCATGCTCCATCGCCTCACATCGCGCGAAAGAGCAGCAGCAAAGTTCCGGAGCGGAAGTGCGGAGCTTCGGGAAGGTGGCCACTTCGGAGAATAAGGGCGAGATCACCACAAACGGAGCCTTTGTCAGACAGAAGAATCGGTTTTGTACACCTTTTGGTGACAGAGAGGGGGAACTGCCTGTGGAGGCGGGGAGATATCGCCTCATCTGGACGCCGCTCTGTCCCTGGGCCACCAGACAGATGATCGTGTTAAGACTTCTGGGCATCGGGGAGGATGTGATCAGCGTCGGTACCGTGGCCCCGGTGCGTACGGAGAGCGGCTGGGAGTTTTCCTTGGATCCGGAGGGAAAGGATCCCGTGCTGGGCATTCGGTATCTGCCGGAGATCTATGCTGCCACGGACCCGGACTACGGGGGGCGGGCGACGGTACCGACCATTGTGGACGTAAAAGAGCAGAGAGTGGTGAACAATGATTATCACCGCCTGTCCAACTACTGGGAGACGGTCTGGAAGCCATTCTGGAAGCCGGGTGCGCCGGAGCTGTATCCATTGGATCTGCGTACAGGGATCGACGCGCTGAACGAGATCCTTTTCCATGAGATCAACAACGGAGTCTACAAGGCAGGATTTGCCACCAGCCAGGAAGAATATGAAAAAAACTACCGTCTGGTCTTTGCCCGGCTGGACTGGCTGGAGGAGCGGCTGGCGGATCGGAGATTCCTTTTCGGGGACCGGCTCACGGACAGCGATGTCAGGCTCTATGTGACCCTGGCCAGGTTCGATACGGCCTATTATTTCGGATTTCGCCTGAACGAGCGGCGGATCATGGACTATCCGAATCTGTGGAATTATGCGAAGGACCTGTACTCCATTCCCGCCTTTGCACAGAGCACGGATTTTGATGCCATCAAGCGGGGGTATCTGCTGGGGGCAGCGGAGAATCCGGACGGGATCCTGCCGGACGGACCCGACGAGAGCGTCTGGCTGGAGCCCAATGACAGAAGTGAAAGATTCGGCCCGCTTCGGATCGGCCCGGCTTTGGATATGCAGCATTTGCGGGAGGTGGAGACATGGCAGTCGTAGATCATGTGACCTCGGGCGAGATACAGACAAACGGTAAATTCGAAAGACAGCCGAACCGGTTTGTCACGCCCTTCGGAGAGGGGGGTGGAGAACTCCCCGTAGAATCGGGCAGATACCGGCTTTTGTGGGCACCTGTATGTCCCTGGGCGAACAGGGCCATCATCGTAAGACAGCTCATGGGACTGGAGGAGGTCATCTCCGTGGGAACACTGGATCCCATCAGACCGGATGTGCCCTGGTCTGACTGGGCTTTTACGCTGGATGAGGGAGAAAAAGACCCGGTTCTGGGGATCCACCTGCTGAGTGAGGCGTATCGAAAGGCAGACCCGGACTACCACGGAAGATTTACCGTTCCTGCGGTGGTGGATCTGCAGACGGGGGAGGTGGTCAACAATGACTATTTCAATCTCACCATTTATTTCGAGACCGCCTGGAGAAAATATCACAAAAAGAACGCGCCGGATCTGTATCCCGTGCACCTGCGGGAGGAGATCGATGAGCTGAGCGATTTTCTTTTTCACAATGTGAACAACGGGGTCTACAAGGCGGGATTTGCCACCAGCCAGGAAGCCTATTCCGCTGCGTTCAACCTGGTCTTTGACGCATTTGATGTGCTGGAGGAGAGGCTTTCGGGGCGGCGTTTTTTGTTCGGGGATTACATCACCGAAGCGGACGTGCGACTCTATGTGACCCTGGCCAGGTTCGATGCCGCCTATTACAACGGTTTCCGGGTGAACCGGAAGATGCTGAAGGACTATCCGAACCTCTGGGGCTATGCCAGGGATCTGTACGCGGAGAGCGCCTTCGGAGGCAATACGCATTTTGACGCCATCAAGAAGCACTATCACCTATGCTGTCTGAAGACGAACCCCAACAACATCCTGCCTTTGGGACCGGATCTGTCCATCTGGAACATCCCGGCAGGCAGGGAGGGGCTCAGCAGGGATCCGGCGCACAAATATCTCATCGAAGAACAGTGAAAAAGGAGGCATATCTCATGGGAAAAATCTACCACAATATCACGGAACTCATCGGTCATACCCCGCTGCTGGAGCTGCATGCGCTGGAACGGAAGCTCGGAACGGATGCAAAGATCTTCGGGAAACTGGAATTCTTTAACCCTTCCGGTTCCGTAAAGGACCGCATCGCCTTTTCCATGATCGAAGGAAAAGAGGCTTCCGGGGATTTAAAGCCCGGCGGGACCATCATTGAGGGAACCTCGGGAAATACCGGGATCGGGATTGCCGCCATCGGCGCTGCCAGGGGATACAAAGTCAAAATCTGCATGCCGGACAATCTCTCCGGTGAGCGGACACGGTTGTTGAAGGCATTCGGCGCAGAAGTATATCATACTCCCGGGGAACAGAATATGGGCGGCGCCAACGCAAAGGCGGCACAGCTCCTCTCCGAGACGGAAAACGCCGTGATCCTGGGACAGGGTGGCAATCCCAATAATCTCCTGGCCCACTACCGGACCACGGGACCCGAGATCTGGGAGGATACGGAGGGTCAGGTGGACATTTTTGTCTCCGCGGTGGGTACCGGTGGTACTGTGAGCGGAGCGGGAAAATACCTGAAGGAACAGAATCCGGACATCAGGGTGATCGGTGTGGAGCCCAAGGGAAGCGCGCTGCTAAACGGCGGCACTGCGGGACCTCACAAGATCCAGGGCATCGGCGGAGGTGCCATCCCACCTGTCACGGATGTGAACATCTTTGACGAGGTGATTGACGTCACGGATGAAGACGCTTATGCTTATGCGAGACTGCTTCCGTCCCTGGAGGGCTTTACCGTGGGCATCTCTGCGGGGGCGGCGCTTTGTGCAGTGTCGGAGCTGGCAAAACGTCCGGAAAATGCCGGGAAACAAATCGTGGTGATCATTCCGGACGCGGGGGACCACTACCTGTCCGGCGACCTGTATGAGTGACAGTCAGGTGACAGTAGGGGACGACCCCCAGGAAAAGGAGTACATGATGACAGACAGAGAGGAAGCATTTGCACTTTTGAAAAAGTATAACCGAGATCCCTTTCATATCCGGCATGCCCTGACCGTGGAGGCCGTGATGAAATGGTATGCACAGGAGCTGGGCTATGGCGATGAGGCAGAGCATTGGGGGATCGTGGGGCTGCTCCATGATATCGACTTTGAACTCTATCCGGAGGAACACTGTCTGAAGGCGCCGGAGCTGCTTCGGGAAGGCGGCGTGAGTGAGGATATCATCCATTCCGTGTGTTCCCATGGGTACGGGATCACGGTCCCCTGCGGTGTCACCATCGACGTGGAGCCGGTCCATGAGATGGAAAAGGTGCTCTTTGCCGCGGACGAACTGACCGGCCTGATCTGGGCGGCAGCTCTGATGAGACCTTCCCAGAGCACAAAGGATATGGAACTGAAATCTTTGAAAAAGAAATACAAGAGCAAAGGGTTTGCTGCCGGATGCTCCAGGGAGGTGATCGAGCGCGGCGCAGATCAGCTGGGCTGGGAGCTGGACAAACTTCTGGAGATGACGCTGCAGGCCATGGCAGCCTGTGAGGACACCATTCTGGCGGAGATGGAGGCGGAAAGCATATGAGATCGATCCTCATCAAGGACACTACCAGAGAAGAGAGGGAGCAGATCATCCGGGAGTCCATGGACTGCGGCGGAGGGTGTGAAAACTGTTCTTCCTGCTGGCTGGGAGGCGGTTCTCCCTGGGACATCTATCAGGACTACATCGACGGAAAGCGGGAGATCCGGGAGATCAACGCCGCGTATATGGAGCAGTACAGACAGGATCGAAAGATCCGTTGAAGAGGTGCCATGATGACCAATCCGCCCGAGATCGAGCACTCGACAGAGGAAGAAAGGCGCGTTTTCATCAGAGAAAAATACCCCTGTATCGCGGACTGCGACATGTGCGGGCTGTGCAAAGTCTTTCACGGCAGGGATGCTGAACACGCATACGAAGACTATATCGCCGGGCGACGTTCCTTTCAGGAGGTGTCGGCCGATTACCGGAAGTAAAGCCAGCCCGCGACCTGTACCGGTGACAGTAGGGGACGGTTCCTGGGAATCAGGAACCGTCCCTGACACCCAGGAACCGTCCCCGATCCCCAGGAACCGTCCCCGAGTGTCATCCGGGGGCGGGGTGGTATAGGAATTCTGTGCGCGATGTGGTAAGATGTCTGTTGGAAGGAGGACATCCGAGATGAAGCGTGCGAATTCACCCATCATAGGCCTCGCTGCAGCGCTGTGCGTGGCTTTGTGCGGCTGTGGGTCCTCCGGACAGGGAAGCGCAGGGAGTCTGGTGCTGAAGGCCGGATTTTCCACGGAGGCTTCCGATCCCAGAGTGGCGGCAACGGAGCTTTTTGCACGGGAGGTGGAAGAAGCCACGGAGGGCCGCATCACGGTGGAGATCCATACGGACGGAGAGCTGGGCTCCGATTCGGAACTGATCAGTGGTGTCGTCAACGGAGAGGTGGACATCACGGTATCCAGCGCCGGCAATTTTTCCGCATATTCCGCGAATGTCGGCATTTCCGCATTTCCCTTTTTATTCGACAATTTTGATGATGCTTGGGCCTTTGTGGACGGCGAGATCGAGGCGCGGGCAGAGAGCGAGCTGCCGGACTACAACATCAAGGTCCTGGGGCATTTCGATAACGGATTCCGGTGCGTCACCACCTCCGAAATGGCAGGGCCCGTCACCGGGGTGGAGGATCTGGAAGGCCTCGTCATCCGGACACCGGAGAATCAGATCGTGATGCAGACCATGCTCTTTCTGGGGGCCACTCCCCGGGTGCTGGGATTTGCGCAGCTCAGAGACGCACTGGCGCGGGGCGAGTTCGATGCCCAGGAAAACCCGATCCCGGTGATCTACAATAACCACCTCTATGAGGTTCAAAAATTCCTGGCCATTACGAATCACAGCTATGATGTCATGCTCTTCGTCCTGCGGGACGATATCTGGAAAAAGCTCTCGGAGGAGGACCGGGAGATCCTGCAGACCGCTGCAAAGCACGCACAGGATCTGGACCGGGAGATGATCCGGAGCCAGACGGAAAGCTATCTGGCAGAGCTGGAAAAAACCGGTATGGTGATCACATATCCGGATCTGAAGGAATTTCAGAAAAAGACGGCACCGATCTATGAGTCGTTCAGAGACAGCTATGATCCGGAACTGCTGAGCATGGTAATGGGGGGCGCGCGTTGATCTACTTTGGGATTCTGTATCTGTGTCTGGCGCTGGTTTCGGCTGTATGCATCATCATCGCACTGCGCGAACAGCGGATCAATATCGGATATGTGGTGACCACCGGCCTGGTGGTGGCGTGTGATATCGTGTGCTTTCTGATCCTGATGGGAAAAGGGATCAACCAGGTCCGGACCACCCTCACCCTGTTTTACCTGATACAGTCCTGGCTGTACAGCGGCATCGTATTTACCATCTGCGATATGGGATTTCGAAAGTATTTAAAGCCCATCGGGATCCCCACCCTGATCCTGGGACTGCTGCAGTCGGCGCTGATGATCAGCAACCTGGCGGGCAGCCGGATCTTGAGCTTTTCCAAACATGTCTGGATAGGGCGTTCCTGGTGGGTCGCCGAAGATTATCATTCCTATTCCGTTTTCGTCAGCTTCACTTCCTTCCGGTATCTGAGCTATGTCAGCATGGTGCTCATCATCATTCTGATGACCCTGTGCTTCCGGCATGCGGACCGGGTCCACCGTCCCAAGTATGCATATATGGTGATCATGCAGATGCTGGTCTGTTTTCTGCAGTCGGCGTCCACCCGCAGTCCCTGGCCGGTGAGTGTGGTCTGTCTGCTCTACAATCTCATCTGTATTGCAGGCCTGTATTATATCGTGATGTATCCCCGTCTGGCACTGATCGACTGGTCGTTAAATACCTTTGCCAACGAGATGAGCGACGGGTTTATCCTCTACGATGAGCACGACAATCTGATCTACACCAATGCCATCCTGCGAAGCACCCTTTCGGAGGAACTGTTAAAGACCTTCCGGGACAAGCCGAGCCTGGATGAGTGGGTTTCCCATACCACCGGTGTGGAAAGCCTGGAAGTGCTGCCCTACCGGGAGCAGGAAAAGGAGATCTTTCTTGAGATTCGGAAGAAGGAGCTGGGGGAGCCGGATGCCAGGCTGGGGACCATCTATATCCTCCACGATGCCACAAAGGCCATCCTGGAGGTCCGGGCCATGGAGCACGCCAATGCGGAGCTGGAGCGTGCGACCCGGATGAAGTCGGACTTTCTGGCAAATATGTCCCACGAGATCCGAACCCCCATGAATGCCGTCATCGGCATGTCTCAGATCGCACTGCGGGATGAGATCCCGGAGCAGACCCGGGATTATCTGAACCAGATCCAGAGCGCGGGGCGGAACCTTTTAAACATCATCAACGATATCCTGGATTTTTCCAAGATTGAATCCGGGAAGCTGGAGCTGGCCTCGGAGCCCTATGAGCCATTGGTGGAGATGCGGGATCTTGCGGATGTCCTGATGATGCGCATCGGGGAAAAGCCCCTGGAGCTCTTTGTCATAGCGGAGTCCCAGATCCCCCGCAGGCTGGAAGGGGATGCCATGCGCATCCGGCAGATCCTCATCAATCTGGCGGGGAATGCCATCAAGTTCTCGGAGCGCGGCGTGGTGGTCATCACGGTGAGCGCCGAGCAGACGAGGGAGGATGAGATCCTTCTGACCTGCCATGTGCGGGATACCGGCATGGGGATCCGGGAGGAGGATCTGGAAAAGATCTTTGTCAGCTTCCAGCAGGTGGACTCCAAGAGAAACCGCTCTGTGGAAGGAACGGGGCTGGGACTGGCCATCTGCAGACAGCTCTGCGAGCTCATGGGAGGGCATCTGGATGTCCGGAGCGAATACGGAAAAGGGTCCGACTTCTGGTTCAGCATCCCCCAGAAGGTGCTGGATGCGGAGAGCGATCTGGTGGTGAAGGATGCGGCGCACAAGCATGCCTTCTGCTGCAACAGCCGCAGGGATATGACCGGAGAATTTGTCAAAGAGACCCAGCGCCTGGGGGTACACGGAGAGGTGGTGGATTCCCCTGCGGATTATGTGCCCACGGGGGAGACGGATTTCCTGTTCTTTGAAGATGACCTCTATGACGGCGTCATGAAGGGATTTTTGAACGCGCATCCGAATCTGACGGGAGTGATCCTGGTGGACTTCGGCTCCGACTTTGTTTCGGACCGGGATAATCTGCTGGTGATGCGGCGTCCGGAGACCACCTTCGGTATGGTGAGTATCTTAAACGGCAATGTGATGCACCGGCCGAAGCGGGAGGAAAAGACCTTTGCACCGGACTATACCGCACCGGAGGCCCGGATCCTCATCGTGGACGATACCCCTGTCAACATCACCGTGGCTGAGGGTTTCTTAAAGACCATCGGAGCACAGTGCTTCTCTGCCCTCAGCGGAAAAGAAGCCATCGAAAAGGTGCGGCAGGAATCCTTCGACATCATCTTCATGGACCATAT
>JAFYFY010000163.1 GCA_017543485.1 Lachnospiraceae bacterium | reverse complement strand
CCCTGCGGGGATCTCCAGGGTCTCCTCCTCCGGTGCGTTCCGGTACTGGCGCACCAGCAGGACTTTTCCGTCCTTTCGCACGGCCACCACCGCCGCGGCGCCCACATGCTCGATGAGGTCCCATTTCGCGGTCTTTCCGTTGGGGAGCTGCACCGTATCCTGATAATAGTCAAAGATGACGCCTTTCGCCACCAGATTTCGTTCCAGTCGTTTGATCTGCTCTGCCATGATGTCCTTTCTGTCCGGCCTGTCTGCTTTTCCCTTCGGTCCGGGCCTGCGCCTTCACAGTCCCAGCAAGGTCTCCACGCTCACCAGCTTCACACACAGCACAAAAAGGTCCGTGGCCTTTGCCATGTCCTCCGGGGAGGGGAAGGAAGGCGCAATGCGGATGTTGGTATCCTTGGGGTCGTTCTTATAAGGGTAGGTGGCGCCGGCACCGGTGAGGGTCACCCCCGCCTCCTTGCACTTGGCCACGATCTTTTTTGCACAGCCGGGCATGGCTTCAAAGGAAATGAAGTACCCGCCGTTGGGCTTGGTCCAGCTGCCGATCTCCAGTCCTCCCAGCTCCCGCTCCAGCACCGTTTCCACTGCCTCGAACTTGGGGCGCAGAAGGGCCGCATGCTTTCTCATATGGGCCTTCACGCCCTCCAGGTCCTTCAGATAGCGCACGTGGCGCAGCTGATTGACCTTGTCAAAGCCGATGGTCCGGATGGACATGGCCTTGCGGATGGCGTCCAGATTGGCCTTGGAAGAGGCCAGAGCGGAGATGCCGCCTCCGGAAAAGGTGATCTTGGAGGTGGAGCAGAACTCATACACCATATCCGGGTGTCCCGCCTTCTCGCACTCGCTGATGATGTCCAGCAGGTGATCCTGGCGCTCCGGCTCCTCATAGAGGTCGTGGACCGCATAGGCATTGTCCCAATAGATCCGGAAGTCCTTTGCCGCAGGGTTCAGATTTGCGAAGCGGCGCACGGTCTCGTCGGAGTAGGTATATCCCTGGGGGTTGGAGTATTTCGGCACGCACCAGATGCCCTTGACGCTCTCGTCCTCCGTGACGAATTTTTCCACCAGGTCCATATCGGGGCCCTGGGGCGTCATGGGGATGGGGATCATCTCGATGCCGAAATGCTCGGTGATGGCAAAATGCCTGTCGTATCCGGGCACGGGGCAAAGGAACTTTACCTTGTCCAGGCGGCACCAGGGGGTGCAGCCGTCGATGCCCTGGATCATGGAGCGGGATACCGCGTCATACATGACGGAGAGGCTGGCATTGCCGCACACGATGACATGATCCTGGGTGGTGCCCATGATCTGGGCCAGCAGGCGCTTGGCTTCGGGAATCCCGTCCATCAGGCCGTAGTTGCGGCACTCGGAGCCGTCCTCCGCCTTCATGTCACTCCCGGAGTTTAACACATCCAGAAAGTCCATGCCCATATCCAGCTGCGCGATGGAGGGCTTTCCTCTGGACATGTCCAGCTTCAGGCCCATGGCCTTCGCCTCCTCGTATTTCTTCTGGAGCTCGGCATGCAGTGCCTCCAGTTCTTCCCGGGTCATCGATGCGTACGCCTTCGCCATGGGTTCCTCCTCTTTCGTCTGCGGAAATATGTGTGATATTCCTATTTTGGGATATTTGTATTATCGTATACAATCATACGGCTTGTAGTATTCTACTATGAAGGGGGTGGTTTGTCAACGGGGTGGGGATTGGGGACGGTTCCTGATCCCCAGGAACCGTCCCCGATCCCCACAAAAAAAGCAGGCTGTAACGTACGTTACGGCCTGCTTTCCTTCCATATTCAGTTTTTGATTTCGTCAAAAACCGGAGGCTATGCTACTTTGCATAGTCCGTCACGCGGCTCTCGCGGATCACGTTGACCTTGATCTGGCCGGGATACTTCATCTCCGCCTCGATCTGCTTTGCAATGTCTCTCGCAAGCAGGACCATATCGGTATCGCTGATCTGCTCGGGGGCCACCATGACACGAACTTCACGTCCAGCCTGAATGGCAAAAGATTTTTCTACGCCTTTGAAATTGTTGGTGATCTCTTCCAACTGCTTTAAGCGGTTGGTGTAAATGTCCAGGGTCTCTCTTCTCGCTCCCGGTCTCGCCGCAGAGATCGCATCGGCAGCCTGCACGATGCAAGCGATGAGAGAAGTGGGTTCCGTATCTCCGTGATGGGATTCCACGGAGTTGATGACCACGGGATTCTCCTTGTACTTCCGGCACAGATCCGCACCGAGCTGCACATGGGATCCTTCCATTTCGTGGTCCACGGCCTTTCCGATATCATGCAGAAGGCCTGCGCGCTTTGCGAGCTTCACATCCAGTCCCAGCTCCGCTGCCATCAGTCCGGAGAGCTGCGCCACCTCGACGGAATGTCTCAGGACATTCTGGCCGTAGCTGGTACGGTACTTCATCCGGCCCAGGAGCTTCACCAGCTCGTTGTTGAGGCCGTGTACGCCGACCTCCAGAACTGCCGCCTCGCCCTCTTCCTTGATGGTCTGATCCACTTCCTTCTGGGCCTTCTCCACCATCTCCTCGATCTTCGCGGGATGGATCCGGCCGTCCACGATCAGCTTTTCAAGCGCGATCCGCGCCACCTCACGGCGGACGGGATCGAATGCCGACAACACAACGGCTTCCGGAGTATCGTCCACGATCAGCTCCACGCCGGTCATGGTCTCGAGAGTGCGGATGTTGCGGCCCTCTCTTCCGATGATCCTGCCCTTCATGTCATCGCTGGGAAGCTGAACCACGGAGATGGTCGATTCAGAGACATTGTCTGCGGCGTATCTCTGGATCGCGGTCACCACGATCTCCTTGGCCCGTTTGTCTGCTTCCTCCTTGGCCCGATTCTCCATTTCCTTGATCATCAGGGCCTCTTGGTGTCTTACGTCATCTTCAACAATTTTCAGTAGGTACTCTTTTGCCTGTTCAGAGGTTAACCCGGAAATTCGCTCCAGTTCCTGCACTCTTTGCTCATTCAGCTTGGAAACATCCTCCTGCATCTGCCTGAGGGATTCTTCCTTTGCCGAAAGGCTTGCCTCGCGCCTCTCCAGCGCTTCGGTCTTCTTGTCGATGGACTCTTCCTTCTGCTGGATCCGTCTCTCGCTCTTCTGCACCTCGGCCCGGCGTTCCTTGACTTCCTTATCCACCTCGTTCTTGATGCGGATGGCGTCTTCCTTGGCCTTCAGTGCGGTTTCGCGTTTCTCGGATTCTGCCGTTTTCAGAGCCTCATCGATGATCTCTCTGGCTTTCGTCTCCGCGGAGCCGATGGTCTGTGCGTTCCTGCCCTCAATGGATCTGCGGGTGAGGATGATGCAAACGACGGCGGTTGCGATGACTGCCACCAGAAGGATCCCGATCCAGCCTAAAGTGGGCATAATAACAGGAAACCTCCTTATAAAATTTCTTATGAAATTTTCACAGTACAACACCTCTATACTACGGTTTTGCGACGCTGATGTCAAGGAAAAATTCGAAACGCGATCAGCGTCAGCACTGCATCCGAATCCCCTTCGTTGCGGACGCTCACCTCCACATCATCCGCTCCTTCGGGGATGGTGACCCGGAAAACCCGGGCCTCTTTCGGGGGAGAGGCGGGATCCTCCGTATCCTCCGCGGCAGGGTGCATCCCATCGCCCCATGCATCCTCATCTGCGGTGATCTCTGCCGCCTCCAGGAGCCTGCGGCCTCCCTGCATCCCCACCGAGAAGCTGCAGCCCGCGAGATTTTCGCCCTCCGCCCGGATCAGGTACTCCCCTGCCGGAAGGGCGTCGTAGGGTCCGAAGGACAGGCCCCCGGGATACAGGATCCGCCTGCCTGCCTCCTCTGTGCCGCCCCGGACAAGGCCGTCTCCGAAGCGGTAGCTCCGGACGGTCCACTCCGGCCCGGGCTCTGCGGTGGTCAGACCCGGAACGGGCTCCGTGCTGCCGATGAAAAACCCGTTTGCCTCATAAAGGCAAAGATCGTTTCGAAACACCTCCGGCGCATTCTCCGGGAAAAAGAGATACAGTACCCCCTCCCGGGGGGATCTTACGGCGGACAGGTAGGTATCCCCCGTCTCCGGGCTACGGGGCCTTGCGAAATAAAAATCATTCAGGGCGATGCCCTTTTTCAGGCACTCCAGCGAGACGGCCTGGGCGATGTCCGGATCCAGCTCTGTGTAGGGGGCAGTGAGGATCACGGCCTCCGGCTCGCTTCGGAGAGCGGCATCCCAGGCTTCTCCCGGGCTCTGCAGCTGTGCGTCGCTTCGTCCGTAGTACCATTCGTGCTTTTCCAGGGGGATCTTCGCAATATCCACGCCCTGCAGGAGTACCAGGAGCGGCGCCAGTACCAGAGCCATCCTGGGGCCCAAAAAATGCCAGAGGGCGATCATGGAGGCAAAGAGCGCCAAAAACAGAAAGATCCAGCCGATGCGCCCTCCCGCCCGGAAGGTGCCCAGCACGTTCCGGAGGATCTCCGGACAGGGCAGGGTAAAGAGCACCCGGTCTCCGAAGGAAACCGAGGGACTCACCGCCAGAGGCAAGGAGACCGCAAGGACAAAGATCAGCCCCGCCAGAGCACTTTTCCGGCGGCGCATCTTCTCCCGAAGAGGCCCCGAAACCGCGACCCCCACCAGGGACAGCAAAAGCATCAGGATCCCCCCGGCTCCCAGGTAAGTAAAGCCTTCGTACTGCCCGGTGCCGGTGATGGGCAGAGAGGGCAGAAAGGCCGAGCAGCTCATGGGATTCAGAAGGGCATTCAGATTCCAGGAAAAGACCCCCAGACCGTCGCCGCCGTTTTCAAACCCTCCGGAAAAACCTCCCAGGATCCAGACCGTAAGCGCCGCGCTCCCCACAAATCCCGGGAGGGACAGATGGGCCGGGGTGAGTTTTTTCCTTCGAAGGAGGATTTCCAGACAGCTCCCGGTCAGGACGATGCCGCACATGAGGAGCAGGTAGGGATGCACCGCCGCGCAAAGAACCCCCAGCAGGCTCCACCGAAGGATTCCCTGCCGGTGGGAAAGCCCGGGCGCCGAAAAATAAAGATCCATGGCCGCAAAGAGAAGCCACACGGCTCCCAGTGCGGAATGCATATAGGTCCTTTGAAGAGCGGTGGGGGTAAAGACGAGGATCAGCGACATGAAGACGCAATAAGCTCGGGAAGGGATAAAGCGCCGCAGGATCCGAAGGGCGAAACAGCCGGAAAGCAGGTAACAGGCCAGCCCCCAGAGGCCGAAATACTGAAAATCCTCGGGCAGGATCCCCCGCAGAAGCTTACAGGGCACCGCCAGAAGCGGGATGGAATCGGTAAACATCACGGAGACCGGATAGGGCCAGGAGAGCCGGTCCGTCAGCCCCAGGGGCCAGAACCAGCGACTGTTTCGATAGGACAGCCATCCCAGATAGTGCTGGGTAAGGTCGGTGCGTCCCATGATCCAGTCCGTATACAGAGGATTCAAAAGGGAAACGCCGTAGATCGAGAGAAACAGGGCCAGGATCAGAAGAAAGGTCACCGGGTATTCCCATTCCCGAAAAATGCCCTGCAGACGCGAAGATGCGGTTGTCCTTGTTTTTTTCAGACTGTTCCTCATCCTTCCGTCTCTCCCCTGGCCTTCATGGCCCTCCGAACCGCCTCCGGGGAAAATCCCCTGCGCAGCAGGAAGGCAAAGATCCGCTCCCGCTCCCTGAGCTCCAGATCCGGAGAATACTGCTTTTTCTCCAGAAGGAGCAAGATCTGCTCCTGTTCATCGTCCAGGATCCCCAGCTCCTGACACTGCCCCCAGGCTGTTTCAAAATCCTCCTGGGAGACCCCTTTTCGGGAAAGCTCCAGCTCCAGGCGGCGCCTCCCCCGGTCCGCAGCGTGATAACGGATGTAATCTTCCGCATAGCGGACATCATCCGTGTAATGATAGGAAGCCACATAGGAAAGGGCCTGTTCCGCGATGGGCTCGGGATAACCGCCATCCGTCAGCTTCTGCCTGAGCTCCTGCACCGTGAACTGCTTTTTCTGCAGCAGGTTCATGGCCCGGAGGATGGCCCGTTTGGGGAGGATCTCCTCCGTGATCTTCGCATAATCCGCATCGGAGAGCTCCCCCTCCTCCCGGATCTGAAACGCGCGAAGTTCGCCCTTGTATAACACAAGAGCGAACTCCTCTGAAGAAGTGAAGTTTTGAAGCGTCACCCGGCTGCGGCCGCGGCCCAGGGGGGTGACGGACAGGATCCTGTACAAGGGCTATTCCTCCGAAGTCTTCTTTGCCTTTCCCTCGGGCTTTGCGTCAGCCTCAGCTGCCGGGGCGCCGTCTCTGCCATCCATACCGTAGTGGGCACGGACCTTTGCGTCCACCTCCGCCAGGACCTCGGGAT
>JAFYFY010000162.1 GCA_017543485.1 Lachnospiraceae bacterium | reverse complement strand
GCCACCAGCTCCGGGTACTCCGGTGCGAAGTTCCCATCCAGGAAGTGCTGCATCAGCATCCCGATGCCGAAGCGGATCCGGTAGGTCTCCCCGGAGGCGATCCACTCTTTGCACTTCTCATAGAGTTCTTTTTTATGCTTCGCGAAGACCTTCGGGGACATCTGGTCGCAGGTGGCCCAGTTGTTCACATAGCTCAGGAACCGGTCTGTCTCCTCCATGCACCTGTCATAATCCTTCATCCCGGAGAGGAGGAAGGCATGGAGCTGGTTCTCGTCGAAGTACCGGTGGGGCAGGTCCTGCAGAAACACCTCCGCATCCTCCCGCTTCGCCAGCTCCTTCGCGTAGCTCCTCAGGGCCGGTGTCCTCACCCCGATGATGCTCTCCGCCGGAATATTCGGGATGATCTTCACCTGCATCTCCCGGTATCCCGGATCCTGCTGTTCGTATAACTTTTTCCGGATCTCCTCTGTGATCATACTGCTCCTTTTATGGGGATGGGGGACGGTTCCTGGGAATCGGGGACGGTTCCTGGGGATCAGGAACCGTCCCCAATCCCCATCCCCACGAGGGCCGAATCGTCGATGTCAGCTACCTTTGCAAAGCCGGTGCAGCTCATGATGTACCGGAGCTCGCCGGTGACTTTTCCGATAAAGCGTACCACACCCTCGGTGCCGTCTTTTTCCAGGTCCGGCAGCATGGACCGGCCCACGGCCACCGCATCGACCCCCAGGGCCAGGGCTTTGTACACGTCCGCGCCGCTCTCGATGCCACAGTCCAGCATGATAGTGACATCTTTTCCCTCCAGAGCCTCCCGGATCTTCGGCAGGATCATCATGGGGGGCACCGCATAGGGCAGTCTTCCGTGGTGATGGCTGACGATGATGCCCTTCGCACCGATCTCGGCACAGGTCAGGGCATCCTCGATGCTCAGGATTCCTTTCACGATGAAGGGAAGCTTTGTGGATTCCACATAGGAGCGCAGCATGTCCTTTGTCTGCACCGCCATGGGCTCACCCGCCACGATGTCCAGGCCCCCCTCCCCGAAGATGTGATCGATGTCCATGCCGATGCCGAAGGCCCCCGCCTCTTCCGCAAAGGCGAACTGATCCCGGACTTTTCCGTTGTCGGCATAGGGTTTTACGATGCGGACGGTCTTCGCGCCGGTGTCCGCGATCCGCCGGAACTGTTCATTTTCCATCATGCCGCAGAAGTTCAGCATGTTGCACTGCTTCGCCGCCAGGGAGTACTCCTCCAGGCCGTTTTGCGGTCTGCCCTGATAGCATCCCAGATGGGAAAAGGCCGGCGTCCGCACCGGGGTGTCAAATTCCGTCCCGAAGAGCACGGTCTTTGTATCCGCCACCACGGAGCCGATGAGGCGCTCCTGGATGAGGATGGAATCCATGTATCTCGCGGTGATCTCGTTTGCGTCAGAGAGTCTGGTATAAGCCATGCAGCACCTCCTTTAAGTAACCAAGATAATGCAGATACTGTTCATCCGTCTGCTGATGCTCTAAGATCACGGGCATCTCCGGATCCGTCTCCTGCATCTTTTCCACGTAATAGCGAAGCGGGAACTCTCCGTCGCCGGATCCACGCTCAGAGCGTTCCGCCAGATCCCCACCTCGGCGATGGTCAGTCCCGCCTTTTCCGCCGCGTCTTTATATGCGATGATCCGCTCCTCGGGATCCGCGGAGGAGAGCGGAAAAACCACGGCTCCGCAGCCCAGCTTTGCCTGATTCTCCGCCCACTCCTGCGGTGACGTGTGGGCCAGCGGCGATGATGTTCCAAGCCTCATATGCTCCCCCATTTTTGTGACAGGGGGACAGTCCCCCTGTCATCACCCCCTGACAACTTTTACTTCCCCTTGATCTCGATCCGGTCCAGGATCCCCTGGGTACTGATGCCCGGATGGGTGAGATACATCCGCATCAGATCCTCGATAAAGACCGGGTCCGCTCCCGTCTTTTTCGCAATCCGCTCCGGAGAATACCCCTTGTCGATGTATTTGACAATGCGGGTCGTCAGCTCGTAGTACTGCACGCGGCCGGTGTCTTCCTCCGGGTCAGCCTTCGGAATCCGAACTGCAGCTCCCGTGTCCGCCTCCAGCGTCGCGGTTTTCGCATGCCCATAATACACGGCCTTCGGGTGATGCGACAGCACCTTCTCCCAGCTTTCTCCGATCTGGGTCCCCCGGTGAAGCTCCAGCTCATAGAGGGGATTTAAGTCCCCCACGAAGGCGACGCCCTGATCCAGTATCAGGGAGATGCTGTCCTCCGAGTGTCCCGGGGTGTGCAGAAGCTCTCCCGCGATACCCATCTCTTCCAGCACCTGACGGCTCTCCCGCAGCGAAATGACCTGCACCGCCTCATCCCGGATGGGGGTAAAGGGTGTCCGCGCATCCTTTTCAAAAACCGCATCCGAGGCGTGGAGCCGGTCTTTTTGCACATCCGCCGCCAGGATCACCGGCCCGCAGTCTGCGATCTCCTGCGCGATGCCGTAATGGTCCGGGTGGAAATGGGAGATCACCAGGTACCGGACCCGGCTCAGGTCCTTTTCCAGCCTCCCAAACTCCGCGCACAGCGCCTGGAAAGTCCCGGCCCATCCGGTGTCGAACAGGATGCTGCCGGCATCTCCTTCGATCAGGTAGGTGTTGGTATTCGAATATTTCAGTTGTGTGATCTTTTCGTCTTTCACCGTTCTATTCCGTCAGCTGTTTTCTCACGGTATACACGTCATCGTTTTGTTCAAAGAGTTCAAATCCCGCTTTCTCATACAGATGCATCGGCCCGGTAAATGCCATTCCCAGGTATCCCCCGTCCTTTACCGGATATGCCTCCACATACCGGTATCCGTCGGCCTTTGCGTCCTCGCAGACGCGGCCCAGCAACTGCGATGCGATCCCTTTTCCTCTGTAGTCCGGGGCGATCTCAAAGCAGACGATGGCCTTCACTTCCCCGGGGCCGCTGCAGTTCGTATACGCCTCGTTTTCCGGCGCCGTGTGCAGGTCAAACTCCCCCGTCCGGTAGTAGCTCATCCTGTCATTCGCATTGCACCAGCCGATGGCGAGCCCCTGATCATATGCCAGGTATCCTTTGATCTCGCCGGCTTTTACCATCCTCTCGGCGGATTCCCGCAGGGCTCTTTTCCATCCCTCCAGGCCTTCTCCGTACGCTTCCGCCTTCTGATACAGTTCTTCGATCATCCGCTCCTTGCTCAGGTTGAAGGCATTGCAATAGCAGGGAAAAAAAGGGGACCCGTCCGCAAATGCCCGGTTGTCGAAGAAATCGATATAATCTTCCGCCAACTCCGGAGACAGGCTTTTGATCTCGTATTCCATGTTCCCATCCTCCACTTTTTGTGACAGAGGGACAGTCCCCCTGACAACTTTTGTGACAGGGGGACGGTCCCTCTGTCAACTTTTATGTCCAGTAGTGTTTCTGGTCCTTGTGGGTGAAGCTCTGCAGCTTCTCCTTGTAGCTGTCTGAAACTGGCAGGTATTTGTCGCCAAACACAATTTGTCCGCGTTCCACTACTTCAACCTTGCTCATGTTTACAATATAGGAGCGATGTATGCGCATAAACATAGATGAAGGCAGGGCTTCTTCGATGGT
>JAFYFY010000161.1 GCA_017543485.1 Lachnospiraceae bacterium | reverse complement strand
CTGCCCTCCACGATCTCGGGCGGAAGCAGAGCTCTGGCCACGGTCTTGAGATCCTCGGACTCGATATCCGTTCTCTGCAGGTGGGCGTAGTCACCGTCTATGCTCACCACCCTGTAATACCAGGTCTCCATCTTTTCACCTCACACGATATCCGCTGTTTTGCAGCCCGTCACCGACAAAAGATCGGCGGGCTTTAGCTCGATCTGAAATCCCACCTTCCCGGCACTGACGAACATAGTCTCATACTGCAGGGCCGTCTCATGGACAAAGGTGGGGAACTGCTTCTTCATGCCAATGGGAGAACACCCGCCGTGCACATAGCCCGTCAGGGGCAGAAGATCCTTTTGCCGGATCATGGCCATCGCCTTTTCCCCGGAAGCTTTCGCGGCCTTTTTCAGGTCCAGCTCCTCCTCTACCGGCACCACAAAGACATAGTAGGCGCCGCTTTTGCCCTGGGTGACCAGGGTCTTGAACACCCGGCCCGTGTCCTCTCCCAGGATCTGCGCGATCTGCTCGCCGGTCATCGTGGCGTCCGGCTCATAAGCGTGGCTCTCATAGGGGATCTTTTTCCCCTCCAGAACCCGCATCACATTGGTTTTTTCCTCTTTTTTCATCTCGCTTCGTCTTTCCTTTTTCTCTGTGCGAAAATGCTCCGCACAGGGTCAAGTATGATGCATTTTTCCCGCATTTGTCAATGTGTCCGGGGCCCGATCCGCAAACAAAAAAGCCCTCCCGGAGGAGGGCAAAAGTTGACAGGGGGACAGTCCCCCTGTCATCAAAGTTGTCAGAGGGACAGTCCCCCTGTCATCTATTCGTCCGGGAAGCGGTATCCCTTCGGCAGCATGAATCCCTTCGCCATCTCCTCCGGCATGTCGGGGTGTGCGGGGAAAAGAAGCGCGGTCTTGTTCCGCAGGAAGGGCTTTCGATTGTAAAAGCCGACGGCCCCGGGATGGGTATTGAGGTAAACGCTCTGTCCCTTCATCTGCTCGCCCAGAAGCTCCACGACCTTCAGACCGATGTGCAGTCCCTGATAGTCGGGATCCACTGCCACATTCAGGATCAGCCCCTGGGTCCGGCTGTCCGATACGGCTCTGGCGCATCCCACGAGGCGCTCTCCCAGAAATGCATAGGAGACATATCTGCTGGTTTCAAAGACCCGCTTCGTGGTGGCCAGGTCTCTTGGGTGCCCGCCGAAAGCCCGCATGAGCAGCGCATTCAGCTGTTCGAAGTCCACCTCTTCCGGATCCGCGGTATAGCGCACATCCTCCGGGGACAGATTCTTCGTACTCTTTCTGTACGCCGGGCCGGAACCCGCGGGCTTCGATTCTTTGGACAGCTGTTCTGTATCGTACAGGTATCCCAGGGGCAGATAATATTCCGCCCGGGGCTCCCGGATGGCCACATCCCCCTGGTACCCCTCAAAGGTATATCCGTTCCTGGATCTTCGAAAGCCCAAGTCCTCATAGAGTTCCAGCGATTCCCTGCCGGTGACGGTAAAGATCTCATGGCCGTGAAACCGCTCCAGCACCCTGCGGATCAGCTCCTTTTCCGCATCCGTACCTACATACTGCGGCAGGACCGTCACATCGGAAAGGAAGGTCCAGGCGTCTCCGTCCGAAATGGCCCTCGCCGCCCCGATGACCTGCCCGCCTTCCATGGCAAATACCGCATAACTGCTACCCAAAACCGCTTCCCGGAGCGCTCCCGCCGTCAGATCCGCACCGAAGGGCCCCCGCCCC
This sequence comes from Lachnospiraceae bacterium, assembly GCA_017543485.1. GTDB lineage: Bacteria > Bacillota > Clostridia > Lachnospirales > Lachnospiraceae > AC2028. The sequence continues at coordinate 5,937 of JAFYFY010000161.1, read as the reverse complement.
CGGTACAAAAGAAGCGCTTTGTCCCAATCCACCTGCCGCACATCATCCGTATATTCGATCATTTCTCTCCCCCTGGTTATCCGGTGTGATCCGGTTTTTCAGGACCTGAGAGGCCGTCGGATCCGCGATCCTTATTTGCCTACTTGTCCTGTAGGTAAATACGTTATCACATCCCACCCGAAAATACAAGGAGCCCGGAGGAGAAAAAGTTGACAGGGGGACTGTCCCTCTGTCATCTTTTTGGGCGGAAGTTGACAGGGGGACTGTCCCCCTGTCACCCTCGGTGGGACCTGGGGCTGACGCCATAACGTTTGACATACGCCCGGTAGAAGGCGGAGTAATCACCGAAACCGCATTGCAGGGCGGCGTCCGCGGCACCCGCACCCTGACGGATCAGGTCTCGGGCGGCGATGAGGCGCTTCGCGGTGATGTACTCCCAGGGGGCAGCCCCCATGGTCTGCCGGAAGATCCGGCCCAGCTGAGAGGGACTTAGAAAAAAGCGGCCCGCCAGATCCGGGATGCTCAGTTCCTCGAAGAGGTGGTCGTTGACATACTCCAGGATCCGGTCCGGGAGTGAACGAGCCTTCCCCGGGTGCCCTGGGGATGTCTGGGACTGCAGGTCTCCCAGGGAAGTCATGATCTGTAAAATGGCGGAGTACAGCACAATCCCTCTGGCATAATCATCCTCGTAGACATCGCATGCTTTTCTGAAAAGCCCCATCAGATCCGGGGCCTCGTAGAGGTTCTTTTCCCCCAGTTCCCGTTGGGTAAAGGGCTTCATCAGGCGTCTTTCCGGATCGATGGCATCAAACAGATCCAGGGGAAAATTGATGGCAAACCTTTCATAGCAGCCTTTTTCCAGGATCCGGGCGCAGTGCGCCTCCCCGGGACGCATGAGGAGCAGGTCCCCTTTTTTCAGATGATACCTGGCCCCCTCGATGACGTAATCCGCGATGCCGTCCACGAAGTAATACAGCTCGCACCGGTCGTGGATATGCATGCTGTAGTCATTGGGATCCGCCTCCGGATCCTTTGCGTAGCGCGTATAAATGCCGCCCGCCTCCCGTTCTCGCAGGACACTCTTTTTCATCCGTGCCGTTCCTCCCAAACCTGCCTTCCCGTGCGGGATTTCCGCCCTCCGGCCCGTTCTCGGTGCCATCAGTACTTCCCGCCTCCTCTCTCCTCCCCACACCTTACTCCTCTATGCGCGAATTTGCAATATTTATGCGTGAATCGTCTATTTTCGTGCAAATCGTTCGATGCTATGATGACCGTAACAACCGAAGAACACCACCGAAAGGAGGAATCCCATGAGCTTTACACTGGCGGCATTTGCGGACGAAGCCGCTTCGTCCCTGGAGGGGCAGATCCGCGCCATGCGGGAGAACGGCATCCCGCTTCTGGAGATCCGGGGTGTGGATGGAGAGAATGTCTCGGATCTTTCCGTAAAAAAAGCCCGGGAGATCCGGGAAAAACTGGAGGACGCGGGACTGGGCGTCTGGTCACTGGGCTCTCCCTACGGAAAGATCAGCCTGGCGGATGATTTCGGACCGCACCTGGACAGATTCAAGCGCAGCCTGGAGATCTGTGACATCCTTGGAGCCCGGCACATCCGGCTCTTTAGCTTTTACGGGGCGGAAGGCCGCTTTGAGGAAGTGGCAGGGCGTCTGGAGCGTTTTCTGGAGGCGGCGGCAGGGAGCGGCATCGTCCTTTGCCATGAGAATGAAAAGGGCATCTACGGAGACATAGCCTCCCGCTGCCTGGAGCTCCACAAAGCCTTCCCGGATCTGAAGGCCGTGTTCGATCCCGCCAATTTCATCCAGTGCGGGCAGAACACAAAGGAAGCCTGGGAGCTCCTGCACCTCTATGTCGAATATCTGCACATCAAGGATGCACTGCCGGACGGGAGCGTGGTCCCCGCAGGGTGCGGCGCGGGGGATCTCCCCTTCCTGCTCTCCGCATACAAAGGAAACGTACTGACCATCGAGCCGCATTTGTCCGTTTTTGACGGTCTGAAGGATCTGGAAGGATCGGAAAAGAGCAAAGTGGGCACCTATGCCTACCCTGACTCCATGACCGCTTTTCGGGCCGCCGCGGACGCACTGAAAGGCCTGATCGGCAGCAAATGACCCTTACAAAGAAAGGAATCGATATGGAAAAGATCAGACTCGGGATCATCGGCGTCGGCAACATGGGTACCGGCCATCTGAAGAGCATCGCGGAAGGGCAGTGCCCCCGCATTGAAGTCACGGCGGTCTCCGACCCGGACCGGGAAAAGCTGGAACGGGCCAAAAGCATCTGCCCCACTCTCATCTGTTTCGAGGACACGCTCCGGATGCTGGACAGCGGTCTGCTGGATGCCGCCCTGATCGCGGTCCCCCACTACGACCATCCCACTTACGCCATCGAATGCTTCAAACGCGGGATCCACGTGATGACGGAAAAGCCCGCAGGGGTCTACACCCGACAGGTCCGGGAGATGAATGAGGCAGCGGAAAAAGCGGGGGTGGTGTTTGCCATCATGTTCAATCAGCGCTCCAACCCTATCTTCGCCAAAGCCAGACAGATCGTGCAAAGCGGCCAGCTGGGCGAACCGAAGCGCCTTGTGTGGATCATCACCAACTGGTACCGGACCCAGAGCTATTACGATTCCGGCTCCTGGCGGGCCACCTGGGACGGAGAGGGCGGCGGCGTGCTTTTAAACCAGGCACCTCACAATCTGGACCTCTGGCAGTGGATCTTCGGCATGCCAAAGCGCATACGGGCCTTTTGTTCCTTCGGAAAATACCATCATGTCGCCATCGAGGACGATGTCACCATCTACGGCGAGTACGAAAACGGAGCCACAGCCACCTTTATCACCACCACCGGGGAGGCTCCGGGCACCAACCGACTGGAGATCTCCGGCGACAGAGGAAAGCTGGTCCTGGAAAACGGGATCCTGAAGTGGACGAAGCTGACCGTTCCGGAGCGAGAGTTTTGCTTTACCAGCGAGTCCGGCTTTGCCTGCCCCGAAACCGAATATGAAGAATTTACCGCCCCCGAGCCGGACGGGCATCCCATCCTCTTAAACAATTTCGCGGATGCCATTCTGGACAACGCGCCGCTGCTGGCCCCGGGTCAGGAAGGGCTGAACTCCCTCTCCATCTCCAACGCCGCCTATGTTTCGGCTTGGACGGATGACTGGGCACAGATCCCCGTGAGTGAAGAGCTCTTTGAGTCCCATCTGACGCGTCTTCGGGAACTCGAAAAAAAAACGAAATGAACAGGCCCCGGAAGGCCGTATCGCCGCGGCCTCCGGAGCCCATTGAAATCCTCCGCAAAAGATGGCAGGTGAGATGGTGACAGAGGGACAGTCCCCCTGACAACTTTTGTGACAGGGGGACTGTCCCCCTGTCATCTTTTTGAAAAGAAGGTGTCCAGCTTGTCCAGGAGGGCAGGTTTGTCGATGGTCTTCAGCAGGTAGTCCACGGGGCTCAGGCCGATGACGGAGAGCACGCTCTCCCGGTCTCCGCGGCCAGTCAGGAACATCACCGGGATCTGGCCGGTCTCGGAATCGTTTTTCAGCATGGAGAGCACCTGAGGACCGTTGGCAATGGGCATCTCATAGTCCAGCAGGATCAGGTCCGCCCTGTTCTTGGCCAGATAGCTGATGGCCTGCACACCGTTTGTTGCCATTCCCACATGATAGCTGTCCTTCAGCCATTCGTACACATTCCGCATATACGTGATGTCATCATCCACGATGAGCACCGTCTTCTTTCGCTTTTCCCCGGTATTTTCCTCCAGATAGGAGCTCACCCGTCCCACCAGCCTGTCAATGTCCAGAGGGCGCTTAAACCATTCCGTCACCAGCTGCTCCGGAACGGACCTCTGGAACACCTGATACTGGGCCGGATCCCCGATGAGGATGAGGCCCAGATCCCTGTCCTGGATGAGATCTTTGATGTAGACCAGGGTCTCCGGGGCTGCTGCCAGTTCTTCGCTCATAAAGAGGATGAAGATCAGCGCCTCCCCCGACACCGCCTCGATTTCTTTGATCTGTGCATGGGAAAAAACCGCCTCCGCCCCGACTCCCGACAGTTTTCCCACGAGGCTCTTTGCCAGAAAACTGTCCGAAGCACTGATGATCACTGCCTTTGCATGACCCTTATTTTCCATGCTCATTTCCCGCTTCCTCCGTTTGTCTTTTCTTTTCCTCTGCTTAGCAGCGCCTCTTTATCGATGGCCGGCCCGAAGAGATACCCCTGATACCAGAGGCATCCCACCGCCTCCAGTGCATCCCGCAGCTCTCCGGACTCCACATATTCCGCCAGCACCCGGAAATCCAGGGACTTTGACAGATACACGATGGAGCTGATGATCTCCTTTGTGCGCTCGTTGTCCAGGATCCCCCGGACCAGCTGTCCGTCCAGCTTCACGATGTCGAACTGATTGTGCTGGAGGTACTGAAGGGAGGTGTGTCCCATGCTGAAATCGTCCAGAGCAAAGGTGTATCCGAAAGCCCGGATCCGCTCCATCAGCTCCCCGGTCTCCCGGGACGTCACCAGCTCCGTCTCCTCCGTGATCTCGATACAGATATTGCCGGTCCTCAGCCGGTATCTGTCCGCCATGGTCTGCAGGAAGGCGGTGAACTTTTCATCATAGAGCGTGGGCACCGTCACATTGACGCTGAGCTTAAAGGCATCGCCGAAGGTCCTCCGGAAGCTTTCCGAATCCCGGATGGACTGTTCGATGATCCGGGTCTCCAGATCATAGAGATCGCCGCTTTCCCGGGCGAGCCGGATCACCAGCGGCGGGTAGACCGTTCCGTAGAGCCCGTGCTCCCACCGAAGCAGCGCCTCCGCACCGATGCATTTTCCCGTGTTGTCATACTGGGGCTGGTATTTCATCCGCAGGGGATTTTCCGTATTTTCCAAGGTCCCCTCCCCGAAGGAGGCCGTCATGGACGCCTCCAGCTCCACGGCCAGATGCTTGGCCAGTCTGCCGGCCCTGCCCTCCAGCTCGGTGAGCACCACCTCCTCCGTGGTCTCCTCGCATTTTTTCAGGATCCCCACCAGTTCCTTCATCTCGGTGGAAAATTCGCTTTGCATCTTCTTTTCACTCAGGACCACAAAGGGCGCATAGCAGGCGGTGGCGATGAGGATATTGAGAAGCTGCACTGCAACGCCCCGGAGAGAACCGGTGGCCAGAAACCCGCTCATCATCGCGGGCGTCGTCCACACCACTTCCCTGGAAACAAGGGGGGCAAACCCCACGGCCGTCAGAAAATAGGCATTGGAAAAGCACAGCACCGGCGCCAGTAGAAAGGGGATGGCCATAAGGGGATTGTAGATCACCGGGAATCCGAAGACCATCATTTCCCCGATGTTGAAGATCCCGGGAACCATGGCCATGCCAAAGAGCCGTTTCGTCGAGCGGTGCCTTCCGAACAGGATCAGGGCCAGCAGCAGACCGATGGTGCAGCCCGTGCCTCCCATATTGACAAAGGTGTCCATAAAGCTCTTGGAAACGATCTCCCCGGGGAGGATGGTGACAAACATGTCCTCCGCCACCTGGTTCAGGACATTGTTCCCGTGGATTCCGAACCACCACATGATGCTGGTCAGGAGGGTAAACAGGACGCCGCTGGAGTAGGACCGCTGCATCCGCATAAAGATCATCTCCATGATCCGCATGAATAGATGCTGCAGGCTCTGTACCTGAAAACAGACGGTGATCAGGTAATTCGAAGCGGCAAAGCAGAGCGTCACGCACAAAAAGGGCAGGATCATATGGAGGGCCGCATTAAACTCGGAATCCGCGCCGTCCACGAAGATCATCTTCTGCCGGACAAAACAGGTCTCAAACTTCCGAAACAGCACCGATCCCGCAATCCCCGCGATCATGGCGCTGAAGACCCCCTGGCCGCTCAGGAGGGAAAGATCCGGATCTCCG
>JAFYFY010000015.1 GCA_017543485.1 Lachnospiraceae bacterium | reverse complement strand
CGGCGATGACGACGTGGCCTTCGTCCGGGAGCTTCTGCAAAAGACCGGAGTCCTGTGCACGCCCGGAAGAAGCTTCGGGCCGCTGGGAAATGGGCATGTTCGTTTTGCTTTGGTGCTGCCGGTGCCTGTGATCCGGGAAGCGGTGGAAGCGGTGAAGCAAAGCGGGATCCTGTAAAAAGAGGGAGTATTCATGGAGTTTGTTACCAGAGACGATTACGGTCAGCGGTTTTTGCCCGCGCAGGAAACCTGGGTCATCAAAAAGGACGGAAGCCGGGAAGCTTTCAATGTCCAGAAGGTGGTCAACGCCGTCTCCAAGAGCGCATACCGGGCCCTGACCCAGTTTACGGATGAGGATTATTCCAAAATCTGCAGTCTGGTCATCGAGCGGGTGGATCTGTTCGGTGAAAAGGAGATCCCCATCCGACTGATGCACAACATCGTGGAGGAGGCGCTGGAAAAGGTAAAGCCCGTGGTGGCCAAGAGCTACCGGGACTACCGGAACTACAAACAGGACGTGGTCCGGATGCTGGACGATGTGTACAAAAAGAGCCAGTCCATCATGTACATCGGGGACGACGAAAACGCGGGCACGGAGTCCGCTTCGGTGTCCACCAAGCGAAATCTGATCTTTAACCAGCTGAACAAGGAGCTGTATCAGCGCTTTTTCCTCACCACGGAGGAGATCCAGGCCTGCCGGGACGGATATGTGTACATCCATGACATGTCCGCCAGACGGGATACCATCAACAGCTGCGTCTTCGACGTGGGTTCGGTGTTAAAAGACGGCTTTGAGATGGGCAATATCCATTACAACGAGCCCAAGACCCTGGATGTGGCATTTGATGTCATCGGGGATATCATCCTCTCCGCAGCGGGTCAGCAGTACGGCGGCTTTACGGTATCCAATGTGGAGCTTTTGCTGGAGCCCTACGCGGAAAAGACCTATGAGAAGGCCCTCCGGAAGTACACCGAGCTGGGGGTGGCGCAGGATAAAGCGAAGGAGCAGGCAGAGCGCGATGTGGCCCGGGAGTTTGAACAGGGCTTCCAGGGCTGGGAATACAAATTCAATACTGTGGCATCCAGCCGGGGAGACTATCCCTTCATCACCGTGACAGCAGGAACCGGCACCGGCCGGTTTGCCCGGATGGCGACTCTTTCCCTCCTGAAGGTCCGTATGGACGGACAGGGAAAGGAAGGGGAAAAGACCCATGTACGTTTCCCCAAGATCGTCTTTTTGTATGATGAGGCCCTGCATGCGCCTGGAAAAGAATTCGAGTTTCTCTTCGACGCGGCAGTCAGATGCAGCGAAAAGGCCGGATATCCCGCGTTTCTGTCTCTGACGGGAGGCGGAAGGGAAGAGGAGATGTACCGCCTCTACGGAGAGGTGATCTCTCCCATGGGGAGCCGGGGACTTCTTTCCCCCTGGTATGAAAAGGGGGGCCTGAGCCCTGCGGATGAGACGGACAGACCCGTCTTTACGGGGCGCTGCAATATCGGCGTGGTATCCCTGCACCTTCCCATGATCCTGGCCAGAGCCCGGAAGGAAAGCCGGGATTTTTACGAGCTGTTGGACGATTATCTGAATCTCATCAGACAGCTCCATCTGCGGACCTATGCCTATCTCGGGGAGATGAAAGCCTCCACGGATCCGCTGGCCTACTGCCAGGGCGGGATCTGGGGCGGGCACTTAAAGCCCGAGGAAAAGATCAAGCCCCTCCTTCGCTCCGCCACCGCATCCTTCGGAATCACGGCATTAAATGAACTGCAGCAGCTCTACAACGGCAAGGACTTAAACGAGGACAATTCCTTCGCGTTGGAGGTCACCGAATACATCAGCGCCAAGATCGAGGGATTCCGGCAGGAGGACGGCAGAGCTTATGTGCTGTACGCCACCCCCGCGGTTTTGCTGGGACCGCTTCAGGTAAAGCAGTTCCGGAGAAAGTTCGGCATCGTGGAAGGGGTCTCCGACGGAGAGGCGGTCACCAACAGCTTCCACTGTCCGGAAAAGGCGGATCTGACACCGGAGCAGAAGCAGGATCTGGAGCTTCGTTTCTGGGAGCTCTTTGACGGCGGAAAGCTCCAGATCGTCAGACTCCCGAAGGGGACGGACATCTCCAGACGGCGGGAGGTGATCCTGCGGGCCATGAAACTGGGACTGTATGAGGAGATTCAATGAATATCGTCGGGAAATTCGAAAAGGTAAGCTACGGGCAGTTTGCACAGGGCATGGCGGAGCATGGATTTGACGAGGAAGCCATCCGCCTGGCCTATGATTCGCTGGCCCTTCCGAAACGGGCCACAAAGGGAAGTGCAGGATATGATTTCCGAGCCCCTTTTTCCTTCCGGTTAGAGCCGGGACAGACGGTGAAGATCCCCACGGGGATCCGGGCACTGATGGCAGAGGACTGGGTGCTGGCGGTCTTTCCCCGCAGCGGCCTGGGCTTTAAATACCGTCTGCAGCTGAACAATACCGTGGGGATCATCGACAGCGACTATTCCGCATCCGACAATGAGGGGCACATCTTTATCAAACTCACCAACGATTCCAACGAGGGGAAGATCCTGGAACTGGCAGCCGGAGAGGCATTTGCACAGGGGATTTTTCTTCCCTACGGCATCACGGAGGATGATGACGCCTCCGGTGTCCGAAACGGCGGCTTCGGGTCCACCTCCCGGATTTAGGGTTTGCTTCCCGAGCGGTAACTGTGCTATACTCCTAAACGGCGTCCGGACACAGACTACCATGTAATAAGAGCTGCCTTCGGATGCGAAAAGGATACAAAAAAGAGATGGCAGAACGGAGGCTTTTATGTTTCAGATCGTGACGGAAAATACCTGTGATATGGAAATGAGCTGGCTGAAGGAACATCAGGTGGGCCTGCTCTACTTAAGCACCATCATCGGTGAGGATGTATATAATGCGGATCATCCGCTGGATAATAAGGAATTCTACCGGATGCTGGCGGAGGGAGCCAAGCCCTCCACCTCCCAGGTCAATCCCGAGGAAGCGACGGAGTATTTCGAGAACCACATTTCGGAAGCGGATGAATTCCTGTACATCGGCTTTGCCTCCGGTCTTTCGGGTACGGTGGGCAGCGTCCGGGTTGCGGTGGAAGAGCTGCGGGAAAAATACCCGGAGAAACGGATCGAGGTCATCGATACCCAGTGTGCATCCGCCGGGGAAGCGCTGATGGTCTATCACGCGGTGCGGCTTCGGGACGAGGGAAAAACCCTGGATGAGACCGCGGACTGGATCCGGGAATATGCCCCCCATGTGGTGCATGCGGTGACGGTGGACAGTCTCCACGATCTGTGGAGAGGCGGCCGCGTCTCCCGTTCCAGCGCTCTTGTGGGAGACCTGGTGGGGATCAAGCCCATCATTTATGTGGATGATGCCGGAAAGCTTGTGGTGGCGGAAAAGATCCGGGGCCGCAAGAAGGCGCTGAATACGCTGGTGGATTACATGGACGCGCTGGCAGGGGAGTACCGGGATCTGAACGAGACCATGGTCACCATCACCCACGGCGACGTACCGGAGGATGCGGAGTATGTGAAAGAGCAGATCCGCGAACGCTTTGGACTGAATCACTTTATGATCACAAACGCGGGACCCATCATCGGGGCCCATACCGGCCCCACTCTGGTGATCGTATCCTTCTTCGGAAAGGAACGTCACAGATAAGGCCGGAAGGCCGCGTCCCGCGCCGACAATGAGGAAATCGCATGAACGAACAGGATGTGAGAGAACGGGAGGAACAGCTTTCCTACTTAGAGCGCTGCAGAACGCTTTTTGCGCAGCTTTATGAGGAAACCCCGCAGACGGCCTGCGTGGTGACTTTCGGCTGCCAGATGAATGCGAGAGATTCCGAAAAACTGATCGGGGTCCTTCGGACTGTGGGATATACCATCACGGAGTCCGAGGACGCCGATTTTGTGCTTTATAATACCTGCAGCGTGCGGGACAATGCAAATCAGAGGCTCTACGGAAGACTGGGGACCTGCGGCGGATACCGGAAAAACCGCCCCGGCATGCGGATCGGACTGTGCGGATGCATGGCCCAGGAGGAAGTGGTCCGGAAAAAACTGGGCGAAAGCTATCCCTTTGTGACCCTGCTCTTCGGAACCCACAATCTGTACAAATTCCCGGAGTATCTCTATCGCCTGCTCTCCGGGGAAAAACGGGTGGAGGAGATCTGGAACGATACGCCGAATATCGTGGAGGGACTCCCCACAGAGCGCAAATACCGCTTTAAATCCGGCGTGAACATCATGTTCGGATGCAACAATTTCTGCACCTATTGCATCGTCCCCTATGTACGGGGACGGGAAAAGAGCAGGGAGGCCGCGGATATCCTGGAGGAGATCCGGGCACTTGCCGCAGACGGTGTCACCGAGGTGATGCTTCTGGGACAGAACGTGAACTCCTACGGACTGGGGCTGGAGGGGGCACCTTCCTTTGCACAGCTCCTGGAGCAGGTATCCGAGGTGGAGGGGATCCGGCGGATCCGCTTCATGACTTCCCATCCCAAGGACCTGTCGGAGGATCTGATCCGGGTGCTGCGGGACAATGAAAAGGTGTGCAAGCACCTGCATCTGCCGCTGCAGTCCGGTTCCTCCCATATCCTGAAGGCCATGAACCGGCGCTACTCCAAGGAAAAGTATCTGGAGCTGGCACTTCATATCCGGGAGGAGATTCCGGATCTGGCCATGACCACGGATATCATGGTGGGCTTTCCCGGGGAGACCGCTGCGGATGTGGACGATACGCTGGAGGTGATCCGGAAGGTGGAATTCGACAATGCCTTCACCTTCATCTATTCCAAACGCCCCGGGACACCGGCATCCTGTTTTCCGAATCAGCCGGATGAGGCCTATGTGAAGGAGCAGTTTGCCAGAGTGCTGGACCTGGTCCAGGAGACTTCCAAAAAGCGCGCTGCGCTGTTGGAGGGACAGGTGGCGGAGGCTCTGGTGGAGGAGGTAAATCCCTCCGATGCGTCCCTGGTCACGGGGCGCCTGTCCAACAATATGATCGTACACTTCCCCGGAGAGGCCTCTCTGGTGGGAAGCTATCAAACCGTTACACTGAAGAAGTGTAAGGGATTCTATTATCTGGGAGAAAGACATGCCTGAACTGCAAGAAGTCACCCCGATGATGCAGAACTACCTGGAGACGAAGAAGCAGTACGCCGACTGCATCCTGTTCTATCGTCTGGGTGACTTTTACGAAATGTTTTTTGAAGATGCGGTGACCGTCTCCAAGGAGCTGGAACTGACCCTCACCGGCAAATCCTGCGGCCTGGAGGAGCGGGCGCCCATGTGCGGGATCCCGTATCATGCAGCGGAGCCCTATCTGACGAAGCTGGTATCCAGGGGATACAAGGTGGCCATCTGCGAACAGGTGGAGGACCCGAAGCTGGCAAAGGGGCTGGTGAAGCGGGAAGTCATCCGGGTGGTGACTCCCGGGACGAATCTCAACATGCAAAGCCTTGAGGCCGCCCGGAACAACTACCTGATGTGCATCTATTATTCGGAGAGTAAGATCGGCATCGCCGTGTCGGATGTTACGACCGGCGATTTTACTGTTACGGAGGTGGATTCTCTCGGAACGCTTCGGGATGAGATCATGAAATTCGAGCCCCGGGAGATCATCTGTAATGACGGGTATCTCATGAGCTCCCGGCAGGCCGATGAGCTGCGGGAGCGTCTTCATGCGCCCATCTATGCCCTGGATGCACACCTGTTTGATGATGCCATGTGCAGAGAACTCCTGCTGCGGCACTTCCGGGTCCAGAGCTTCGTCAGTCTGGGCATCGAAGAGATGCCGCTGGGGATCCTGGCCTCCGGGGCACTGCTGAAATTCCTGGCGGACACCCAGATGAATCAGCTGGCCAATATCGCATCCATAAGGCCCTACCTGGCCAGCCGCTTCATGATGCTGGACGCATCCTCCAGACGCAATCTGGAGCTGACGGAGACCCTGCGGGAAAAGCAGAAAAAAGGGTCCCTCTTAGGGCTCCTTGATAAAACGAAAACCGCCATGGGAGGAAGACTCCTGCGGGCCCGGATCGAACAGCCCTTAACCGACGGCGAGGAGATCACCAAACGCTTTGATGCCCTGAGCGAGTTCTGTGAAAAAAACATCGCACGGGATGAGATCCGGGAGTACTTAAATCCCGTCTACGACTTAGAGCGCCTCCTGACCAAGATCCTGTACAAGACCGCCAATCCCAGGGATCTTCTGGCCTTCGGCGGATCCATCTCCATGCTGCCCCATATCCTGAACGTCCTGGCGGATGTCACCTGTGAGGAGCTGACACAGATCCGGGAGGAACTGGACCCCTTGGAGGACCTGGCAAACCTCATCGAAGCCGGGATCTGTGAGGATCCTCCCATTTCGGTGCGGGACGGGGAGATCATCCGGGACGGGTTTGACGAGGACATCGACAGACTTCGGGCCGCAAAGCGGGACGGAAAAGGGTGGCTCCTGGAGCTGGAGGAGAGCGAGCGGGAGCGGACCGGGATCAAAAATCTGCGCATCAAGTATCATAAGGCCTTCGGGTATTACTATGAAGTGACCAATTCCAACAAGGATCAGGTCCCGGAGGATTATATCAGACGGCAGACCCTTACCAATGCGGAGCGGTTCACCAATGCGAAGTTAAAAGAGCTGGAAGACATCGTCTTAAACTCCGAGGAGAAGCTGGCACAGCTGGAATATGATGTGTTTTGCAGGATCCGGGATGCCATCGGCGCGGAGCTGGACCGGATCCAGAAGACCGCCAGAGCACTGGCCAGGCTGGATGTGTATGCATCCTTAAGCCTGGTGTCCGAGCGAAATCACTATGTCCGTCCCACCCTGAACGCCAAGGGCGTCATCGACATCAAGGAAGGCCGGCATCCCGTGGTGGAGCAGATGCTGGGGGGCGAGCTCTTCGTGGCAAACGATACCTATCTGGACCAGAAATCCCATCTGGTGAGCATCATCACAGGGCCCAACATGGCTGGAAAATCCACCTATATGCGGCAGACGGCGCTGATCGTCCTCATGTCCCAGATCGGCTGCTTTGTCCCCGCAAAGAGCGCAAACCTGTGCGTGGTGGACCGGATCTTTACCAGGGTGGGAGCATCCGATGATCTGGCCAGCGGCCAGTCCACCTTCATGGTGGAGATGAATGAGGTGTCCAACATCCTGCGAAACGCCACACCAAACAGCCTGCTGATCCTGGATGAGATCGGCCGGGGCACCTCCACCTTTGACGGGCTCTCCATCGCCTGGGCCGTCATCGAGCATATCAGCAACCGAAAGCTCCTGGGAGCCAAGACCCTCTTTGCCACTCACTATCATGAGCTGACGGAGCTGGAGGGCAAGATCGACAATGTGAACAATTATTGCATCGCCGTGAAGGAATCCGGGGAGGACATCGTGTTCCTTCGGAAGATCGTAAAGGGTGGTGCGGACCGCAGCTACGGCATTCAGGTGGCCAAGCTGGCGGGACTTCCGGACATGGTCATCGACCGCGCAAAGGAGATCGCGGATCAGCTCCAGGACCAGTCCATCACGGAGCAGATCAGTGCCATCGCGGTAAAGGACCAGAATGTATCCTCCGGGAAGACCGTCAGGGTCACGGCCCCGGATGAGGTGGATATGGGGCAGATGAGCTTTTTCGATACGGTCTCCGACGAGGACGTGTTAAAGGAACTCAGTGAGATCGAGATCACCACTCTGACGCCCCTGGATGCCATGAATACCCTGTACCGGCTGCAGAGTAAGCTCAGAAACCGGTACCGCATCAGTTAGGAGAGAAACATGCCCATTCGCGTACTGGACAGTGCGACAATCGACAAGATCGCTGCCGGGGAGGTGGTGGAACGCCCCTCCAGCGTGGTAAAGGAGCTGGTGGAAAATGCCATTGATGCGGGAGCGACCCATGTGACGGTAGAGGTCAAGGAGGGGGGCACCGAGCTGATCCGGGTGACGGACAACGGCTGCGGCATCGAAGAGACGGATCTTCGAAACGCATTCCTCCGGCATTCCACCAGCAAGATCACCTCTGCGGAGGACCTGGCCCATATCCGGAGCCTGGGATTTCGCGGGGAGGCACTCTCCAGTATCTGCGCCGTCTCCCAGCTGGAGATCATCACCAAGCCCCAGAAGCCCCTCACCGGGATCCGGATGGCCATGGAGGGTGGCAGGGAAACCCTCTATGAGGAGATCGGTGCCCCTCAGGGGACCACGATCCTGGTCCGGAATCTCTTTTTCAATACCCCTGCCAGACGGAAATTCCTGAAGACCTCCATGACGGAGGGCGGATATATCTGCGACCTGATGGAGCGCATCGCTCTGAGCCATCCGGAGGTATCCTTCCAGCTGACCTTAAACGGCAAGACCCGGTTCCACACCTCCGGAAGCGGAGACTTAAAGGAGGTCATCTACCGCGTCTACGGGCGGGAGACCTCCGCAGCCGTGATCCCCATCGACCGGGAAAAAAGCGGGATCCGCATCACCGGATATCTGGGAACCCCGGAGCTGGTGCGGTCCAACCGGAATATGGAGATCTATTTCCTGAACGGCCGATTCATCCGCAGTGACATCGTGGCAAAGGCCATCGAGGAGGGATACCGGGAGTATCTGATGATCCACAAATTTCCGGTATGCTTTTTGAACCTCCATGTGGACCCCGCCCGGGTGGATGTGAACGTCCACCCCACCAAGATGGATGTGCGGATCTCGGATCAGAACCTGTTTTTCAGCGTCCTCTCGGAAGCGGTCTTTGAGACCCTGAAAGCCAGGGAGATGATCCCGGGACAGGTCCTTCGCACCGACCGGGAGCGGAAGGCGGATGAGAGACAGGCCCTGGCGGAGGTAAGGAGCGGCCGAAATCCCGAGCCCTTCCAGCGCGCCGTGCGGGAGGAACCCCGGTATGCGGCGGCGCAGACTGCGCAGAGCAATGGGCGACCAAAAGTCGCCTTGCGACCTGAAGTCGCCGGGCGACCAATAGTCGCCTGGCGGCCTGAGGTCGCCGGGACACCGCAGGTTTCACAGGAAACTCCGGTTTCACGGACATCGCAGGTTTCACAGGAAGCTCCGGTTTCACAGGTTTCACAGATCCCACAGATTCCGAAACCGGATCCCACCTTCTTTGCGGATTTTGAAAAGCCGGAGGCAGAGGTTGCGGTTCCGCAGGATAGAGCTGAGGTTATGAAGAGCGATCCGGTGGCCATCCGGACTCAGACAGAGCCCGAAATACCCCGGCCGGAACCGGAGAAACCTGTCAAGCCCGTTCAGCAGTCCCTGTTTGACGGGGAGGAGGGAAGACTTCTGTCCGCAAAAAGCAGGCCGGACTACCGCTTTATCGGGCAGGTCTTTGACACCTACTGGATCATCCAGTATCAGCAAAAGCTCCTGATCATCGACCAGCATGCGGCCCATGAAAAGGTGAACTATGAGCGGATGATGAAGCGGTTTCGGGAAAAGACCGTATCCTCCCAGCAGCTTCTGCCCCCCGTGGTCCTGAGCCTGACCGGGCGGGAGGAGACGGCCCTGAAAGAGCATCTGGAAGCCTTCGAGCACCTGGGCTTTGAGATCGAGCATTTCGGAGGCTCCGAATATGCGCTTCGAGCCGTTCCCACGGATCTGTACGGACATACCTCCCGGGAGCTGTTCCTGGAGGTGCTGGAGGAACTGAGCGAAGGAAACAGCAGGGGAAGCTACGCCGCCATCGAGGAAAAGGTGGCATCCATGGCATGCAAAGCCTCCGTAAAGGGGGGAGACCGGCTCTCCGTGATGGAAGCCCAGGTCCTCATCGATGAACTCCTTACCCTGGAGAACCCCTATAACTGTCCCCATGGCAGACCCACGGTCATCGCCATGAGCGAATATGAACTGGAAAAGAAGTTTAAGAGAATCGTAGATTAAGGACCTGTCCATGCCTGATATTCCGGAACGCAAAACCGCATCCGCAGATCTGCCGCCTCTGGTGATCCTCACGGGCCCCACGGCGGTGGGGAAGACCTCGCTGTCCATCCGTCTGGCCGGGGAACTGGGCGGGGAGATCATCTCCGCGGATTCCGTGCAGGTATACCGACGGATGGACATCGGCTCCGCAAAGATCCTGCCTGATGAGATGCAGGGGATCCCGCATCATCTCATCGATATCTTAGAGCCCACGGAGTCCTTTGATGCCTTTCGGTTCCGGGAGCTGGCCAAGGAAAAGGCCGCGCAGATCCATGCAAGGGGAAAACTTCCCATCGTGGTAGGGGGCACCGGCTTTTACATCCAGGCGCTGCTCCGGGATATCCACTTCTCCCAACAGGAGACGGATGAAGCATACCGGCAGTCCCTTTGGGAGATGGCGGAGCGGGACGGTGCACAGGTCCTTCATGAGATGCTCCGAAAGGCAGATCCGGAAAGCGCGGATGCGATCCCGGCGGAAAACATAAAGCGCGTGATCCGCGCCCTGGAATATCATCACACCACGGGGCAGCCCATCTCGGTACACAACCGGGAGGAGTCCCTTCGCCCCGCTGCATACCGCGCCTGTTACTTTGTGCTTAGCGATGTGCGGGAGCGGCTCTATGAGCGCATCGACAGGCGGGTGGATGAGATGATGGAAGCCGGGCTGGAAGGCGAGGTCCGGGGACTTCTGGAGGAAGGAGTCACACCGGAGATGACCTCCATGCAGGCCATCGGGTACAAGGAGATGGTGCCGGTGATCCGGGGAGCGTATACCGCGGAAGAAGCGGCGTACCGGATCAAGCGAAACACCAGGCATTTCGCAAAGCGGCAGCTGACCTGGTTTCGCCGGGAGGGGGACGTCATCTGGGTCCCCAAGGACCGGTACGGGTACGATGAAGACGCGATCCTCCGGGAACTCATCCGGCAGGTCAAAGAGACGTTATGTTCGTGACGGAGCCTCCGGGGTCCCGAGAGGTTTGTCTCGCCGGTTCCTTCGACATGAAATTGCTCAAAACAGCGGACATTGCAGGCAAGTGTCGGGTCGCAAATCATCCGGCATCCATGCCGGTGATTTGCTCGAATCGACGTCCTGTCGATTCGCCCCTCGTTGCATGAGCTGTTTTGGCAATTTCGGTCCGCTGCGCGAACCATGTCTCGTCACAGGCTCGCAAACTCTCTCAGGATCCCATCGGCTCCTGCTCGAAGCAATATCAGTTCTCTGATATCATTCGAATATACGAGGTCTTATTTTGCCTTACATAAATCTCAGCGACCGACCAGGTCATGCACGGTTTAGGCAGTCTGTCCGAGGCCGGTTCTTAGTGAGCGCAAGCTCTGCGCAGCGCGAACTTAGAACCGCTGCTACGAGGACCGACAGCGGAAGCGGTGCCAAAACCGTGCATGACCTGCGAGGAAGCGTCAATAAATGAAAGAATAGAAGGAAAACTATGAAAGAAATCTACCAATCCCTGGGCATCTCCGAACCCGTCTACCGTCTGGGGGAAGAGATCCTGCAGACCCTGGCGGAGCGTTTCGCACGCATCGACGAGACCGCCGAGTACAACCAGCTGAAAGTCATCCGCGCCATGCAGCGCCACAAGGTCAGCGAGGCCTGCCTTTTGGGCACCACCGGATACGGATATAACGACCTGGGAAGAGAGACCCTGGAAGCTGTGTATGCCGAGATCTTCGGCACCGAGGACGCCCTGGTGAGACCCCAGATCACCTGCGGGACCCATGCCCTGGCCCTGGCCCTCATGAGTAACCTCCGGCCTGGGGACGAACTCTATTCCCCCGTGGGAAAGCCCTACGATACCCTGGAGGAAGTCATCGGCATCAGACCCTCCAAGGGATCTTTGGCAGAGTACGGCATCACCTACAGACAGACCGACCTGCTGCCGGACGGAAGCTTTGACTATGATGGCATCAGGGCATCGCTAAATGAGAAGACAAAGCTGGTGACCATACAAAGATCCAAGGGATACCAGACCCGCCCCAGCTTTTCCGTGGAGAAGATCGGGGAGCTGATCCGCTTCATCAAAGGGATCAGGCCCGACATGATCTGTATGGTGGACAACTGCTACGGAGAATTTGTGGAACGTATCGAACCCACGGATGTGGGAGCGGACCTGGTGGTGGGGTCCCTCATCAAGAACCCGGGCGGGGGACTGGCACCCATCGGCGGGTATCTGGCGGGGAAAAAGGAGTGCATCGAGAATGCGGCATACCGCCTGACCTCTCCCGGGCTGGGGAAGGAAGTGGGGGCGTCCCTGGGGATCCTGCCCCAGTTCTATCAGGGACTGTTCCTTGCGCCCACCGTCACCGCCAGCGCATTAAAGAGTGCCATCTTTGCCGCGAATCTCTACGAAAGACACGGGTTTTCCGTGCTGCCGGACGGTTCGGAGCCCAGGGCGGATATCATCCAGGCTGTCACCTTCGGAAATCCGGATGCCCTTATCGCATTCTGCGAGGGGATCCAGTCCGCTGCGCCGGTGGATTCCCATGTGGTACCGGAACCCTGGGACATGCCGGGATATGATGCGCAGGTCATCATGGCGGCAGGGGCTTTCGTGTCCGGAAGCTCCATCGAGCTCTCCGCCGACGGACCGCTTAAGGAGCCCTATAGCGTCTACTTCCAGGGAGGCCTCACCTGGCCCCACGGCAAGCTGGGCATTTTGAAATCTTTTCAGAGACTGGTGGATAAAGGCCTGGTTTTATGCTAAAATAATCTTTTGACAGTTCCCTTTTTGTCGGATCCGGAGAAGGCAGAAAGGAAACCATGAAAGAACAGAAAACCGAAGATGTACGGATGCAGGAGATGCCCTATGAAAAGTTCCTGCGATTCGGACCGGAGGCCCTGACGGAGAGCGAGCTCATCGCCATCATCTTAAGGACCGGTACCAAAGACCGGCCGGCACTGGAGGTGGCCAGGAGCGTTCTGCAGCTGGGGAAGCCCCCGCGGGACGGACTTTTGGGACTTTATGACGCACAGCTCACGGACCTGACAGCGCTGTCAGGTATCGGTACCGTAAAGGCGGTGAAGCTCAAAGCCATCGCGGAGCTTTCCATGCGGATGAGTACCAGGAAAGCCCGGGAGGGCCTTTGCATGACGGATCCGGAGAGCATCGCCATGTATTACATGGAGCGGCTGCGGCATCTTCCCAATGAATGCGTACACCTGGCCTGCTTTGACGCGAAAGGACAGCTCCTGGGAGACACCAGACTGTCCGAAGGGAGTGTGAATCTGTCCCTGATCTCCCCCAGAACCATCTTTCTGGAGGCGCTTCGGTGCAGGGCCGTGAACATCATTCTGATCCATAACCATCCGAGCGGTGATCCAAGGCCCAGTGAGACGGATATCCGGCTGACCCGTACCCTGTATGACGTCAGCAGGATGATGGACATCCCTTTACTGGACCATATCATCATCGGAGACCGCGTGTATTACAGTTTTGCAAGGGAGAAGGAACTATATGAACAATAACGCTTTCGGGATCGATCTCGGAACCAATCACATCAAGATCTTCAACAATGCGGATTCCACGGTGACGGTCCAGAAGAACATGATCGCCATCAAGAATAAGACCGAGCTGTTTGCCTACGGCGATTCCGCCTTTGAAATGTACGAAAAGGCTCCCTCCAATATCTCCATTTCCTATCCGCTGTCCAACGGCGTGATCTCGGATCTGAAGAATATGGAGACGCTGGTGAAGTACATGCTGGTGGACCTGCAGCGCGGGAATTTAAAGCCTGCGGATTTCGTCATCGCGGTCCCCTGGGATATCACGGATGTGGAAAAGAGAGCTTTTTATGATCTGCTGAAGGAGGCCGGGGTAAAGGCCCACAAGATCATGGTGGTGCAAAAGGCCGTGGCGGACGGACTGGGACTGGGGATCGATGTGAAGAACTCCCAGGGTGTTCTGGTGGTGAATGTGGGTTTTGAGACCACCGAGATCTCCATCCTGTCTCTGGGGGGCATCGTTCTGAGCAAGCTGATCAAGGTCGGCGGACTGAAATTCGACGATGCGATCCGAAACTGCGTGCGCAGCGAGTTCGGCCTGATGATCGGCGGAAAGACGGCGGAGAACGTAAAGATCGGTCTGCGGGATCTGGAAGCACAGGGAAAGGGAGCCATCGTCTACGGGCGGGATATCGTCACCGGACTTCCGGTGGAGCGGGAGATCCCCACAAAGCTGGTGGTGGCCAGCCTGGAAGAGCATTTCCGGACCATCATCGATCATGTGAAGCTGATCCTGGAGCGGACACCCCCCGAGCTGTCTGCGGATATCTTCCGTCATGGCATCTATATGACGGGCGGAGCCAGCCAGGTCAGTCACCTGGTGGAGCTCGTTGCGGACAATACCGGCCTGAAGGTCAATATCACGGAGGATCCCATCACCACCACCGCTTACGGTCTCGGCCGCGTCATCCAGGAGAGCGAATTTGCCAGCATTGCACAGAGTGCCGAAGGAATGAGTAAATGAGTCCTGTTGTAAAGCCTAAGAGGGAGAAATTTACGCTGTCCGGTAAATCTCTCCTTCTTATTTTGACAATCGCTTCCGTGCTTTTGATGCTCGTCACCTATGGCACCACTGCCTTTGACGGGCCTTTTCACTCTGCGGTGGGGGCCGTCATCGTCCCCTTTGAAAAGGGCATCGGACGCGTGGGAGAGTGGCTGGGAAACCGCAGAGAAGAGTTGGAGCGGGTCACCTCCCTCATCGAGGAAAACAGAGAGCTCCGGGAGCAGGTGGAGGCCCTCACGGAGGAAAATACGAGACTGACCCAGGAGCGGTATGAATTAAACGAGCTCAGATCGCTCCAGTCCCTGTCCGATGAGTACGAGGCCTATCACAAGGTGGGCGCGCGGATCATCGCCAGCGACGGCGGAAACTGGTTCCACAGCTTCGTCATCGACAAGGGAACCAACGACGGCCTGGAGATCGATATGAATGTCATTGCCGACGGCGGATTGGTGGGACGCATCTCCTCCATCGGTCCAAACTGGGCACGGGTCACCTCCGTGATCTCCGACGGGACCCATGTCAGCGGGCAGGTCCTTTCCACCGGAGACACCCTCATCGTCTCCGGGAGTCTGGAGCTGTATGCGGAGGGACTTGCGGAGTTTTCCCAGCTGACGGACGATGAGGAAAAGGCCCAGGTGGGAGATAAGATCGTCACCAGCCAGATCAGCGACAAATTCCTGCCGGGACTTCTCATCGGCTATATCCAGACCATCCGCCAGGACAATAACAACCTGACCAGATCCGGGTATCTGATCCCGGCGGTTGATTTTTCCCATCTGAGCGTGGTGCTGGTGATCACGGACCGGAAGAATACGGATTATGATTCATAACAAGAGTGTGATCCTGCAGAGGATCTGTATCGCAATCAGCATACCCGCCTGTTTTATCCTGCAAAGCAGCGTGTTTCCCCACATCTCGCTGGGAGGAGTCAGCCCCAACCTGATGCTTCTCCTCACGGTGTTTTATGCCATTTTGTACGGGGAGAACACCGGCATCACGGTGGGGTTTTTCTGCGGGCTCCTCATCGATATCTTTTCCGGGAATCTGCTGGGGTTCCACGCGCTTTTGCAGATGTACCTCGGGTACGCCTGCGGGCAGCTGTGCGGACTCTTTTATCCGGAGGATATCCGGTTTCCGCTGGTGCTTCTGACCCTCAGTGATTTTACCTACGGCTTCGGCGTGTATGTGTTTTCCTTCCTGCTCCACGGCAGGACCCATTTTTCCTTCTATCTGCGCAGCGTCATCGCGCCGGAGACCTTTTACACCGCACTGGTATCCATTGTCTTTTACTCCCTGATCCTGAAGGTTGATCAGGCATTTGAGAATATTCGCAACAGGAGCGATCAGACCATTGTTTGAGGAAATCCGCGACCGCATCATCATCATATTTACCAGCCGGCTCACGATCCTTTATCTGGGGCTGGTGGCTCTCTGCGGCGTGCTGCTGTACCGCTGCTTTTCCCTGCAGATCATCAACGGGGAGAGCTATCTGGAGAATTTCGTTCTGGAGCAGGAAAAGACCCGGGACATCGTATCCACCCGGGGCAACATCTACGACAGGAACGGGAATCTTCTGGCCTACAGTCAGCTGGCCTATTCCGTGAAGGTGGAGGACACCTTTGAGTCCGGTAGCGCCAAAAACGCGGAGCTCAACGAGATGCTCCTTCGGCTGATCCGTTTTGTGGAAAAAAACGGGGACCATGTGACCACGGACTTTAAGATCGTGGTAAACGAGGATGACAATTTCGAGTTTTCCGCAGAAGGACGGACCCTGCAGCGGTTTCTGGCGGATGTGTACGATCACAGCTCCATTTCCGACCTGTCGCAGGAGGAGGCTTCCTCCACGGCGATGGAGGTGATGCAATATTTAAGCCGCCGGACAGGGCAGGGATTTCATTATGCGGGGGGGGATTTTATCGATCCGGAGGACCGGGACAGCTTTGTTCCCGGCAGAGGATACAGCAGAAGCGACTGGCTGAAGGTGGTCACCATCCGCTTTGCCATGAGCCAGACAGCCTACCGCAAATACATCGGCACCACCGTGGCCACGGATATCTCCAAGGAGACGGTGGCCGTGATCCTGGAAAACTCCGACGTGCTCCCCGGTGTCACCATCGAGGAGGACACCATCCGCAGATATGTGGACAGCCCTTATTTTGCGCATCTTCTGGGGTATGTGGGAAAGATCTCCTCGGATGAGATGGAGGATCTGAACAACCGGCGCATCGAGGAAGGCATGCAGCCCACCTATACCATCAATGACGTGGTGGGAAAGGGCGGCATCGAGAGCTATATGGAGACCACGCTCCAGGGCGAAAAGGGCTATGAGCGGGTGATGGTGGACAATACCGGTAAGGTGATCTCCGTGCTGGAGCGGGAGAACCCTTCTGCCGGCCAGAATGTGTATCTGACGGTGGACAAGGATCTGACCATTGCCGCTTACTGTATTCTGGAGCAGAAGCTGGCGGGACTCATCTCCAGCAAGATCATTGACGCCAGAGAATACAACTCCAAATCCGATATCAAGATCCCCATCTATGATGTGTATTATGCCATGTTCGGAAACGGGATCTTAAACATCGAGCATTTCGGTTCCGCCTCCGCGCAGGAGACGGAGCGGGAGGTCTACCGGATCTACATGGACTATCAGAACGAGACCTACGACGCGCTTCGGCAGGAACTGACGGATATCCGTACGCCGTACAAAGACCTGGATGCGGAAAAGAAGGCCTATGAGAGCAGTCTGGTCAAGCTCCTGACGGACAGCGGGATCCTGATGGGGTCCAAGGTGGATGCGGAGGATGCAGTCTATCAGGACTGGGCGAAAAACGAGGTCATCAGCCTGGGAGAATATCTGGACTACTGCATCTACGCAAACTGGATCGATACCTCGAAGCTGAGTCTGGAGGGAAAGTATTCGGACTCTTCCGAGATCTTTGACAAAATCGTAGATTCCTGCATCAATCTGGCGGATCACAGCGGTGATTTTCAGAAGCGGATGTTCAAATATATGCTCTTAAAGGACCGGATCACGCCGAAGCAGGTCTGCATGCTGCTGTATGAACAAAATGCCATCGAGATCCCCATCGAGGAGATCGAAAAGCTGCAGGAAGGCCGCATATCCGCCTTCCGCTTCATGATGAACCGGATTGAGGGGCTGGATGTGACACCTGCGCAGCTGGCGCTGGATCCCTGCAATGCATCGGTGGTGATCACGGATGTGCATACGGGAGAGGTGCTGGCCATGGTGACCTACCCCGGATATGACAACAACAAAATGGCCAATTCCGTGGATCCGGTGTATTACGAAAAGCTCACTGCAGACAAATCCTCACCGCTTTTAAATTTTGCGACGCAGTACAAGGCGGCACCGGGATCCACCTACAAGATCGTCACGGCCTCCGCGGGTCTGATGGAAAACGTCATTGACCTCTGGACGAAGATCGACTGTGTGAGCCTCTTTACCGCCGTCACGCCGTCCCCCAGCTGCTGGAGCCGCTTCGGACACGGCGATGAGACGGTTCGCACCGCCATCCGGGATTCGTGCAACTATTTCTTTTTCGATGTGGGATACCGCCTGTCCACGAAGTCCGGGGAATACAAGGATGCGGAGGGGATCGAAACCTTAAGCTCCTACGCGGATCTCTTCGGTCTGTCGGAAAAATCCGGTGTCGAGATCTCGGAATATGAACCCAACGTGTCGGATATGGACGCGGTGCGTTCCTCCATCGGCCAGGGTACCAACAGCTACACCACCACCCAGCTGGCCCGATATGCGGCCACCATCGCAAACCGGGGGACATGCTTTGACCTGACGCTGTTGGACCGCGTGGAATCCGCGGACGGGACGCAGGTCTGGGAGCAGGAGCCCTCCGTCCGGAACACCATCGATTTTCCGACGGAGTACTGGGATGCCTTCCATCAGGGCATGCGGGCCGTGGTGGAGAACAAGAAATACTTCGGGGATCTGGCCGTCAATGTGGCGGGAAAGACCGGTACCGCTGAGCAGACCAAATCCCGCCCGAACCACGCACTCTTTATCTGTTTTGCACCGTACGAACAACCGGAGATCGCCATGGCTACCCGGGTCCCCTTCGGGTATTCCTCCGACTATGCGGCCCAGATCTCGCGGGACATCATCAAGTATTATTACGGACTGGCCGAGGAAGACGACCTCATCACCGGAACCGCTGACACTCCGGACGCCGGCGTCACTAACGAGATGTAAAAGGAGAATGCAAGGGATGAAATCCAAAGTAACAGTGAAAAGCCACAATCACGGGATCCGGCTGATCCTGGATCCGCAGGAGCCTTTTGACGCGCTTCTTGCGGAGATCGAGCACAAATTCACCGAGAGCAGGGGATTTCTGGGAAAGCAGAGCCTGGTGCTTTCGGTGGAGGGACGCACCCTCAGCGATCTGGAGGAGGAAAAGGTTCTGGCTGCCATCGAAAAGTGCTGTGACCTGGAGATCATCTGCGTGGTGGGCCATGACGATAAAACGGAGCAGAACTTCCTGCATGCCATCCGGACCGTCGAGCAGAAGATCGATCCGGACAACCAGGCCTTCTTTTTCCGGGGGTCCCTGACGGACCACCGGGAGATCGAGGTGGAAGAGAGCGTGGTGATCCTGGGGGATGTGAATCCCGGCTCCAGCATCGTCAGCAAGGGGAATATTGTCGTGCTGGGCGGCCTGTACGGCACCGCCAGGGCCGGGGGAGCCACGGATGAGAGCGCTTTTGTCATCGCCCTGGAGATGCAGCCGGAGGAGCTGATCATCGGCGGCGTCATCTATACCCCGGAGGAGAAGGGGCACTGGATGATCAAGCCGAAGGTGGCACCGAAGCTGGCCCACGTCAGCGAGGGAAGGATCCTGACTGATCCCCTTACAAGAACACTTGTGGAGAGGCTTTATGCCGTTTAGAAACTATCATTTTCGAAATTTTGATATCCTTCTGGTGCTGATGGTGGCGGCCCTGTCCTTCATCGGATATGTGGCCATCGGGAGCGCGGAGCCGGATCTGCAGTCCAGGCAGCTCTTCGGATATGCCTCCGGAGCGGTACTGATGATCGTTCTGGTCTTTCTGGACTATCACTTTGTGCTGAAGTTTTACTGGCTGATCTATCTGTTCAACCTCGTGCTGCTGACACTGGTGCTTTTGATGGGGGAGTCCTCCCATAACGCACAGCGGTGGCTGAAGATCGGCGGACTGCAGTTTCAGCCGTCGGAGCTGGCGAAAATCTTATTGATTTTATTCTTTGCCGCGTTTATTATGAGATTTAAGGAGCGTTTTAATACGTTCCCCGTGATCTGTGCGTGTATCGCGCTGTTTGCGGTTCCTTTTGCGTTGGTTTTCGAGCAGCCCGACCTTTCCACCAGTATCATGCTGATGATCCTGTTTTTTGTCATCATGTATTCCGGAAAGATCAGTTACAAGGTGGTGCTGGGATTTCTCATCATTGCGGTCCCGGTTGTTCTGATCGCTTCAAGCTATATCCTGAATCCGAACAACGAGATCCTGGAAGCCTATCAAATGAACCGTCTGCTGGGTTTTCTGTATCCGGAGGAGTATCCGGATATCGCCTATCAGCAGAACAATTCCGTCACCGCCATCGCCTCCGGGATGCTGGAGGGCAAGGGATACCGGAACAATGAGATCACCTCCGTGAAAAACGGAAACTTCCTGTCCGAGGCCCAGACCGACTTTATCTTTGCGGTCATCGGAGAGGAATTCGGCTTTTACGGCGCGGCGCTGACCATCATCCTGCTGTTTCTGGTGTCGCTTCGATGTATCAGCATTGCCAGGCGGGCACCTGATCTGTCGGGGAGTATCATCGCCGCCGCAGTGGGGAGCATGATCGCGTTTCAGTCCTTTATCAATATCGGCGTGGCGACGTTCCTTCTGCCAAACACGGGACTGCCGCTGCCGTTTGTCAGTTACGGACTTACCAGCGTCTGGACGCTGTATATCGGGATCGGACTGGTCCTGAATATCAAGCTGCAGGTGAAACGGGGAAATTCATCTACGGTGGACGAACTGAATTAGGGGGAGAAGGGAGCAACTTGGGTTATGAACATTGCACTCATCGCACATGATGCGAAAAAGAAGCTGATGCAGAATTTCTGTGTCGCTTACCGCGGGATCCTGTCAAAGCATGATCTGTACGCCACGGGGACCACGGGAAGGCTGATCGAGGAGGTGACGAACCTCTCGGTACATAAGTTCCTGGCCGGGCATCTGGGCGGAGAACAGCAGTTGGGCGTTCAGATCGAACAGAATCTCATCGATCTGGTGATCTTTCTGCGGGATCCACTCACCGTCAAGCAGCACGAGCCCAACGTGGACACCATCGTGAGGCTTTGCGACATGCACAACATCCCGCTGGCTACCAATCTGGCCAGTGCGGAGCTGATGATCAAATCCCTTGACAGAGGAGATTTTGAGTGGCGTGAAATGTATAAATAAGTTCGGGAAAAGGGCCCTCGCCCTTGCGATATCCATGACGGTACTCCTGACCTTTTCCGGCTGCGGCACCCTGAAGTATTCGCAGCCTTATTCCGCGTCGGGAGAAAACAGCAGCTATGATGTGCTCTTTTACCAGAGCGCGGACAAGGCGGCCAGCTTTGCATCGGACCTTTGTGTCATCGATGCGACCTCCGTGGGGAAGGTGGATCTGCAGGTCCCTGACAACACCACGGCCGCTGTGCTCTTTGATCTGGGAAAAGAGGAAGTGATCTATGCCAAGAATGCGCATCAGACCCTGTATCCCGCCTCCATCACAAAGCTGATGACAGCGCTGGTGGCGGTGAAGAACGCTCCGTTAGATACGGTGCTGACCGCTACGGAAAATGTCTATGTCACCGAGAGTGGGGCCCAGATCATGAACCTGAAGGCAGGGGACCGGATGACGCTGGATCAGGCGCTGCGGATCCTGCTGCTGTATTCCGCCAACGATGTATCAAATCTCATTGCGGAGAATCTGGGAGGTTCTATCGAGAATTTCGTGGAGATGATGAATGCGGAAGCACACCGCATCGGGGCCACCAGGACCCATTTCGCAAACCCTAACGGGTTGACCGATCCGGATCATTACACCACCGCCTACGATCTGTATCTGATCTTCCGGGAAGCCCTGAAATATGATACGATCCTGGAGATCATCTCCCAGGCCGCCTACGAGACGGTGTATTACGACAAGGACGGAAAAGAGAAAACCATTTCGGTCAAAAATACCAACGGATATGTGAACGGGAGTTATTCCGCACCGGGGTCTGTCACCGTCATCGGTGGCAAGACCGGTACCACCCAGGCGGCGGGGCACTGCCTCATCCTGTACTCCAAGGACCGGAATTCCAACTCCTATATCTCCGTGATCCTGCAGTCGGAGACCAATGATGATCTGGTGGCGAATATGAATCTGATGCTGGAGCATGCCGGCTTGGGTGAATAAACATGAGCGTAGCTCATGTTTATTCACCTTAAAGAAATCATATTTCACTCCGTTCAACATGATTTCTTTCCGGAGGCACCCTCCATATGATTTCTTTCCGGAGGCACCCTCCATATGATTTCTTTCCGGAGGCACCGAGGGGAACATCGGGCCGAAATTCAGGTTGTGTTTTGGGCGTGTTTCATCTATAATGAGGATAGATTTTGAAAGGGGCGGGAGAGCTTCTTTCAACCAAATAAATGCTTGGGAGGTACTCCAATGGTTCAGTTGATTGTAGGACGGAAGGGGAAAGGAAAGACCAAGGAGCTTTTGGGCAAGGTGAACTCCGAGATCAAAGAGATCTCCGGAAACATCGTTTATCTTGACAAGAGCACGAAGCACATGTTCGAGCTGAACAACAAGGTTCGCATGATCGATGTATCGGATTATATGATCGACACGCCGGACGCCTTTCTCGGTTTTGTTTCCGGTATCATTTCCCAGGATCACGACCTGATGCAGATGTATTTTGACAGCTTCCTTCGGATCTCCAATACCGAGGGCGGTGACCCTGCAGCACTTATCGAGAAGCTGGACAAGCTCAGCGAGAAGTTCGGCGTGACCTTCATCCTCAGCGTATCCCTGGATGAGTCCGAGCTGCCCGAGAGCCTGAAGGACAAGATCCTGATCTCCCTGTAAGATCCACAGAATCGTGATATCATACAATGATGTAGGAGGGGATTCCCCTCCTACGCTTATGTTTACCCCCTGTTTTCATGGCTGACAGAAAGAGAGAAGAAGATAACAACATACTGTCCTTTGAGCGGCCTTCCCGATTTCGCATCGAATACCTGTTGCTGGTGCTGATCCTGCTCTATATGATCGTGGTGGCGGTGCTGTATTTCAGTTCCGATCCGGTGGTGCGCTATGAGGTGGTGGAAGGGTCCCTGTCCCAGAACAATATCTACCGGGCTGTGGCGATCCGGGATGAGACGGTATTTACGACGCCCTATTCCGGATATGTGAACTTCCTGGCCCGGGAGGGTCAGCGGGTGAGCAACGGCGACCTGGTGTGCACCGTGGATGAGACCGGGAAGGTGAGTGAGTATCTGGAGGCCCAGAGCCTGCTGGAGAACTCTCTCAGCGATCGGGAGCTGACCGAGTTTCAGAATGACATCGCGGACTATATGCACGGATTTGACCGTAGCAGCTTTTCCTCCCTCTATGATTTCAAGTATACGCTGAAGAACACGGTACTGAAGCTGGCCAACGCACAGTTTCTGGATGCCCTGGGCAGCGCGGAGGGGTCTGCTTTTGCGGGACTCAAATACCTGGATTCCATGGATACCGGTATCATCACCTATTATATCGACGGGTGCGAAGACCTGACGGCGGATACGGTGAGCAAAGAGCTCTTTGACGGAGCATCCTATCAGAGACAGAACATCCTGGGGAACGACCTGCGGGCCGCGGGAGACCCCGTATATAAGCTGTCCTCCTCGGAGAACTGGTCCGTGGTCTTTCCCATTGACGACAGTGAAGGAGAGGAGCTTCTGAAAGAGGACTATATCAAGGTCCGTTTTCTGAAAAACCAGCTGGAATCCTGGGGCAAGGTCAGTCTGCACCGGAATGAGGACGGGTCCTATCTGGAGCTTTCCTTTACCAATTCCATGGTCACCTTTGCCACGGACCGCTTTCTGGATGTGGAGCTATTGCTCTCGGAGGATACGGGGCTGAAGATCCCGGTGTCTTCCATTGCGGTGAAGGAGTTTTTCCTTATCGACAAGCGCTTCGTCACGGAGGAGGAGAGCAGCGGCAATACCTATGTCATCATGCAGGGATACAATGAGACGGGAGGCCGGCAGAGCATCCTGACCCAGATCGAGGTCTACAGCTACGATGAGAAGGCCGGTGTCTACTATGTGGATGATTCCATCCTGTCCCTGGGGGATATCCTGGAGCTGCCGGATTCTTCGGAGACCTGTGTGGTGAAGGCAAAGGGAGAACTGCAGGGCGTTTACAACATCAACAAGGGATTCGCGGATTTCAAGGAGATCACGGTGCTGTATCAGAACGAGGAATATGCCATCGTCCGGTCCAACACGCGCTACGGTCTGCGGGTCTATGACTATATCGTGCTGGATGCCTCCAGTGTCCGGGACGATCAGTTCATCAACAAGTGATGGGGAAGGAAGCGGAAGATGTCACAGATCGCGGAAAACTACCTGCGGATCCGGGAAGAGGTCCGAAAAGCATGTGAGAGCGGCGGCTTTGCACCGGATCACGCCACCCTCATCGCGGTGAGCAAGACCCGGACGGTGGAGGAGATCCTGGAGGCCTATGAAGCAGGGGCCCGGGATTTCGGAGAAAACAAGGTGCAGGAGCTTCTGGAGAAGATCCCTCAGTTGCCGGCTGACATCAGATGGCATATGATCGGCCATCTGCAGACCAATAAGGTGCGCAAGATCGTGGGGAAGGTAGCCCTGATCCACAGCGTGGATACGGAGCACCTGGCCCGGGAGATCAGCCGGATCAGTCAGGAGGAAGGCCTTGTGAGCGATGTCCTGGCGGAGGTGAATCTGGGGGAAGAGGAGAGCAAATTCGGACTGACAGGAGAAGGTGCCATGGCCTTTGCAAGGGAGACGGCGCTGCTTCCCGGGATCCGTCTGAAGGGGCTTATGACGGTGGCTCCCTATGTGTCCGATCCCGAGGAAAACCGCGAATTGTTTCGGAAATTACGACAGATCTCCATTGACATCAGCTCGCAAAACATTGATAATAGTTCGGGAGAGAAAATCCGGGCCGACATCCTCTCTATGGGCATGAGCGGCGACTACCGCGTGGCTGCACAGGAAGGCGCTGTTTATGTGAGAGTGGGTACCGGGATCTTCGGAGAAAGGGATTATTCAAAGCATGGGTACAACGGTTGACAAGTTCTTTAAGATGATGAAGATGAACAATCAGGGGGATGAAGAGCAGGACGGTTACGATCCCGATTACGAGGACGACGAGGAGTACGACGATTCGCCTGCCGCGAAACGCTCATCAGCGTCCGATGATGATCTTGAAGAGGAACGCCCCAGAAAGGTGCTGTCCAGACCGCAGGGCTTCCGGAATCCG
>JAFYFY010000160.1 GCA_017543485.1 Lachnospiraceae bacterium | reverse complement strand
TCCAACGCAGGGCCGGGATATGTGCTGCGCCGCCTGATCCGCCGCGCGGTGCGTCATGCCCGGACCTTAAACCTGGGGAAGGAAGATATCCTGAAGATCGCATCCATCTATATCGACCGGGTCTACGCCGAGAGCTATCCGCTTCTGGTGAAGAACCGGGAGTTCATCCTGAGCGAGCTGCAAAAGGAGATCGAGCGCTTCGAAGGCACCCTGGAGACCGGTATGAAGGAGCTGAGAAAGCTTCTGGACGCCTCCGCAGGGCAGAAGAAGATCAGCGGACGGGATGCGTTCTTTCTGTATGATACTTATGGGTTCCCCCTGGAGCTTACGGTGGAGCTGGCACAGGAAGAGGGCTTTGAGGTGGACGAGGCAGGATTTGCCGAGGCCATGGAAGAGCAGAAGGCCAAGGCCAGAGAGGGCCAGAGCTTTGCCCAGAAGAGCGCTGCAGGCGCGGGCCTCTTCGACGGACTGGGGGAGGATGTGACCACGGAGTTTGTGGGCTACGGAAGACTCACCGCGGAGAGCAAGGTGGTGGCTCTGTCCACGGAAACCGAATCGGTCAGCGAGCTGACGGAAGGCCAGCGGGGCATCCTGGTGACCACCGTGACTCCTTTCTATGCCACCATGGGCGGCCAGAAGGGCGATACCGGTGTGATCCGCACCGCGGACGGCGTCTTTGAGGTGACCGAAGCGGTCAAGCTTCCCGGAAACCGGGTGGGGCACATGGGTTTCGTAAAGAGCGGCCGGATCACCCAGGGAGATACCGTTTCCCTGGCGGTGGACACCGCTGAGCGGTCCGCCACCTGCCGGAACCACTCCGCTACCCACCTTTTGCAGAAGGCTCTGCAGGATGTGCTGGGAGATCATGTGGAACAGCAGGGCTCCTATCAGGATCCGTTAAGGACCCGGTTCGACTTCAGCCACGGCCAGGCCATGACCGCGGAGGAGCTTCGCAAAGTAGAGGATGAGGTTAATGAAAAGATCGCCGCAGACCTGGAGGTCCGGACGGATGTCATGAGCCTGGAGGATGCCAAAAAGACCGGCGCCATGGCGCTCTTTGGCGAAAAGTACGGCGACACGGTCCGTGTGGTGAATATGGGAGACTACTCCGTGGAGCTTTGCGGCGGAACCCACGTAGCCCGCACCGGACAGATTGGAAGCTTCAAGATCCTCTCCGAAAACGGCGTTGCGGCCGGAGTCCGCAGGATCGAAGCCATCACCGGCGAAAATGTCAGAACCTATTACAGAGAGCTGGAGGAGAAGCTGGAGAAGGCGGCAAAGACCGTGAAGACCACTCCTGCGGCGCTGCTGGAGCGCTTAGAGCGCATGAATGAGGAATTAAAGAGCCTGCAGAGCGAGAATGAAGCCCTGAAGGCCAAGGCAGCCAAGGATGCCATCGGCGATGTGACAGGCGGCGCCGTGGAGATCGGCGGCGTGAAACTCCTGTCCGCGGCAGTTCCGGGTCTGGATATGAACGGACTGCGGGATCTGGGAGACCAGTTAAAGGCGAAGCTGGGAGAGAGCGTCGTGGTGCTGTTCTCCGAGGCGGATGGCCGGGTGAACCTGGTGGCCATGACCACGGAGGGCGCCGTAAAGGCCGGTGCTCATGCAGGAAACCTCATCAAAGAGGTGGCTCCCCTGGTGGGCGGCGGCGGCGGCGGCCGTCCCAATATGGCACAGGCCGGCGGCAAGAACCCCGCAGGGGTGCCGGAGGCCGTGGCAAAGGTCGCGGAAGTTCTGAAAAAACAGCTTGGCGTATAACAAAACCTGCATCAATAGGTAGGAGGCGAAATGCCAAATCTGATCGACGAATTTGAATCCATGGGAGCGGACATCGGAGATGCGGTCTCCAATGCGGTCCGCACCGGGGATTACAGTCACTTAAGCTCGGACATCCAGAGCCTGGTGGGCCAGACTCTGGACTCCGTGGGGATCACCACCAGGGCATCCCAGCGGCAGATGCGGGGCGGTACCCAGCCCCATTATGCCAGCCAGCGGGGCGTCCGTCAGGCGGCTCCCGATGACAATATCATTTCCGGAAAGGCCAGGGAGGTCTTCTCCCAGCCGGTGTACGGCCCCGACGGGCAGCCGGTGCCCCAGGCACGGATGATGCGAAGCGCCAGAGGCCCCAGACTGGTGAAGGACCAGACAGCCACGAAGGTGCTGTCCATCCTGGGCGCAGTCTGCGGATATACGGCCCTCATCGGACTCTTTCCCATTTTCCTGGTGGCTGTGTTTTCCGGGGATGCACCGGAGGGCCTGGCAGCTGTCTTTGGCTTTATGAATCTGCTGTTTTTGTCATTGGGCGTTAGCTGCACTTCCATGTACAATCGGGTGGGCCGCTTTGAATCCTACATCAAAGCCCTCCGGGGCAGGACCTACGGTTCTCTGGCAGAGCTTGGTTCTTTTCTCGGCAAGGATGCCAAATTCGCCCTGAGAGACCTTCGCTGGATGATCCGGAAGGGCTGGTTTACCCAGGGGCACATCGATGTCCAGGAGACCACGCTGATCACCAGCGATGAGACCTATCGCCAGTATGTGGAGACCCAGAATACGGCGGAGCGGGAGAGGCTCCAGGCGGAGGAAGCCGCAAAGCTGGCAGCTGCGGAGCAGGCCAGACAGGCGGCGGAAATGGACGAGGAGCTGGCAAAGCTCACCCCCCTGCAGCGGGAGATGATCGTCCAGGGCAATCAGTACATCGCCCAGATCCGGTCCTGCAATGACCGAATCCCCGGGGAGGAGATGAGCGCAAAGCTCTCCAGACTGGAAAACAGCACCACCCTCATCATGGAGCGGGCCAAGACGGATCCCAAGTATGTGGACAATCTCCGCAGGCTCATGAGCTATTATCTGCCCACGGCGGTGAAACTCTTAAATGCCTATGCGGATCTGGAGGCACAGCCCATGTCCACCCAGAACATCGAAAAGTCCAAGCGGGAGATCGAGGCCACCATCGATGCCTTGAACGACGCATTCCAGAAGATCTTCGACGATATGTTTACGGACACGAACCTGGACATCTCCACGGATGCGGAAGTGCTCCAGCAGGTTCTGCAAAACGAAGGGCTGCTGGGAGACCAGCCCCTGAATCAGCCGAAGTAGGAAACCTTTTTCCGCCGGGCATTTTTTTCGGAAAGCTCCCGGGCGGGAACAAATCATAAAACGAAATGGATCAGGAGGGAATCAACATGGACGAGAACACCCAGGCTACCGCAATGAACGCAACCGAAGAAGTCTATACCCCGACGCTGACGCTGGATCCCTTCGGGGCTGCGCCGGCACCCGCGCAGGCACAGGCAGCTCCGGAACCCGCAGTCTCCCTGTCCGCGGCAAATGCCGTGGAGCAGGTCAGCGGGATCGCGGAAGCAGAGAAGCGTCTGACGCCGGAAGAGCGGAAGATGGTGGATGATTTCGCAGCCCAGATCGATATCACGGACAGCACCACGGTCATGACCTTCGGTGCCTCCACCCAGACCAAGATGGCGGAGTTTTCCGATCAGGCCCTGAGCACCGTCCGCACCAAGGACATGGGGCAGGTGGGAGACCTTCTCACCGGTGTGGTGGCAGAGCTGAAGGATTTTGCGGATGAGAATGAAAAGGGCTTAAAGGGCCTGTTCAAAAAGTCCGTGAACCGGGTCCAGATGATGAAGACCCGCTATGACAAGGCCGAGGTCAATGTGAACAAGATCGTGGAAGCCCTGCAGGAGCATGAGGTGCGCCTGATGAAGGATTCCGCCACCATGGACCGGATGTACGAGATGAACCTGGCATATTTAAAGGAACTCACCATGTACATCATCGCTGGCAAGAAGAAGCTCCAGGAGGCGGAGACCGTCACCCTGCCCGCTCTTCAAAAGAAGGCGGAGGAGTCCGGACTGGCCGAGGATGCGCAGGCAGCCAGAGACTTCCAGGAGATGTGCGAGCGCTTTTCCAAGAAGCTCACCGATCTGGAGCTGACCCGCACCATTGCCCTGCAGACCGGACCGCAGATCCGCATGATCCAGGCCAACGACATCCAGATGGTGGACAAGATCCGCTCCACCGTGGTAAATACCATTCCCCTCTGGAAGAGCCAGATGGTCATCGCTCTGGGGATCCAGAATGCCACCGAGGCTGCCAAGGCCCAGCGCGCCGTCACCGATGTGACCAACCAGATGCTCACCGCCAATGCCGAGGCCCTGAAGATGGCCACCATCGAGACCCAGAAGGAAGCACAGCGCGGCATCGTGGACATCGAGACCCTGAAGAAGACCAACGAGAGCCTGATCTCCACCTTCGACGAGGTGATGAAGATCCAGGCGGAAGGCCGCGAGAAGCGCGCCATGGCCGAGGAGGAGATGGCAAAGATGGAGGCCGAGCTCAAGGCAAAGCTGCTTGAGATCCGGAAGTAACCTTCTTCTTGACAAAGCATCCGCTTCTATGATATAAATTTCTGCGGGTGTTTTCACCCAAAAAACCTTGTCAGTCGCAAGGGGCTGAAGGGAGGGAAATGAAGTGTCCAACGTGATCGTAAAAGAGAATGAGTCTCTCGACAGCGCACTGCGCCGTTTCAAGAG
>JAFYFY010000159.1 GCA_017543485.1 Lachnospiraceae bacterium | reverse complement strand
TGACAGGAGAAAACATGATCAAATACATCGAATCCGCTGAGGAAAAGAGCAGCATCGCCAGGGAGATCCTGCAAGCCCTGACAGACTGGTTCGGGATCGATGAAAGCCGGGAGCAGTATATCGCGGAGGCAGCCGGGCAGTCCTGCTGGGCCTCTGTCAGCGATGGCAGGAAGGAAGGGTTCCTGTGCCTGAAGGAGACCGGGAAAGCGACCATGGAGCTGGCCGTTATGGGAGTCCGAAAGGAGTGCCACCGAAAAGGCATCGGCAGGCAACTGTTTGATGCCGCTAAAGAGTATGCCGTCCGGAAGGGATATGAGTTCCTTCAGGTAAAGACCGTCCGGGAGGGCGTCTATGAGGACTATGACATCACCAACGCGTTTTACCGGAGCCTGGGCTTCAAAGAGCTGGAGGTCCTGCCGGAGTACTGGGACGAAGCCAATCCATGCCAGATCTATGTGATGTCCCTGAAGACTGTGGTACAAACCATGGCGGCGCGCCACAGCTACCGCGGGACATTCCTGCCGGATCCGGTACCGGAAGCGGACCTCATCACCATCGCAAAGGCCGGGATGGATGCGCCGTCCGGATGCAACAAGCAAACGACGGATGTGATCATCGTGAGTGACCCGGAGGTCCTGGCGCAGGTGAAGGCGCAGATCGATCCGCCGGTGGCGGCGACGGCCCCTGCTATGATCGTGGTCCTGACGAGAAGGATCAACGCCTATCGGGACAGGTGCTTCGCCGTACAGGATTATTCCGCAGCCATCGAAAATATGCTGCTGGCCATCGCAAACTTGGGATATCAGAGCTGTTGGTACGAGGGGCATATCACGGATGACGACAGGATCTGTGACAAGATCGCTTCGGTCCTGAAGGTGCCGGAGGGGGAGGATGTGGTATGCATCCTGCCGGTGGGAAAAGCAGCAGAGGAAGTGCATGCACCGGTGAAAAAGCCCTTTGAAGAGAGGGTACACTTTAACAGTTGGTCATAGCCATATCGGGGGGACGGAAGGATGCCTTTTCAGATTGTCAGAAACGATATCACAAAAGTAAAAGCGGATGCCATCGTCAATACCGCAAATCCCGAGCCGACCTACGGAGCCGGAGTGGACGGCGCGATCTACAAAGCCGCCGGGCGGGCGAAGCTGATGGCAGAGCGCAAGAAGATCGGGAAGATTGCGCCCGGTGAGGTGGCCGTGACGCCCGCATTTAACCTTCAGGCGAAGTATATCATTCACACGGTCGGTCCCGTCTGGACGGATGGCACTCACGGGGAGATAGAAAATCTGGAACGCTGCTACAGGAATTCCCTCGAAAAAGCCAGAGAGTTAAAGTGCAGAAGCATCGCGTTTCCATTGATCGCCACAGGATCTTATGGATTCCCGAAAGACAAGGCACTGGAGATTGCTCTGTCCGAGATCCAATCCTTCCTGCTGCAGCATTCGATGAAGGTAACTTTGGTTGTCTTTGACCCCAAATCTTTTGAACTTTCGGGATCTTTGATAGAAAATGTCCGGGAATATGTAGATGCCAATTATGTGGAGTCCGTAAGTGCGGATGAATACGGGGCTTCCCGCAGTTCTTATTCACGCTCCATCGAAAGACGTCGTGCGCAGGAACTGCTGGACATGCAGGAGAACGTGATCTTCCTTGGGGAGATCGAAACGTCTCCTGTCAGGAAGCCGAAACCCAAGAAACAGACCACCGTTCCGCCCAGTATCAGCGCCCTCGTCGCCGGCTCCGACAAGACGTTCCAGGAAAAGCTGTTTGAGATCATTGACGAGAGAGGACTGACCGGTCCCCAGGTCTATAATGACTACATATCCAAGCAGGTCTATTCCAAGATCCAGTCGGACAAAGACTATCATCCGAACAAGTATACGGCCATCGCACTTTGTCTGTCGCTTCATCTGGATGTGGAGCAGACCATGGATCTCATCGGTCGGGCGGGCTGGACGTTGAGCCCCAGCAGTAAGGCGGATCTGGTGGTGAAAGGATGCATTCTGAATCATGAGTTTAATATTGTGAAGATCAATATCATTCTGTTTGAATTCGGATGCCCGGAACTGCAGAAGATCAAGTAACAGCAAAGATCACAGGGTATAGGCCACCCCTTGCGGGTGGCCTTTTTGCGTTCCAAAAAGTCAACGGCGCGGGGACGTATTGGACCATTTCATTTTGTATATTTATCTCACGAAGCAGGGATACAGGATTTGAAAAGAAAATGAAAACGTCAACGAGCGGTTTACCAAATCAAATCTGTAAAAATGTATCCTGTGAATGTAAGTCAGAAACAGCGAAAGAAACGGAGGGTAAAGATATGGAAAACAGACTGATGACTCTTACGGAAGTGGCATGTGAGGTCGGCTGCAGCGTTCAGACGCTGAACACGTACTACAAGTTCAAGATGGAGAATCCGGACAGTGATATTGCGATGATGCTTCCGGACTACATTCGGAAGGGAAACCGCCGTACCAGATACTGGAGCCCGGAGGATGTGGAGGCGATCAAGGCATTCCGTGAGATGCTCCCCAAGGGGCGCTATGGACTTCTCGGAAGTGTGACACAGAGGTATGTCAGCCCTAAGAAGGAAGGGCGGAAAGCGGCCGCGAGACCGGCTGATCCGCAGGTCAGGGAGATCGGCGGACTCTACATTGACAAGGTCACAACGATCCTTCAGAGAAATCATGTGGAAGAGTATGTGATCGAGCAGGTAGAGGAGCTCTTAAAGAGCGAGCTGGAGTGGAGAATGCCTGCAAAGGCAGTTTAAGAAGGGAGGAAAAGATCATGAGAGAGAATGCTGCAGTATCAAGCGAGACTACCAGGAATCCGTATGAGGCGAATCAGGCCGTCAATGCAAAGTACCTGCTCTTCTGGGAGGAGACCGATCCGGAGAAGCGCACGGATGCATTCCTGGAGTTCCTGCTGAGTCTGGCGGCGCGGATGAAGGAGGGCGGAACCGTCCCTGCCCCCTGCGTGGATGTGACCGGGAGCCTGCATGCTGCGATCGAGCAGGTGAATCCCGTCGCCGGGGAGACCTTTCAGGTGAAGGACGAGATCCGCCTGCGCATGGATACCATGACGGACGGAAACGGGGACCTCTGGCTTCCGCTCTTCCTGGACAGGGAGGATATGGAAAATGGTCAGGTGGCGGATGTGACGATCCCGGTGGAGATCTCCGATATCCTGCGGTTTGGGCTGGAACGGGAGGACCTGCAGGGCGTGGTGGTAAATCCCTTCGGACATCCCTTTACGCTGGGAAAAAAACTTCTGGCACAGTTCCTGGAAGACAGCGCAAACTGGGTGATCTGCAAGGACACACGGAATAAGGAGGAGGTGTAGACATGGAAGGAAAGCTTGAGAGTGTGAGACTGCATATCATGAGCTATCTCGGAGGCACCGATGTGCGGATCTGGGCAGAGGACGGGGCGCTGTGGGGAGAGAAGGAAGAATTCGGAGTCCGCAATGAATTCATGGAAAAGACAGCGCTGAGCGTCTCTCCCGAAGAGTTCGGGCAGAAGCTGGAGGCCATCGACATCCCCGGATGGAAAAAATCCTACGAGCAGGAAGGATTCCTCGTCATGGACGGAACCTCCTGGGAGGTAACGTACTGCCGCGAGGAGGAAAAGGATGTAAAACGCAGTGGAGAAAACGAGTATCCGAAGAACTGGAAGGCATTTATCAGGCTGCTAAAAAAGACGGCAGGGGATTTTTATAGTTACGGAAACTGAACTCAACGAAACGAACTCATGATGAAAGATTTCCTTGAAAGCACATAGGATTTCTTGATAAAATATATGGGGTTTTTTGTCGGTTCCTATGTGTATATATGAGCATATGAGTGTGCCACATAAGTTACAGAAGCTCTTTACATTCTTTATGAAAGGAACGCTTGATCCGTGTCTGTTAGAACAAATCTTTTAGAAACATCAGAGGTGAGGCATATCGCGCAGCAAAAAGGCTGTTTTTCGGTTTTGGAATATGAGAGAGATATTTCAGTCACTCCGGAAATGGCAGAGCGCGCATACTTCGCGTCCGCAATGAACGTGCGAAAGAGGCAACTACGGGCAAAGTATTGATCGCTCCGGTAAGGAGCAATAAAAATATCAGTGTTCCTGAGAGAAAATAAAAGGAGAGGAGTTAATCATGAAGTGGCTAGCAATTCTTATTGGGGAATCTATCAATTACATAATAGGAGGTGCTGCGGCAGCTACCGTTGCGGGATTCATTTATACCAGATTGAGTATAAAGAAATTACAAGACACGATTGATGAGAAAAAATCCGGAGGAAGAAAAGAATATACTGACGGTGGTATCAAAAAAACAGCAGATGTTTATACCTGGGAAGGCAGCAATGCAAAATATGATCAATTGTGAGAAGAGAAGTTGTGGCAGCGATCATAAATGCATTTTACAAAAATGCCGCTACCGGCAAAAAAATAAAATGGAGGAAAAATCATGATCAAAGTCTACGGAATGCCCACCTGCCCCTACTGTGACTATGTCCATGAGCAGATCAAAGGGCGGGAGAGCGAGTTTACCTACATCAACATCGGAGAGAACATCCGGAACATGAGCGCCTTTACCAGGCTTCGGGATACGAACCCGGTGTTCGACCGCTGCAAGGAGACAGGGGATGTGGGGATCCCGGCCTTTGTCTTCGAGGACGGACGCGTATCCATTGATCCGGCGGATGCGGGGCTGGTAGAATATGGAAGTCCGGCTGCCTGTTCCGTGGAGGATCACAGAAGCGGACGAAAAGGGTGCTAGCTTAGGAGACGGTCATGTTACTTTTTCTCATCGTGATACTTGCGTATATCGTCATCATCGGGACACTGAACGAGCGGGTGTTTAAGCTGCAGAGCGACATCGCCCTGATCTTCTTTTCCCTGATCTTCTCGGTGATCCTGCTCATCGCAAAGCTCATCGTCCCGGACCCGGTGTTAAAGGACCTCATCGGCCGGCTGGGGGAGTTTGAGTTCCGGGAGTATCTCATGGACGGGATGCTGTGCTTTATGCTCTTTGCGGGGGCCAGCAAGGTGAACATGGGGAAGTTTCGGAAGAACCTCCGGCCCATCGCCCTTTTGGCGCTCCTGACCACGGTGCTGTCCTCCTTCCTCTACGGCGGGCTGTTCTATCTGGTGGCACTGGCATTTCGGCTTCCCATGGACTTTTGGATGTGCGTGCTCCTGGGGTGCGTGGTCTCCCCCACGGATCCCATCGCAGCCACGGGGATCCTGAGTAAGATCGGGCTGTCGAAGAACGTGTGCTCCGTCATCGAGAATGAGTCCCTTTTTAACGACGGAACCGGCGTCACCCTCTTTATCTTCGTCCGGTCCCTCATCGTCCACAGCGGGGAGAGCAATTTCGCCATCCTCATGATCAAAGAGATCGGGGGCGCCTTTGCGGTGGCCCTGGGGGTCTCCTTTGTCCTCTTTTCCGTGATGAAGATGACCCGCAATCCGGTGCGGTATATCATGATCTCCCTGCTGGATGTGGCATCCGTATATATGATCTGTGAGCATTTCGGCTTTTCCGGCGTCATCGCCTCCGTGGTCTGCGGGATGTTTTTCTCCTATTGCATGGACCGGATGAAGCGCACGGCGACGGTGGTGGATCCAGAGCATTACTATGGGGACTTCTGGGAGATCCTGGAGAGCATCTTAAACTCCGTGCTCTTTGTGATGATCGGGCTCCTGGTCCTTAACATGAAGCTCAGCGTCCATGCGCTTTTCGTGGTCCCTGCGGCGCTTCTCATCCTCCTCCTCTCCCGGGGAGCGGGGGTATGGGTGAGTTCGGTCCTCACCGGGCGGAAGATCCCGGGGAATTATAACCTGAAGGAGTTTGTGATCCTTATGACCTGGTCGGCCTTAAAGGGCGGACTGTCCATGGCACTGGCCATCGAGACGGCGGAGTATCTGCCGGAGGCGGTGTACCGGATCTTTACCAATGTGGCCTATGTCACCATCTTTTTCACGGTGCTGGTGCAGGGCCTTAGCATCAAGAAAGTCTATTTCGCACTGGAAAAACACAAGGCCGAGAGGCTCAGCGCCCGGACCGGAAAGGCCGCGCAGTAGGAGGGAAGAGGCAGTATGAAGATCATCATCGTGGGACTGGGACAGACCGGGACGCTCCTGGTGCGGTCCCTGGCGAGTGAAGGATATGATATCGTCGTCATCGATCAGGACCGGAAGCTGGTGGATGCCATGACGGACAGCTACAGTGTGAACGGCGTGGTGGGGAGCGGCGCCTCCCGGGAGACCCTGATGAGCGCAGGGGCGGATACGGCGGATGCCATCGTGGCCCTGACCCACACGGACGAGATCAATCTCCTTAGCTGCATGCAGGCGAAGGCTCTGGGCACCCGGTATGCCGCCGCCAGGATCCTGCAGCCGGATTTCGTCCGGGATACGGAGAGCCTAAGGAGCCAGTATCACATCGACTTCTTTATGCGGCCCAGGATGGATGTGGCGGAGGAGATCCACCGGAATATCGGCATGCCCGGGTTTACGAAGCTGGAGGGCTTCTGGGGAGACCAGATCCAGCTGGTGGAGGTAAACATCTTAGAGGACAGCCCCCTGAAAGACCGGTCCCTTATCGATATCAAGCAGTCCATGCAGCTGGAGGTCCTGATCCTCACCGTGGTGCGGGACGGGCGGCTCTACAT
>JAFYFY010000158.1 GCA_017543485.1 Lachnospiraceae bacterium | reverse complement strand
GGCTCACCAGCAGGTGCTCCTGGCCGATCTCCTGATTCCCGTACTCATAGGCCAGCTTCTCGCAGCCGTTTACCGCTTCCACGGATTTTTGTGTAAATTTCTGAATGTTCATCATATACCTCCCTTCCTGCGGGATGATCTGTTTGGATCCGCTCTTTGTTCTACACGTACTATAACATACCCTTTCCCTTTTGCAAGCGGTTTTTCCGGGAATCGTCCAAATTTTACAAATTGTTTACTATTTTGGGGAAAGACATTGACTTTTCCCCTTTAAAATACTACAATAGCGTCGTTACTTAAGGGCGGGAGCCCACATTTTTCATTGTTTCAAGGAGGCACCAAAAATGAACAAGGGTACTGTTAAGTGGTTTAACGCACAGAAGGGGTATGGATTTATCACCAGCGAGGCTGATGGCAAGGACGTGTTCGTACACTTCTCCGGCATCAACTCCGAGGGTTACAAGACCCTGGATGAGGGCGCTACCGTTACTTTCGACATCGAGGTCGATGAGGCGAAGGGCAAGGAGCGTGCCGTCAACGTCACTGTGGTTCGTTAAACCGTTTGGATAAATAAGTCCAAGATTTAGCAAAACCGGAAATGAGCAGCCTGCAAAAAGGCTGCTCATTTTTTTGTAAACAGGCTCTTCTCTCCCACATCTCCGTAGGTGGATACGTACCCTTCCCGGTACTGCAGCTTCATCCGAAATCCCTCCCTCAGGCTCTCTCCCCGAAGCTCCATCAGGGGGAGCCGGGCCGGATACGGGGTCACGGGAAAGGGGTCGGATCCCGACTGGTCCCCGTGAAGGGGGTGGTAGACCGTCACGCTCCCAAAGGGCTCTCCCCAGCACTCGACCTGCCGGTAATCATGGATCCCCCGCTGCCCCGCCAGCCCATCCCGAAGGGCCCGGGCGTCAAACCGAAGGAGCGGCAGGAATATGGCGAGAAGCCCCAGTGCCAGGAGGGCCCGGAGGAATCCGACCCGGGTAAACCGGGCGGAGGTGGGCTCGGCGGGCTCGCCCTTTTGTCTGGCGGATCCTCCCAGCGGGATCGCCGCCAGGCACTCCCCCAGCAGCATCAGGGGCGCCACCCACAGGTAAATGCCCCCGTACCGCACATCCGGGGACCCCAGGATCCAGAGTCCGAAGCAAAGAAACGCCGCAGCGGTAAGGCACAGGCTCTCCGGCCTCTTTTCCCGGCGCATCCGCCGGATCCCCAGCAGTAACAACAGGAGGTATGCGATACAGGAAGCGAAAAAGAGCCCCGTCCGAAACGCCCCCAGAGCCTGGCTCCACACCGGAAACCACTGTCTCACCCCGGCATCATACAGGCCCACATCCTTTAATCCCCGCCCCCAGGCCTGGATCTCATAGCGGTCAAAGAGTGCGGTGTAGGCGGGCATCTTCCAGTCCACCCGAAACAGGTCCAGCTCCGGGTAGGGGTAGATCAGGTATCCGGAGAGTATCACATTTCGCACAAGGAACGGCAGGATCACGAAAAACCCGATCCCGAGATCCGCCCACAGCTCCCCGTACCGTTTGCGCCGGATAAGCCCTGCCGCCGGGAAAAGCGCCAGCAGCACCAGGGGCGCCACGGAGAGCTTTAAGGATACCCCAAAGAGCGCCAGGATGCTCAAAAGCCCGTAAGGCGTCTCCTCTTTTTCCCCATCCTCCGCATAAGTCATCCACTGCGCCAGCAGAACGCAAAACAGCCCCAGCGCGAAGAGGTCCGTTCCGGGAGAGCTGATGAGCATGTAATTCGCATCGGAAAACAGGTACAGGGGAAAGAGGAGTCTCAGAAGGTCGGAGGTGCGAAGGGTCTTTTGCTCCCAAAGCCGCATCCCTCCCACGCAGTACGCAAGGACCACCCAGGTGACGAAGCCGTTTGCCGTGTGCAGGGAATGCCCGCAGAGCCACTTCAGGCTAAAGAGGGCCTGCAGGCACAGGAAGCTGCTGTTGTAGGCGAAACGGTTGTGGAGATTTCCG
Organism: Lachnospiraceae bacterium; assembly: GCA_017543485.1. Taxonomy (GTDB): domain Bacteria; phylum Bacillota; class Clostridia; order Lachnospirales; family Lachnospiraceae; genus AC2028. Next base: position 17,652 of record JAFYFY010000158.1, on the reverse strand, counting down.
AGGCCGGGCACAGCGCCGTAATCCTCGATCCAGCGGATGGCCTGGGCGTGATAAAGGGCGGTGTCGTAGTGGAGCGGATCCGTCAGGGTGGGGATCACGGTAAGGGCTGCCAGAAACAGGCCAAGCCACAGGATGGGAAGTTGTGCCAAAAGAAAGGCAGTTTTGTCAGCCCCAGGCAGGGGGGCTTTTTCCGGGACGCGGCGCAGCGGAAGAAATCTTCTGCACCCCAGGAACAGAAAGAGGAGATCTGCGAAAAGCACGACCATGGAGGTTGCTTTTCCCACCGGCCCCAAAAGACTGGCGATCTGGGCAAAGACGGTGAGGGAAGCCAGCCCCAGGATCAGGATCAGGCAAAGCTCCCGCACCCGGGCGGAGAAGGTGGCGGGGTGCGCGTCCCCGCGGGCCGGCCCTTCGCACAGGCAGCGGTATCCATGGTATGCCGCCCATCCCCACAGCCCGGCAGAGCAGCCTATCCAGATCAGGCTCAGCAGATTCCAGACCATATCGCGCTTTTCCTCCGGTGTGTAAGCTTAAATGCCCAGATACATCCGAAACAGTCCCAGGAGCAGCAGATGCCCGGGATAGAACAGGTAGAAGAAATACTGGAAGGCCTTGGACCGGATGCCGTATTTTCCGTTGTAGAACCGGACGGGGATGAAGGCCAGGGGCGCCGTAAACTCCCACAGAAAAGCGATGGCGCCGGCAATGCACTGCTTCACCCGGTCTTTATGGAACAGATACAGCACGATGATGCTGGCGACCCCCTTCCAGTCGTAGTCGGTCTTTAAGAGCGCCGCAACCACTGCGCAGGCCACTGCTCCGGCGATGCCCAGAACAGTCCGTTTGATCTCCTCCGGGGTCCGTTTCACCTTCGGGGCGGGGGGCTGCTCCGATGCGGGCTTGGACCAGTCATGGGGCGGCGCCGCCGGTTTTTCCGGGATCAGCTGCAGGCAAAAGACGGCCAGCAGTCCCAGGAGCAGGGTAAAGTACACATTCTGATGAGACCAGTCAAAGGTCTGTCCGAAAAAGGCCCGGTCGAAGGGGATCTCGGAGATCAGTCCAAAGAGAAACAGCCGGATGGCGTATCTTGCCTTATGATGGGTGTGAAGCGCTCCCTCCACGATCTGGAAGCAGAAGATGGGGAAGGCGATGCGCCCGATCTCCCGGAAGGTCATATTGATGCTGTAGAACTTCTGCCAGTTGTCCATCCAGCTCGCATAGAGGAACGGCGCCTTTCTCCCCAGGAGGGCCTTCACCGACGCACCGTACTGACTGTAGATCAGAAGGGATTCAAAAAAGGATGCCCCGATGTGATCGATGAGCATGGTGGTGATGGCGATGATCTTCAGGGTGGCGGCAGTGATGCCCTTCCAGGGCTTTTTGGCGGCCTCGGCGGGCGCTGCCTGCAATTCCATCTCAGGGGTATCCATATGCACTCTCCTCTGTGTGGGGATGGGGGACGGTTCCTGGGTGTCAGGGACAGGTCGTGGGGATGGGGGACGGTTCCTGGGGATCAGGAACCGTCCCTGATTCCCAGGAACCGTCCCCCATCCCCACTTCTAGCAACTCTTCGATCAGGGCATAGATCTCCTCCCGGCCGGCCTTGGTCAGGGCGGAAAAGGGCAGGATCAGGGGACTGGTGCCCTTTCCCTCGCCGGAGGTCAGTTTTTTGCGGATGAGGGCGGTCTGCTTCTGGAGCTGTCCTTTTGAGATCTTGTCGGACTTGGTGGCGATGATGATGGGCTGATAGCCGTTTGCCAGCACCCATTCGTACATCTGCACATCGTTGGCCCCGGGCTCGTGGCGGATATCGATGAGAAGGAACACCGCCTTCAGCTGCTTCGAGCGCTTCAGGTACTTCTCGATCATGGGGCCCCACTTGGCCCGCTGCTCCTTGGAAGCGGACGCATAGCCATACCCCGGAAGGTCTACAAAATAGAGATCTTCCGGGGCAGCGTTTACTTTATAGAAGTTGATGGTCTAGGTCTTTCCCGGCTGCGAACTGGTGCGTGCCAGATTCTTTCGGTTCATCAGCGCGTTGATCAGGGAGGATTTTCCCACATTGCTCTTTCCCGCGAAGGCGATCTCGGGGCACGCATTTTCGGGGAGCTTGCTGGTGATGCCGCAGACGGTTTCCAGTGTGGCATTTTTGACGATCATGTTGTTCCGTTCCGGTGCAGATCCATGGCTTGGTTCCGGGATCTGCGATGCAGGCCGCTTACGACGCAGCCGGTTTGTTCTTGGGGTCCTGTTCCCGGCGTTCCACCACCGGATCTCCCTGTCCCGTGACCGCCGCTTTGGTGACGCGGCAGGCGGTGATGGTCTCGTCCGAAGGGATCTCGTACATCACATCCATCATGGACCGCTCCATGATGGAGCGGAGGCCTCTGGCGCCGGTCTTTCTCTCAAAGGCCTGCTCCGCGATGCTCTCCACCGCGTCCTCGTCGAAGGTCAGATCCACGCCGTCCATCTTAAAGAGCTGACGGTACTGCTTGATCAAAGCGTTCTTGGGCTCCTTCAGGATCCGGATGAGAGCTTCTTTGTCCAGTCCCTCCAGAGATACGGTGATGGGGACACGGCCCACAAACTCGGGGATCAGCCCGAACTTCACCAGATCCTGGGGCGCCACGGCTTTCAGGATCTCACCGATCTCCCGGGTGGACTTTAACACCAGCTCGGTGTTGAAGCCGATGGCCTTCCGGTCCAGTCTCGACTCGATGATCTGCTCCAGGCCGTCAAAGGCTCCGCCGCAGATAAAGAGGATGTTGGTGGTGTCGATCTGGATCAGCTCCTGGTGGGGGTGCTTGCGTCCGCCCTGGGGCGGCACGGAAGCCACGGTCCCTTCCACGATCTTTAACAGTGCCTGTTGAACGCCCTCTCCCGACACATCCCGGGTGATGGAGACGTTCTCGGACTTTTTCGTGATCTTATCGATCTCGTCGATGTAGATGATGCCGTACTCTGCGCGGTGCACGTCGAAATCCGCAGCCTGCAGGAGCTTTAAGAGGATGTTTTCCACATCCTCGCCCACGTAGCCGGCCTCCGTCAGGGTGGTGGCATCCGCAATGGCAAAGGGCACGTTGATGATCTTCGCCAGGGTCTGGGCCAGGTAGGTCTTGCCCGAGCCGGTGGGGCCGATCATCAGGATGTTGCTCTTTTGAAGCTCCACGCCCTCCGTATCGGTGGTTTTGGACGTCACCCGCTTGTAGTGGTTGTACACCGCCACGGAGAGGACCTTTTTCGCCTCCTCCTGGCCGATGACGTACTCGTCGAGAAAGCTCTTGATCTGTCTGGGCTTTAACAGGTTGATATCACTGGAGGGCTCGGGGGGAAACTCTCTCGAATCCTCCTCGCCGTCTAAGATATCATTGCAGATCTCGATGCATTCCTCACAGATATAGACCCCGGGAGGGCCTGCCACCAGCCGCTCCACCTCTCTCTGGGAGCGGCCGCAGAACAGGCACCGGATGTCGTTTCCGGCGGTGATGCCGCCGTTATTTCCTCTTCTTCCTGCCATAAAATGTCCTTACTCGTCCTTCTTGTCCGAATCGTGGAAGGTGATGACCTTGTCCACCAGACCGTAGGCCTGTGCCTCCTCGGCGCTGAGCCAGTTGTCCCTGTCGGTGTCCCGGGTCACGGTCTCAATATCCTTTCCGGTGTTTTCGGAGAGGATCCGGTTCAACTTTTCCTTCGTGCGAAGGATGTGCTTTGCGGCGATCTCGATCTCGCTGGCCTGTCCCTGGGAACCGCCGGAGGGCTGGTGGATCATGATCTCCGCGTTGGGCAGAGCGTAGCGCTTGCCCTTTGCACCGCCCGCCAGAAGGAATGCACCCATGCTGGCCGCCATGCCGATGCAGACGGTGGAGACATCACATTTGATGTACTGCATGGTGTCGTAGATGGCCATGCCCGCGGTGACGCTGCCGCCGGGGCTGTTGATGTAAAGATGGATATCCTTCTCGGGATCCTCGGCCTCCAGGAAAAGGAGCTGTGCCACCACGATGCTGGCGGAGGTGTCATTCACGTCCTCTCCGAGAAAGATGATGCGGTCCTTTAACAGGCGGGAGTAGATGTCATAGGATCTCTCGCCCTTGCTGGTCTGTTCAATGACATAAGGGATCAAGCTCATATCGTACCTCCTTATTTTTCAACGGCAGCCTCGGCAGCCAGCTCCAGAGCCTTCTTGATGAGGATGTCCTGCTCCATCTGCTTGCGGCCTTCCTCGCCCAGCATCTCCTTCACCTTTTCCTTCTCGATCTGGTATGCCTCCGCCATGGAATCGCACTCCTTATCGAAGTCCTCCTCGGTGACGGTCAGGCCTTCCTGCTTTGCGATCTCCTCCAGGACGAGACGGGACTGGATGCGGGACAGAGCCTGGGGCTTGACCTGCTCCAGGAAGGATTCCTCGGTCATGCCGGTCCACTCAAAGTACTGCTTGATGGTCATGCCCTGCATGCGAAGTCTCTGCTCATAATCCCGGAGCATGCTTCTCTGCTCGGTCTCCAGCATGGCATCGGGGATCTCCAGGGTAGCATTCTCGATGATCTTTTCGATGACGGCATCCTCTTTTGCGGACTTGGCATCGGCGATCTTTCTGGTCTCGATGTCGCTGCGGATGCTCTCCTTGTAATCCTTCAGGTTCTCAAACTCGGAGACCTCGGATGCGAACTCATCGTCGATCTCGGGGAGCTCCTTGTACTTGATGCTCTTTACGGTGCACTTAAAGACCGCGGGCTTACCGGCCAGGGACTCCTCATGATAGTCCTCGGGGAAGGAGACCTCCACATCCGTCTCCTGTCCGATCTCGGCGCCGATGAGCTTTTCCTCGAAGCCGGGGATGAACTGGCCGCTGCCGATGGTCAGGGGGTAGTCGCTGCCCTTGCCGCCGGGGAATGCCACGCCGTCCACGAAGCCTTCAAAGTCCAGGGTGATCATGTCGCCGTCCTGCACGGGTCTATCAGTGACTTCCACCTGTCTGCCCTGCTTGTCCTGCTCCTTCTTCAGCTCCGCCTCGATCTCCTCTTCGGTCACGGTAACGTCAGCCTTTTCCACCTCGATGCCCTTGTAAGTGCCCAGGGTCACGGGGGGCTTTAAGGCCACTTCCGCCTCAAAGATCAGGGGCTTGCCGGCCTCAGCCTGCACGATGGTGATCTTCGGTGCGGAGACGATGTCCTCGCCGCACTCGTCGTATGCCTTGTCATAAGCCTCGGGAACGGCCTCGTTAATGGCGGAATCGAAGAAGACCTCTTTTCCGTACATCTGCTCTATGACCTTGCGGGGTGCCTTGCCCTTGCGGAATCCGGGGACCGTGATGCGTCCGCGCTCCTTCTCATATGCCTTCTCGATGGCAGCCTCGAAATCCTCCGGGGACACCTCGATGGTAAGCTTTGCCATACTTCCTTCCAGCTTTTCAACCTGTACGCTCATGTTCGAAAACCTCTTTCTATAAAAAATGATTACCGTCTGTCAGCACAGACAAATACCACATTACTATACAGAATTTCCGCGAAAGTTTCAAGTGCGGATGCTCATCTCATAAAAGATTTCGGGGCTTTTTTCCGCCTCCTTTTCCATCTTCCGGTATCTGCGGGGGGAGGCGGTCACGATCTCCAGCAGGCGCTCCAGCACGCAGTACATATCGGGAAGCCGCTCCTTTTGTCCCTCCATGGTGCACTCCCGGACCAGAAGGTCCAGGCAGGCGCTTAAGGAGGGGTCGCAGTCCCGGATGGTGAGGCCCTTTTGCATCGCCGGGGCCTCTCCCGTCAGAAGGTAAAAAAGAAGCCTGCCGAAGGCGTACACATCCCCGGAGGTTCCGGTCTCCTTCCCCTTTTCCAGCTGCTCCGGCGCCGCATAGCCCGGGGTGCCGGTGCGGGCATCCTGTGCATCCCGCAGGAAACAGGCGCTTCCGAAGTCCGTCAGGTGGACATTTCCGTCCGGGGACAGGATCAGGTTTTCCGCCTTCAGGTCCCGGAACAAAATGGTGCCGTCCTGCTCCTGAAGCCAGGCCAGCCCGTCCGCAACGGCCAGGGCGATGCGCACCGCATCCGTCTGCCCAAAGGCGCCGCGCCTCTCCAGCACATCGCTCAGGGGATCTCCCCAGAAATGCGTCATGAGAAGGGCATAGGTGACGGTGCCGCCATCTTCCTCCTCCCAGGCATCCACCAGCTTCGGGAACAGGGGATGGTCCGCCAGGGACAAAAACCGCTTCTCCCGCTCCCACATCCTCCGGTCCGTCAGGACCTTCATGGCATACACATCCTCCCCGCGCATCACGCGGTAGACCCTGCCGAAGGCCCCCTCCCCGATCTGTGTTTTCCGTGTCCATTGGTGATCTGCCATAACTCCTCCATTCATCCGGGGCCTGGCCCCGTTACGGATCTGTTAAATCCGTTCACAATTTCGTAATGGGGCCTGGCCCCGTTACAAAGACCGCAGGGCCGCCAAGCTCCCGAAGGTGGCGCTGCAGGCGGTCCGGGGGCAGGGGACGGTACAGGGACTCCAGCACTGCTTCCTCCCCGGGGGAGGTCATCCAGGATGCGGGACAGAGCAAAAGCCGCGTCCCGGGGGTCAGGGTGCAAAAGGCGTTGCCTCTCTCCTCCCCGCCGAACATCCGGACCAGGGAGGGACGGCCGAAGATCTCCTGCAGCCTGCACAGATAAAGGGCTTCGGAGTCGGAAAAAAGAAAGGCCTGCTCCCCGGCACACAGGATCCCGGTGCAGGGCGCCCCGCCGCTCCCGTCCTCTTCCGGAGACATCTCCTGTGCCAGACGCACAAAAGCGCTCTCCAGCCGGGCTCTCCTGCCAAAGGGCAGTCCCCCCCGGAGCGATCTGTCCAGCTCCCGGATAAAGCCGTTGGTAAACCAGGCGTCCAGCTGCAGGGAGCGCCGGTTTTGACCGGGACCTCCCCCGGTGCCTTCAAAGATCACGCCAAGGAGCACCGGCACCGTTTCTTTTTTAAGGGTCACCTGACGGAGCAGGAGACTTCCGTCCCCCGCTCCGCTGTATGCGGTTTCGTATTTCATGTGGATTCCCCGAGGAAATTATTTCCAAAAGATGTTTCGAAGATCGTTGAAGAAAATGAACACCACCAGAACCAGGAGCAGCATCGTACCGATAAAGTGGATCATGGCTTCCTTTTCCCGGGGTACGGGCTTGCCCCGCACCATCTCGATGAGGACAAAGAGAAGCCGCCCGCCGTCCAATGCCGGCACGGGCAAAAGGTTCAGGATCCCCAGGTTCACGGTGAGCATCAGGGCGATGTTCAGCATGTTCACCAGCACCGTCTGCCATCCGTAGGCCTTGGTCTGCTCGTAGGTCTCCCCCACCACGTTCACCGCAACTCCCACGGGACCTGCCACGTCCTCCCGGCCGATCTTGCCCCGCACCAGCATCCCCAGGCTCCCCCAGGTCATCTTCAGGTTGTAGCGCATCTCGTACCAGGTGTAGCGGAAAAAGTCCAGTCCTTTCAGTTCGATGAAATCGGAATTGGAGATCCCCAGCATATATCTGCCGTACTCCTCGCTGTAGAGGGGCGTCAGCGCCGTGTTTCCCAGCTCACCGTCCCGCTCATATACCAGGAAGATCTCTTCCCCCTCGTGGAGCACCGTGTAGAGGACGATGTCGTCATAGAGCCGGATCCGCTCACCGTTCATGGAGATGATCCGGTCCCCGTCTTTGAGTCCCGCGCTCTCCGCCGCGCTCCCCGGCAGGATCTGGGTCGCCACCGGGTCCCGCACCGCGATCATATTGACCATGACAAAGGCGATGATAAAGCCCAGGATCATGTTAAACACCGGCCCCGCGATGACGGTGGCAAACCGGGCCCAGACGGAAGCATCCAGGAAGGATTTTCCCCGGGGGGATGTTTTCCCCGCAGACTCCGGGGCGGTACCTGCCGGAGCGGTATTCGCGGCGGTATCTGCGGCGGTCCCGGCCTCACCCGGCACCTCAAACTCGTCCATGCCTTCAAAGATGCAGGCGCCTCCCAAAGGAAGGAGATTCCACTTAAACTCGGTGCCGCCCTTTTTGAAATGAAAGAGTGTCGGTCCGAATCCCACATAGAATTCCTTCACCCCGATCCCGGCGGACTTGGCCACCAGAAAGTGCCCGAATTCGTGGGAGATGACCACCACGCTGAAGATCACGATAAACCAGAGAAATGTTGCCATAGTTCGTTTCTATCCTTGCTGTGTCTTTGTGTTCCTGTGTTACTTTTTCGTTTCCCCAAGAAGCGCCCCAACCTCCCGCTGGGCCTCCAGGATCTCCTCCACGGAAGGGGATTCCTTAACCCTGTGGGCATCCATGGCTCTCTCGATCTCCTCGTAGATCTCCAAAAAGCCGATCTGTCCCTGCAAAAACCTCGCCACCGCCACTTCGTTGGCCGCGTTAAAGACCGTGGGCATGGTCCCGCCGGTCCGGGCAGCGCGAAGGGCCAGGGCCAGCCCCCGGAACACCTCCGTATCCGGGCGTTCAAAGGTCAGGGCAGAGACCGCAAACAGATCCAGCGTATTGCCGCTCATGGGGCGTCTGTCCGGGTAAAAAAGAGCGTACTGAATGGGCAGCTTCATGTCCGGAACCCCCATCTGTCCGATGACGGCGCCGTCCACAACCTCCACCGCCGAGTGCAGGATGCTCTGGGGGTGCACCACCACGGTGATGTCCTCCGGCTCCATGCCAAAGAGCCAGGAAGCCTCCATCACCTCCAGTCCCTTGTTCACCAGGCTGGCGGAATCGATGGTCACCTTGTTTCCCATGTTCCAGTTGGGGTGTTTCAGGGCGTCCGCACTGGTCTTTCCGGCCAGCTGCTCCCTGGTCATCCCCCGGAAAGGGCCGCCGGAAGCGGTGAGGAGGATCCTCTTGACCCCCTGGGCGTGGATGCAGGCCGTGGCCTGTTTGACGGTCTGCAGCGCCTCTTTGGCATCCGCTGCCGCTACGTCAGAATGTGCAAAGCTCCTCTGCCCCTGCAACGGTAGCCGCCCCCCCTGCAACGACTGGAAAATGGCGGAGTGCTCGCTGTCCACAGGAAGGATCCGCACGCCGCGGCGTGCCGCCAGGGGCATGATGATATGCCCGGCGCAGACCAGGGTCTCCTTATTGGCCAGGGCGATGTCCTTCCCCGCCTCGATGGCGGCAATGGTGGGCCGGATCCCGATCATCCCCACGATGGCGGTGACCAGGCACTCGCTCCCGGGGTCCGCAGCCATCTCCAGCATCCCCTCCATCCCGGAGAGCACCCGCACGGGCAGATCCGCCACCCTGCTCCTTAGGTCCGCGGCAGCCGTCTCGTCCCCCATAACGGCCAGGGCAGGGCGAAACTCCCGGATCTGCCGCTCCATCAGGTCTGTATTTTTCCCCGCGCACAGGGCCGTCACCTGCAGGTCCTGCGCATACGCTCTGACGATATCCAGTGTCTGGGTCCCGATGGATCCGGTGGAACCCAGGATCGCGATCTTTTTCATCTCACTCCATCCTGCCGGCGCCCGGCGCTTTTACCGCATCAGAAAATAAGCCAGCAAAAATGCCGCAGGGGCCGTCATCATCATGCTGTCAAACCGGTCCATGATCCCGCCGTGTCCGGGGATCAGCGTCCCGTAGTCCTTTACCTTCCGGTGTCTCTTGATGGCGGAGGCCGCCAGGTCCCCGATCATCCCAAACACCGCCCCTGCCAGGCAGATCAGCGCCAGGGCCAGGGACAGGGCAAAGGGAAGTCCCTCTCCTGCGTTCACCCCCGCTTTGACCAGATGGGGCTCCACGTAAAACCACCCGTAGATCCAGCCGATGAGGGCCGCACCCAAGGCTCCCCCCAGGCACCCTTCCAGGGTCTTCTTGGGGCTCAGCACCGGAAAGATCTTATGTTTTCCCATGAGGATCCCCACGCAGTAGGCGCAGGTATCGCACCCCCAGGAGCTGATGAGCACCAGCCACACCAGGTATTTTCCCATATCGCCGAAGCTCCGGGCGAAGTAGACAAAGGAAAGCATGAAGGGGGCATAGAAGAAGGAAAAGATGGTATAGACGATCTTTTCCAGGGAAAATTTCGGGAAGGTGCACACATAGATGCCCAGCTCCGTGAGCACAAAGAGGGCAAAAACTGCCAGTGCGTAGGTCATCCGCGGCATCTGTCCGCTCCCCGTCCCGAAGGGTCTGTACAGGGCAAAGGAGGCCCCGTAATAGATCAGGATCGCCGCCATGGCCGCGATGTCCGGGGCGTTGGGCTTCCACTTTTCCGTCATCTGTGCGCTCTCGTCCGCGTGGGAGAGGACCTTGGACAGTTCGATATATCCGATGCAGGAAACCACCGCCAGCAGGATCGCCAGGGGCAGGCCCCCCGCAGCAAAAAACACCACAATGGCGGCCAACAGGATCACGCCGCTCCCAAGTCTGGTCCAAAACATAGACTCCCTCCGAATCAGCTCTTTAAGCCCCCGAACCGCCTCTCGCGGCGTCCGTAGGCTTCCAGGGCCAGGTCCAGCTCCCGCTCATCAAAATCCGGCCAGGGCTTGTCACAAAAATACAGCTCCGTGTAGGCCAGCTGCCAAAGCAGGAAATTCGAGATCCGCTGCTCCCCGCAGGTGCGGATGAGAAGGTCCGGATCCGGAAGATGGGCGGTATCCAGCGCATCCGACAGCCGCTGCTCCGTCACGGGGGGGATCTCCCCAGCGCCGTTTTTCAGGTCCGCTGCGGACTCCTGCAGGATCCGGTTGCAGGCCCGGACGATCTCGTCCCGCCCGCCGTAGTTGATGGCGATCTGAAAATGCAGTCCCGTGTTGGCATCCGTCACACTCTCCAGATGCTCGATGGCCGACTGCAGATCAGACGCCAGCCTTGTGCGGTCCCCGATGACGCGGATCCGCATATTGTTTTTCATCGCCCGCTTTTCTGCGGTCTTCAGGTAGTTCCGAAGCAGCCCCATCAGGGCGCTCACTTCCTCCTCCGGCCGGTTCCAGTTCTCGGTGGAAAAGGCATAGACGGTAAAGTACCGGATCCCCTTGTTCCAGACGATCTCGCACATGTCCTCCACCACCTTCGCGCCCTCCACATGGCCGGCGTTTCTGGGCAGTCCCTTGGCCTTCGCCCATCTGCCGTTCCCATCCAGGATCACCGCCAGATGCTGCGGAACATTTTCCATTTTCTGCTGCTCGCTCATAGGCCCTCCTGTGGGGATTGGGGACGGTTCCTGGGGATCAGGGACGGTTCCTGAGAATCGGGGACGGTTCCTGATCCCCAGGAACCGTCCCCCACTTTCGTCTCTGCCTTTACCCGCTCAAGTTTGCGGAGCAAACTTGACCCTCAACGCAAGTGTTGTGGCAACAACGCTTGTGTTGAGGTTATACGGTCATCAGCTCTTTGGTCTTGGCCTCCAGGGCTTCGTCCACCTTGGCGACATATTTGTCCGTCAGCTTCTGAAGCTCGTCCTGGAGCTGCTCGATCTCGTCCTCGGAGACCTCGCTCTTTGCCAGCTTCTTGAAGGCGTCATTGCCGTCGCGGCGGATGTTGCGGATGGCCACCTTCGCCTCCTCGGCCTTTTTCTTGATCTCCTTCACCAGGTCCTTTCTGCGGTCCTCGGTGAGCTCCGGGAAGACCAGGCGGATCACATTTCCGTCATTGCTGGGGTTGATCCCGATATCGGAGGCCTGGATGGCCTTTTCGATCTCTTTTAACAGGCTCTTTTCCCAGGGAGCGATCTGGATGATGCGCGCCTCGGGGATGGTGATATTGCCCACCTGCTGGATGGGGGTGGGGTTGCCGTAGTAGTTCACCCGCAGCTTGTCCAGCACATGGGGATTGGCACGTCCCGCCCGGACAGCGGCATATTCGGTCTCCAGAAACTCCAGCGTCTTTGCCATCTTTTCGTCAAAGGGACTGATTCTCGCGTCCATACGCTTCCTCCTCTTTTTGAACGGTTACGATACCGTCACTTTCGTTCCGTTAAAGTGGCCGGATACGGTGTTTACGATGCTGTTTTCCTCGTTCAGGGAAAAGACCCACATGGGCATGTGATTGTCCCTGGCCAGGATGGAGGCGGTCATATCCACCACCTGCAGGTTCCGGGCGATGACCTCGTCTATGGAGATCTCGTCGAACCGCTTTGCGGCAGGGTTTTTCGCCGGGTCATCATCATATACGCCGTCGATGGATTTGGCCAGCAGGATCACATCAGCCTCCACCTCGATGGCCCGCAGCACCACGCCGGTATCCGTGGAAAAGTAAGGATGGCCGGTGCCTCCGGCAAAGAAGACCACCTGTCCGTGGGCGAAGTATTTGTTGGCACGGTCCTTGGAAAAGAGCTTGGTAAAGGCTCCGATCTCAAAGGGGGTCAGGATGTTGGTCATCATGCCGACGCTGCGGAAGATCTCGGAGACGTAGATGCAGTTCATCACCGTAGCCAGCATGCCGATCTGGTCCGCCTTGGTGCGGTCGATGTTCTCGCTGGTGCGGCCTCTCCAGAAGTTCCCGCCGCCGATGACGATCCCTACCTCGGTGCCGTCATCCACCAGCTGCTTTACCTGAAGGGCGACCTTGCGGACGGTCTCCTCGTCAAATCCGGTCTTTTTCGGCCCTGCCAGAGCTTCTCCACTAAGCTTCAGTAGTATCCGCATTCTTCGCTCCCTTTCCGCCCTTGGCAGCCTTCTTCTCGGTCTTGTACTCGTCGAAGAAGGAGGTCGGGCTCACATCCGCGTAGCACTGAGAGCACATACCCTCGATGGCTGCGCCGTTGTTGATCTGCACGGACTTGGACTTGATATTGCCCATGACGATGGCAGTGGAGTCGAGGATCACGGGGCCGTGGACATCGATGTCTCCCTTCACAGCGCCTGCGATGGCTGCGCTCAGCGCGGAGATGTTTCCGATGATGACGGTGCCGGAGCCGATCTTCACGGCAGTCTCACTGGCGATGTCGCCGGTGATCTTTGCCCCCTCGGCGTAGACCTCTCTGGCCTGGGAATTGCCGTTGATGTGGCCGGTGACATTGAGCTTACCCTTTACGGTGACATTGCCGTTCACATCTCCCACCAGGTCCAGGGACCCCTCGGTCTCCAGGTCGCCGTTGATGGTCATGCCTCCGGTGATGACGGAGGTCTCTTCGGAATAATCTCTTACTGAATCCATTTCTTTCTCTGCTCCTTTGCTTGCTGTATAGGTGTATTCGGTTTCGAATGCGGGAGCCTCGGGCTCCTGCGCGGGTACTTCGGGTTCCGGCTCGCGGACCGGTGCCTCGATGGGGGCAAAAGCCTCATCCAGGGAGGCTTCCAGCACGGCATCCAGTTCCGGTGCGGGGGCTTCCGGTGCGGGTTCTTCCACCATGGCTGCCTCCATCACGGGCTCTTCCGCTGCAGTCTCCGGGATCTCCTCCATCACGGGCTCTTCCGCCGCAGCCTCTTCGATCACAGGCTCTTCCACGGCTTCTTCCGCCGCAGTCTCTTCGATCACGGGCTCTTCCGCCTCACGGAAGGCTTCTCCCGCGCTGCTCTCGGCCTCTGCCAGAATGGCGTCCACATCCAGCTCCGGGATCTCCTCCACGGCAGCCTCCGCTTCGGGCATCGCTGCCTCCGCCGCGCTTTCCGCTTCCGCCAGCAGGGCGTCCAGATCTGCCGCAGGCTCTGCGTCCGCCTTTTCGGCTTCTTCCTGGCCCAGGGCTTCCTTCAGAAGCGCTTCCATGTCCTTGCTGAGGGGCTCTCCCTCCTGAATCTCTTCCGGCGCCTCTGCGGCTGCCGTTTCGGCGGCCATCAGGTCATCCAGCGTCATCTGCTCACCCGCGCTCTGCGGCTCTTCGGGTGCGATCTCGCTGACCGCCTGGGAGAGATCCTGTTTCAAATCTCCGAAAAAACCCATATTGTCTCCTTTCGTCGAACTATTTTTCGTACAAGGCTAATCCAGATCAACGTGGTGAATGATCTCGGTCTCGCCGGAGATCGGCAGGATGGCCACGCCGTCCATCTCGCGCAGCGCTTCGATGATCATGGGAAGCGCGCGTACGCTCTCTTTTTTCGTGGCAGTATCGTGCAGGAGGATCACGGAGGTCTCCCGGTCTTCGATCCCTTTCAGGGCGTTGGCCGCGATCTGTTCCGCGGTCAGGGGCCTCGACCCCGCATCCCCGGATGCCACATTCCAGTCGAAATAGGTGATCCCCATCTCCTTCAGGATCTTTGCAAACTCATGCATATCCACGCTGCTCACGTCGTTGGTGCTGCCCCCCGGGAACCGGTAATACACGGGATTTACTCCGGTCACGTCCTCCAACATGGTGCGGAGCTTTTCCGTATCCTCCCGGAAGGCCGTGGGGGATTCGTACACATCCGCATACACATGGGTGTAGGAGTGCATCCCCAGGGTGTGCCCCTCGGAGACGATCCGCAGGTATCTGGCGTAGGCCGCAGGGTTGTCTTTTCCGATGACAAAGAAGGTGGCTTTCACGCCGTACTCCGCCAGGATATCCAGGATATCGTCGGTGTAGATGCTGGGGCCGTCATCAAAGGTGAGATACACCTTGTGGGGGGCGTTCAACCCCAGCTCCTCCGGATCGGCCACATGGGAGACTTCATGGCTTTCCTGGATGACGATCTCCGAGAAAACATCCGTCGCCGCTTCCGTGTCCGCCACCTCCGCGGGGCCTGCCTCTCCGGGATCCGCCGCTTCCGCGGTCTGCATCCGGTCCGCATCGTCAGGTGTGTCCGCGGTCTGCGTATCCGCCACGGAAAGAGGCACTTCCAGCGTGCCTTCCGGCACCGCCTCCAGATCCACCAGCCGGCTTACTCTGGGGCCTTCCGCCAGCGCCAGGGCCATCTGCCCCAGCTCCTCCTGCGCCATCTTCAGCTTCATCGCCATCCCTGCCGCCGCAAAGTACGGAAGGGAAAAGAGGATCGCCAGTCCCAGCCGGATCCCGTATGTGCGGATCTTTGTCCGCACACTCTTTTTCAGCTGTAACTTCTTTCGGTTCATGGGTCCGTGGTCACTCCAGCTCCGCGATGTCCAGGATCAGCCGCTCGGAATCCTCCCAGCCCAGGCAGGGATCCGTGATGGATTTTCCGTAGACGCCGCCGCCTACCTTCTGGCTGCCCTCTTCCAGGTAGCTCTCGATCATCACGCCCTTCACCAGACGCTTTAAGTCGGGATTGAGCTTTCGGTTGTGCAGGATCTCCTTGACGATGCGGATCTGCTGCTCAAACTGCTTGTTGGAATTGGAATGGTTTGCGTCGACGATGGCTGCGGGATTCTTGAGTTCCATTTTGCCATACATCTCCAAAAGCCGCATCAGATCTTCGTAATGATAGTTGGGGGTGTTGTTGCCATGCTTGTTGGTGGCGCCCCGAAGCACCGCGTGGGCCAGGGGATTTCCGCTGGTGTTCACCTCCCAGCCCCTGTAGATAAAGGAATGGGGGTGCTGCGCCGCATAGATGGAGTTGAGCATGACGGAAAAATCGCCGCTGGTGGGGTTTTTCATCCCGGCCGGGACGTCAAATCCGCTCACCGTCAGGCGGTGCTGCTGATCCTCCACGGAACGCGCGCCGATGGCTACATAGGAAAGGATATCGGATACATAGCGCCAGTTTTCGGGATAGAGCATCTCGTCCGCCGCGGTGAGTCCGGTCTCTTCCACCGCGCGGATGTGCATATGGCGCATTGCCAGAAGTCCTGCGAGAAAGTCCACACCCTTTTCCGGATCCGGCTGATGGACGATGCCCTTGTAGCCTTCTCCCGTGGTGCGGGGTTTGTTGGTATAGATCCTGGGGATCAGGATCAGACGGTCGGAGACCTGCTCGTTCACTCTGGCCAGGCGTCTGACGTACTCACAGACCGCCTCTTCATTGTCCGCGGAGCAGGGACCGATGATCACGAGGAATTTATCGCTCTCTCCGCAAAGGACCTTGCGGATCTCCTCGTCTCTGATTTTTTTGGCCTCCCGCACTTTCGCGGGGACCGGGTATTCCTCCCGGATCTCGTCCGGGGTGGGCAGCTTTTTGATGAATTCGAAAGACATGCTTACTCCCTCGTCCTGTTTTTTTCGCATCCTTTAGTATATCGAAATGCGGGAAGTAACGCAAGCCTTTCCGTCAGACCTTTACGCCCTGGGATGTGCCTCGGAGTACATCCGTCTGGTGCGGTTTCCCCCCAGCTGGGCATAGACCTTGGTAGTGGAGATATCGGAGTGTCCCAGCATCCGGGAGACGCTGCGGATATCGGCTCCGCCGGCCATCAGATGGGCCGCGAAGCTGTGGCGCAGGGTGTGGGGTGTGATCTCCTTTTCGATCCCCGCCGCCTTGCCGTAGGATTTGAGCAGCTTCCAGAAGCCCTGGCGGCTCATGGGCTCTCCCAGGCAGCTGGGGAAAAGGATCTCGCCTTCATGATCCTTCATCAGCTCCTCTCTGGCTCCCGACAGATACCGGGCCAGAGCCGCATTCGCGTGCTCGCCAAAGGGGATGACCCTGCCGCAGCAGGTCAGCAGGTTTTTGCGAAGGTCCACATCCTCCGTCCGCAGGCTGATAAGCTCGGAAACGCGGATCCCGGTGGCGTAGAGGAGCTCTAACATCGCACGGTCCCGGATCCCCTTTGCCTCCAGATCCGAGGGCTGCTCCAGAAGGCGCTCCACTTCCTCCTCCGTCAGGATCTCCGGAAGCTTTCGCTCGATCTTCGGCGCCTGGAGGTTCTCGGACACATCCTCCTCGATCTGGTGCTCGGTATACATGTAGCGGAAAAAGGCGTGGATGGAGGCCACGCTCCTGGAGACGGTGGCGGGCTTTAAGCTCCCGGCCTCCAGATACAGAAGATAGGACTGCAGATTGTTCTCGGAGATCTGGCTCGCGTCGGTGATGGCCATGGCGCGGCAGTACTCCTCCAGCTTATCCAGATCCCTCCGGTAGGAAAGTCTGGTGTTTTCGGACATCTTTTTCTCGTCGGTCAGATATGTGATAAAGGCATCCAGCTGTTCGTCCAGCCGGATATCTTCCTGTGGATCCATGGCGATACTCCCCCTGATCACGAACGCCCGGACAGGCATCCGTTATTTGTGCGCCGTCCGGTGCAAAGGTCACCTCCAAAAGGTGCACGTTTCGCATTATATCGATTCCGGGTCACTGTGACAAGTTGGCAAACTGTATAAAACTTTACCCGAAATTTCTATGTTTTTTTCCATCCACAAGATACGGTGGACACCTCCCGGGAAGCTCCACCAAATCTGGTAAAAAAGGAGCAAAAAATGCCCGGGATGTCAAAATCGAAAAGAGTTTCGTCTTGACAATCCCGGGAATCACATTCCATATCGTACTTTCGGTTTTGCTGGGCTTTTTAGGCTTTTTTTGTTTCCGTTTCCGGTGTTTTTCCCTGTCTTTCATACACCCGCTGGGCGTAGAGCAGGATCCCGCTGACGGTCTTGCTGTCATGGATCTGACCCCAGCGGATCATGGAAAGGAGCTCTTCCAGGGTATAGGCCTCCACATTTAAGAATTCGTTCTCATCCAGGTGCTGGCTGCCCTGGCGCTCCAGCCCTTCTGCCAGGTAGATGCCGATGACCTCGGTGCAATAGGCCGCTGCGGTATACAGGTCCACCAGGTGCTCCAGCTTTTCCGTCTCGTATCCGGTCTCTTCCTTTAACTCCCGAGCCGCCGCTTGATCCTTGGGCTCGCCCCGGTAATTCAGGCCCCCTGCGGGGATCTCC
>JAFYFY010000157.1 GCA_017543485.1 Lachnospiraceae bacterium | reverse complement strand
GGAACCGTCCCCGATCCCCAGGAACCGTCCCCGAGTTGCATCCCGAAGGTGGCGGGGGTATACTGAAAGGGACAGGGAGGCTGGATATGGCGAAACAAAAGCTTTCTGCAAAAGAGAAATCGCGGAATGCGGTCATCATCATCGCGGCGGTGGTGCTGGCCGTGGTGGGACTGCTGGCAGCGCTGTTCGGACGGCAGCCGGAGAAAGTGCCGGCGAATCCGCCGGGAACCGTGGGGAACACCCCGGGGAATCTGTATAACGGCGGGGTCCTGTGCCAGAACGACACCCTGGTCTTTTTCTCCAATCCCTACGACGGCGGGGCCCTGTACCGGATGAATGCGGATGAAAGCGACTGTCACAAGATTTCCACCTCCGTTCCCTCCAATCTGCTGAGCGCCGGGAACTACCTCTACTTCTTCCAGACCGGCAGCGCCGGCGGGACGGGACTGGGGGGCGTGGTGAACACCCACACCTTTAACCGCATGCACACCGACGGTTCCAAGGCCATGACCCTTTTAGAGGACAAGGTGGTCATCGGACAGCTGGTGGGGGACTGGCTCTATCTGGAGGGCACCGGACGGGACAAGGGGATCTACTTTTTCAAGGTCTCCACAAACGGCGCCTCCAAGGACGGGAAGGGCCGGGTGGATCTGGGAAAATTTGCCATCGAACCCGTCAGCGTGGTGGGAAATACCATCTACTACTCCTCTTCCTCTGACCACGGGCTCTACACCTTAAATACCGCCTCCGATGCCTCCAGGCTCCTCATTGACGGGAACTTCTGGAACCCCATCGTGGAGGGGGACTACGTGTACTACATGGATCTGGACAATGACTACCAGCTCCGGAGATACTCCCTCTCCCAGGGCACCGTAGAGATCCTGACCACGGAGCGGGTGGAGAGCTACAACGTGGGGTACGGATACATCTACTACCAGACCATGGGGGACGACCCGCATCTGGTGTGCATGTACACCGACGGATCCAACAAGCAGATCGTGGCGGGCGGGGTGTACAACTCCGTCTCCCTCTCCTCCAGATTCGTCTATTTCCGGGATTACTTCCAGGAAAATGTGCTGTACCACTGCCAGATCGGAGCCTCCTACTACGAGCCCTGCACGGCCGCAAAGGAAGCGGCGGACCGGGCCGCGGAGGAAGAACGAAAAAAATGACCCCACGACAGCTTCGGTCCTGCCTGGGGTCCTTTTTCCCCCGCACCGCGGGATTTGGTTGCACGGCGCGGGGATCGAATATGCAAAATTATACGGTCAGCTCCGCCATCCACAGACCGTGGAGGTTGCAGTACTCATAGACCTTCAGGTCCTTCTCCCCCTCTTCCACAGTGAAGACAGCCTTCGGCGCATCCCCG
Organism: Lachnospiraceae bacterium; assembly: GCA_017543485.1. Classification (GTDB taxonomy): domain Bacteria; phylum Bacillota; class Clostridia; order Lachnospirales; family Lachnospiraceae; genus AC2028. Next base: position 884 of record JAFYFY010000157.1, on the reverse strand, counting down.
GGCTTTAAATCCACCTTTACCAGTCTCTTTTCGGTCTCCAGCACGATGAAGCCAATGAAGTGCTCCTCCAGCATAGGGTGTAATACGCTGCCTACGGTGACGGAGAGCTTCCTGGATGCCGGATCAAAGTCCAGCGCCGGCACATGCTTTTCCGCTGCGCCGTCGGAGGTACCGGGTACCAGCTCCCGCATGGCCTCGCCGCAGCACATGGTGGGGCAGGGCTTCTTCACCGCCTCGATCATCACCTTTCCGCACTTGTCACACTTAAAAACTCTCATTCCTTCTCCTTTCCGTACCCGCAGGTATATGCTCAGTCTGCATGCGCTGATCGGAAGTTTTTGTTTCCCGCCGTCATACGATGGTTATACATCAAAGCTGACCTTGAACATCTCGTTGTAGCTGGTGGTGCCGTCCAGCACACGCTTGGTGGCTGCCATGCGTAAGGTATTCATGCCGTCGGCCAGAGCCTGCTCCTTGATGGCTTCCGCACCCAGGCGCTTGCTGATGATCCGCTTTAATTCCGGGGTCATGGTCATAATCTCGTACACACCGATACGACCGCGGTAGCCGGTGTTGTCGCAGTTTCCGCATCCGCAGGGCTCGTAGATGGTGCAGGGCTGGTCCGTGGGGACATTCATGAAGGCCTTCTCTTCCTCCGTCGCCTCCCGGCCCTTCTTGCAGCTGGGGCACAGACGCCGCACCAGACGCTGGGCGATAACACCGATGATGGAATCGGCGATGAGGTAGGACTCGATGCCCATATCCTCCAGACGGGTGATGGTGCTGGCCGCGGAGTTGGTGTGCAGGGTGCTCACCACCAGGTGACCGGTGATGGATGCCTGGACGGCGATCTGGGCGGTCTCCTGGTCACGGATCTCACCGAT
>JAFYFY010000156.1 GCA_017543485.1 Lachnospiraceae bacterium | reverse complement strand
GGAAGTTGAAGACCGTGAAGTTTTCGTCCGTGGTCACCGTGGAGGGTCCGTTCCAGATGTTGGCGTTTCGTCCGCCGGTGGAGAATTTGCTGACATAGTTCACCAGCGTCCGGAGCATGGAGCGGATATATTCGTTGTCGGTGCGTTCGAATTCGGCCAGCACCGCATCGTATAGGTCGTCAAAGATGGGATAATCCTCCGGCCGAAGCTTCGAAAGATCGGACTCGGGAGTGATCCCCTTGTTGGTGTAAAGCCGCTCCGTCAGCGTATTCAGATACTCCAGGGAATCCTTGTCGATCTCCGGCAGGATCTGACGGTAAAACTCCTCCAGGAACTGCAGGTGAGTGGCAAAGCTTCCGGTGGCATCCCCCTCCCCCTCGTCATCGTCCAGCGCCGTGATGATATGGAAGGGATTCAGACGTCCGAACTGAGCGTTGGCCACATTGATGACCTTGCCGTGGAGGTTGTTGGCCAGCTCCGCATACTCGTTCTCGGGGTCCAGGATGAAAATCTTCGCATCCTCCGCTGCCAGATTCGACAGCAGGCTCTTGGTGGCATAGGATTTACCGGAGCCGGACTTTCCGATGATGACCATATTGGAGTTCACCCGCTCGGAATCTCTCCGGAAAAAGTCGATGAAGACCGGCACGCCCTCGCTGGCTCCCAGCTTGAAGCCGCCCTCGTCGGAAATGTGGGCATAGATCCAGGGATAGCAGGCAGCGATGGAATTGCTGGGGATGCCGCGTCCCTGCTTTGCCTCCGGATCGTAGGCGGAGATCTGTGAGCCGATGAAGGCGGACATCTGGTTGAACTCCATGTTGTTCAGGCGGAAATTGCTCTCCTGCCAGGCTCTCCGTGTATTCTTTTTCATTCCGGAGATCATGGGCAGAATGGATTCCGGCGGCTGCTTGATGGAGGGAGTGTTGCGGGTCAGCATGATGTCGTAGGCCGTGACGTAGATGTTGCACTCCATCAGCTCCTCGCCCTCCCCCTGCAGGGTGGCCAGCAGCTCGCTCAGGGTGGCGATGTGGGTTTCCAGCTCGATCCGCTTGGAGTCCACGCTGGTGGCGTTGTACTGTCCGCGCAGCTCCTGAAGAGAGCGGTCGATGGAACGGATGGCCTTGCCCCGGTCCATGGGACTGCACTTGATGACGGCCTTGGTGCCGGGCTGGGACAAAACCCCGGCCAGCCACGCGTCCCCCACCATGGAGGGATAGCTGACCACCCGGAGATTGTGGGTGATGATGCCGTTGACCTCCACGGTGCGGAACTTAAATTGCAGCGTCTGGGGCATCGCCCACTGGGCATAGTCCTCCGGGGCGATCTGATCGATCTCCCGCTCATCAAAGTCAATCTGGTTGGAATACTTCAGGAAAACAGCCAGCTCCTTGTCATCCAGCCTTCGGACCGTCATCTCCCCTGCGGTCAGGTTCGCCATGGCTGCCTTCACCTGGAGCTCCAGCTGCTTCTTGTCCTTTTCGAACAGAACGATGTAGTAGTAGGGGGTCACCACCTTGTGGTCAAAGCACAGGTCCTTCAGCTCATCGATCCGGTCCTGCACCACCTCGATGCGGGCCTTCAGCTCCTCCTCCGTGAGCATACCGCTCTCGTAGGACTTCCGGATCTGGTCGATCTTTTGATTTTCCTTTTCCAGGTAGCGGTCGTAGATGATGGGTCGCTCCAGCTTGACGATGTTGGCCGCGTATCCGGAATGCACGCCCCGCAGTACCCGCCCAACGCCGAATTCGATGGAGTTGTCCCTCCTGTGCTGGCTGAAGAAGCGAAACTCAACGGGATCGATCTCGATGGCCACGCCGTAGTATTTCCCGCCGTACTCGATATATCCGTCCTTGATGCCGGTAAAGGCGATGATCTGATCCATAAACGCAGCATTAGAGCGAGCTTCAGAGAAGTCGCCCTTAGCCTCTGCCCTTGCCTTTTTCTTTTCCGCGCTGCGCTGCGCTCTGGCCAGCCAGACCGCATCCTTTTCCTCCGGTGTGGCGGTCTTGCTCTTGAGGATCTTATCCTCCTGCTTGCGAAGCTCTTTCTCGGATAACTGCTTTTCCGCGGGCTTCTTCTCCGAAGACTTCTTTGCCGAAGGCTTTTTTTCCGAAGACTTCTTTGCCGAAGACTTCTTCTCCGAGGCCTTCTCCCCGGAAGACTCCTTTTGGTCTCCCTCCGAAGCCTCCTCCGCAGTCTGGGGCGCGGACTCCTGCTCAGCCTCCCCCTCGCCGCCGGTCTCTTCCTCCGCCTTCAGCGCCTCGTCCAGGTTCTCGTTCTTCTCCCGGTAGTCCTCCAGGAATTCCTTTCCCAGCTCGCCGGTGACCTTCTTTTTCAACATCTCGTCATCATAGGCACGGCGATACCGGCGCTGATACCCGAAGTGAAGCAGCATGTGCATCACCATCACATAGTTCGGCTCCGTATCGAGCCTCACCAGCAGCAGGGCGGCGATAAAAAAGATCACGGTACAGATGACCATTTTTCCCGGTAGCGTGGAGATGAGGGCCAGAAGCACCATCGCAAGGGCCACGCCGCCGATGATGATATCCCAAAGGGTCACCCCCTTGAACAGTTCAACCTGTACTTTTGTTTTTCCGGGTATCAGACGCATAATACACTCCCTAAAACCGGATCACACTCCGGCGTGTTCACACTGCAGCGGCCGAGCTGCTCGTCATCTCTGGGACGGCGGCAGGCCGCCTCCCCCTCCCTGCCTGGAGGCCAACTCGTTGATGCCGGAGCTTTGCAGGAACTGCGAGCCTGCGGATTTGGCATCGGAGCCGATCTGCGAGAAGTTTCCCGTGGCGATATTCTTGACGGTGCTCAGCGCTCCGATGGTGCCAAGGGTCGCCAGTCCCTTGAAGCCTCCCACCAGCATGTTTCCGCGATGGCTCATGTCGCCGGCCTGGATGGACTGCCAGCCCGCGCTGTCGGCGAGGATGCCGGTGATGAGACCGCTGGCCTTCTTCACCACCTCGAAGCCGCCCAGAAGCAGGATCACCTTGGCAAACAGGTCGATGATGATATTCTCGGAGATCACCAGATTCCCGCTGATGACCACGGGGATGAAGAGCATCAGTACCCGCATGGCGATGACGGTTCCAAAGATCCCCAGGGACTGCACCAGAAACGCCACGGTCCACTGCTTGCGCTTCGCTCCGTCGTCCAGAGGCTCTGCGGCGAAGACCAGGGGCGCGATGAGATACAGGAGCAGCATATTGAAGATCCGCGCCACACAGCTGAAGAGGATTACCCCCAGATCCCAGACCAGCGCGATGGACATGGCCCAAAGGATCAGGTAGTTGAAGCCTGCGATGCTGATGTAAAAGTCCTCGTACACCTGATCAAAGCTGTAAATGTCCTTCTCTCCGTAATAGAAGGGTCCTCTGATGGGATCCGTCAGCGAGGGATTTCGGTTGTACACCTCGTTGCGGGCGCCCTCCAGGGTCGCCATCAGGAACAGATACCTGTCCAGGGACACCTGGTAATCCTCCGATTTCATCGTCCGCTTATACTCGGAAAGCGGGCGCAGGTTGGTGTTGGTCCGGATCACCTTAAAGGCATTCTCCATCGCCTTCTGGACGCTCTCATAATAGACATCCGCCTTCAGATCCTGGGTCAGGCTCGCGCTGTTGGCGATGGACTGGAGCAGGGACTGCCAGGTGATGATCTCGTTGCCGTCCTTGTCCACGGTCTTGTAGTAGAAATCAAAGACCCCCTGTCTCCTGAGATAGTCCAGGTCCGCCCGCATGGCGTTGAAGCAGGCATTTACGTTGTATCTGCTGTTGCTGGAATCGTTTAGGGCGTAATTGCCCAGGGTGTTCAGACAGCGGCCCATGGTGGCATACTGCTCGTCCGTGTAGACAATGGAGGACTTTTTGTCGAAGCTGTCCGCATTGTTGAACACATAGCTGATCTGCTGCATCAGGAGGTTCGTCCCGTTCAGCACGGCCACCATGATCAGGTTCATGCTGAGGATGGTGAGGATGGTTTTCCCCAGGCTTCCCAGGATTTGCCCCATGGATCTTTGATCCTTGTCCCGCAGATCGAACATCCTGCGGATCACGGCGATGATGGCGAAGGCAAAGCTCAGCACCACCCCGATGATCGCCATTCCCCAGTACGCATTCGTCACCGTCTGGTTCTGGAAGAAGACATTGATCAGGAAGATCCTGTCTCCGTCATACATCACCTGCTTCTGCCCCGTGAAGGCCTGGTACAGGGTGTCCAGGTAGTAGATGATCTTGCACAGCGCGATGGAGATGTAGTAAAAGAGCCGGTATATGGTATTGTCCAGCACATAACTGACCGCCGACGAGACCGCCTCGCCCATAGCGTCGCTTATGGTATTGCCTAGATCTTGGAGTGCGTCCAGCATTTGTCGTTCCTCCCTAACGGATCCGGAGCTTCTTTCTCTTCAGCACCAAATAGGTGACGATGGCTGCGATCACGGCTACCACGAACAGGAAAAACAGGATGCCGTGAGAGTCCACATAGATCATGATGGTAAACTGATAAGTGGACATGTTGTCCGCGTCGTCCACAGCGACGACCTCATATCTGCCGCTCTGGGTCAGCTTGTTGTTGAGGAAGGTGATTCGGGAGCCGTCCTTATAGACTGTGACCTGGTCGGTCTGTTCCGCCCCCAGGACAGTCACCGCTCCCCGGGCTCTTCCATCCTCCTCCACACCCTCGAAGGTCAGCTCCGGCGCGGTGTGGTCGATGGTGATGTTTAGGTTGTACACCACCTCGGTTCGTTCGCATTCATAGGTGATGGCGTAATACCCCTCCTCCGCCAGGGAGATGTAGCTCCTCGACCAGGGGGCATACTCCCCGTTCAGCATGGCATCCGTGATCCGAAAGCCCGCCGGCATGGTGTAGCCGGAGATCAGCCCGGTCTTCTCCCCCACCAGGGTAAAGGAAAAGAGGGACTGGGTGCTGCCTTCATCGCCCACCACCACCGTGTATTCTCCGGTCTCCCGGACCAGATTGTTACCGGTAAACTCCACCTGACTGCCGTTTCGGTACAGCTCCATCACCACGCCCTCCGGCACATCGATCTGGACGGCGCCGGTGCAGACCATGCCGTCCATCACGGAGGCGGAAATCTCCGATACCCCGGAGCCCACCGGATAGATATACATCCGGGTGTCCTTGTCGTAATAGATGCCGTTTGCGATGGCGGATCTGCTGGACTCCACTGTAGTGGTCCCATAGGGAGTGGTCACCTCCGCCGGCTCCCCGGTAAAGGCATCAATCTCTCCCGTGTAAGAGGTCATATCCTCCAGCTCCAGCGCCCCGGCATGAAGCGGGGATGCGGCGGTGAGGACAAACGCGGCGGTGGCCACCAGGCCGCGGATCCATCCGAATGCTCTCATGTGTGCTATCTCCTACTCACTCTCCCCCATCACGATCCGGTTCCTTCTGTCCAGATCGTAGAACACCTCATCGGCGCGGAACATATGGCTGCGCAGCTCCTCCATGTCCATGGTGCCCATCTTGTAATACTTGCAGAGGTAGCTGGGGGTGTATTTGGTCTTTAACGGGAAGTTTCCGAAGGTCACGATGATGGCATTTCCCGTGGACTCCTTGTTGTTGAGCTTCTGCAGCTCGGAAGGATAGATCAGCGGCCGCACCTGGGTCTGGGAGGATACGCTGAAATCTCCCTCCTTCGCATTCATGCTGGAGGAGGTGCTCTGGGTCCGGACGGTCATGTTGCCGCACAGCTCGGAAAACTCCTTACAGGTCCCGATGTCGTTGGAGCCGATGAACATCTTCATACCGCAGTTGGACTTGACGATGTCCGCCACCTGCTCGCCGTAGACATTGTTGAGCTGGCTGTAGCTCTGGACCACCATATTGAACCAGATTTTACGGGAGCGTCCGACGGTGATCATCTTGTCGAACTTCTCGATCTTGGGCATATTACCGAACTCATC
>JAFYFY010000155.1 GCA_017543485.1 Lachnospiraceae bacterium | reverse complement strand
TTCATCAACATAAGACATTTCTCTTCTCCTCCTTTGGATGTTTGAAATGATGGTTCTTATTGGATAAAAAAAACGGCATCACGAACGTATGAACGTTCGAAATACCGCCTTTGGTATCCGCATTCCGAAAATCATGCTAGCAGATGATGCATAAAAATGCAAGCACTTTTTGTATGATTGCATACAATCATACAAGTTATGTCTTACCGGTTCACGGTGACAAACTCCGCCTTGATGTACGCCACCTGTCCCTGGTACTTCACCTTCACCCATTCGCCCTCCTCGGCAATGAGATCCAGCGTCTCCCCCTGGGGTACCACACCGAGTCTGTCGGACTCCTGGCTGGCTGCCGTCCGGGCATTCACCGCATCCTTTGTGGTCACGGTGCCGATGGATGCAAGGGCCGACGCATCCTCCACCAGCTTCAAAAAGTCGGACCGGATATAGCCCTCTTTGCCGTCAAACAGGACCTTCGACCAGCCGTTTACCTGCTGTTCCAGGACTTCCAGTTTCGTCCCGGCAGCCGCCTGTCCCAGCTTGTCCGCATTCTCACTGTCGGAGGACCGGACATTCACCTTTGCGGTGGTGGTGGCATAGACCTTCTGAGGCTCCGCCGGTGCGGCAGGAGTTTCCGTGCCCTCTGCGGTCTCCCCGCCTTCCGTGCCTTCTGCGGGCTGCTCCTCGGCAGGGGTCTCCTCCGGCGCGTTCATGGCCGCCAGACGCTCTCCCACGGCCTCATTGGCCAGCTGGAGCATTTCCTTCATATAGGCCAGCAGCTCCGGATGCGCCGTCACCTTGTCATTGTAGTCCACGGTGAAGCGATTGTTGAGCTCGATCACATCCTCCTGGGAGGTGGCATAGGAGAGATACTCCGTCTCCTCCTCGCTGCGGTTGGCCGTGATGATCATGTATTCACCGGCATCGTCCGCCCGCAGATAGAACTGCTCGTAGCCCGGCAGGGACAGCTCGGGATACTCCGCAAAGATCACATCAAAGCAGGCATAGATGATGGCGGAAGAATCCGTGGGACCGGGCTGCGAATAGACCTCCGTCAGGGTGTAGCTTAAGTACTTGGACTGTTCCTCCCGAAGCAGCAGGGTCTTTTCCTCCACCTGGTCGCAGAGCGCCGTCAGGGTGTCCATATCCCCGGTGGAGAGACACTCATAGTACTTCCGGATCACGGCATCCACCGCCTCGTTTTGGTTCTCCTCCATGGAGATCTTCCGCTCCGTGAGCGGGGTCTCCTGGGGCTGTTCCACCTCAATGGGTTCGGGCTCCGTCACGGCCGGCAGGTCCCGGGTCTTGTTCCGGGCGTTCAGTGCCAGCACCACCACCAGGCAGGACAGGACGCCCAACCCGAAGGGGATCAACATTTTCGCATATTTTCTGATAAAATCCAGGGCTTTTTTCCCCAATGCCCTAAAGTCAATCTGTTTCTTTTCCATATCCGTACATACCCGTGATTTCGTTTTCGGTGTTTGAAGCTGAAAAAAACTGCGGCAGGACAGCTCCCGCCGCAGTACTTCGGAAAGAACTCCCGCGTGCGACCGACAGGACTCGAACCTGCAACAGAGGCGTCGGAGGCCCCCGTTTTATCCATTAGACTACGGTCGCATTTGTTACAAAAATATTACAACAAAAGGTATTGTATCACAGAAACCAGGTTGTGTAAAGCCGTTTTTCAGATCACGGCTCCCACTTCTCTCGGACCGAATCCTTCCCGCTCCAAAGCATCGATGATCTGGTGCTTATGCTCCGTTCCGAAGGCCTCCATGGTGATCCGAAGTTCCACCGCCGCGTTGCGGTTGATGGACACAAACTGGTTGTGCTCGAGCTTCACCACATTGCCGCTCTCACGGGCGATGAGGGCTGCTACGCGGCTGAGCTCTCCGGGCTTGTCCGGGAGCAGGATGGACACGGTAAAGATCCGGTCTCTGGCGATGAGGCCGTTCTGCACCACGGAGCTCATGGTGATGACATCCATATTACCGCCGCTTAAGATGGACACCACCTTCTTGCCCTTCAGATCCAGATGCTTTAAAGCCGCCACGGTGAGGAGGCCGGAGTTTTCCACGATCATCTTGTGGTTCTCCACGATGTCCAGAAAGGCCACCACCAGCTCCGCATCCGGAACGGTGATGACATCGTCGAGATTGGCCTGGAGGTACGGGAAGATCTTCTCTCCCGGGGTCTTGACCGCCGTGCCGTCGGCGATGGTATTCACCTTCGGCAAAGTCACCACCTTGCCGGCACTTAAGGATTCCTTCAGGCATGCCGCACCCTCGGGCTCCACCCCGATGACTTTGATCTTGGGATTTAACAGCTTTGCCAGAGTGGAAACGCCGGTGGCCAGTCCGCCGCCACCGATGGGGACCAGGATCACATCCACCAGGGGGAGCTCCTTCACGATCTCCATGGCGATGGTGCCCTGTCCGGTGGCCACCGTCAGATCGTCAAAGGGATGGATAAAGGTATATCCGTGCTCCTCGGCCAGCTCATACGCCTTTGCGCAGGCCTCGTCGTAGACATCCCCGTAAAGGACCACTTCGGCCCCGTATCCCTTGGTGCGGTTTACCTTGATCAGGGGTGTGGAGGTGGGCATCACGATGGTGGCCTTCGCGCCGTAGCTCTTGGCCGCATATGCCACACCCTGTGCGTGATTCCCGGCGGAAGCCGTGATCAGTCCCTTGCTGCGCTCCTCGGGGGTCAGGGTGCTGATCTTGTAATAAGCGCCCCGCAGCTTATATGCACCGGTAAACTGCATGTTCTCCGGTTTCAAATACACCTTGGCCCCGGTGCGCTCGCTGAAGACCTCGCTGTAGATCAGCTTGGTCTCCTGGGTCACACGCTGCACGATCTCGGTGGCTTCTTCGAATTTGGGAAGGGTGAGCATTTCGTTTTCCATGTGCGTTACTCCATCTATTGCGGGAAAGGTACCCAGGAACGGTACCCGGTATCTTATCGGTCAAACAGCGCCGAAACGAAGGCCTGGGGATCGAATTTCTGCAGGTCCTCGATCTTTTCGCCGACACCGATGTATTTCACGGGAATCTCCAGCTCGGACTGGATGGCGATGACGATGCCGCCCTTTGCGGTGCCGTCCATTTTGGTGAGGATGATGCCGGTGAGGTTTGCCACGTCACCGAACTCTCTGGCCTGTACCAGAGCATTCTGCCCCGTGGCGGCATCCAGGACGATGAGGTTCTCCCGGTGGGCATCCGGATACTCTCTGTCGATGATCCGGTTCATCTTGGCCAGCTCGTCCATGAGGTTCTTTTTGTTGTGGAGACGTCCGGCGGTGTCGATGAGCAGGACATCCACGCCTCTGGCCTTTGCGGCGGTGACGGCATCATATACCACGGAAGCGGGATCCGCGCCGGAGCTGCTGGTGACGATGGGCACATCCGCCCTTCTCGCCCACTCCTCCAGCTGATCCGCCGCCGCTGCCCGGAAGGTATCCGCAGCAGCGATGAGCACTTTTTTGCCCTGGCTCTTTAACTTGGAAGCCAGCTTTCCGATGGTGGTGGTCTTTCCCACACCGTTGACGCCGATGACCAGCACGATGGACTGCTTTGTCTCAAAATCGTATGCCGCGGGGTCCGAGCGCATCTGCAGACGGATGCTCTCCTCCACTGCCGCACGGCACTGGTCCCTGCGCTTTAAATGCCGCTCCTCCACTTCCGAGCGAAGGCGCTCGATGATGCTCCCGGTGGCGGTGACTCCCACGTCCCCCATGATCAGGATCTCCTCCAGCTCCTCGTAGAAATCCTCATCAATCTCGCTCTCGGTAAAGAGGGCATCCATGCTGGTGGAGAGCTGATTACGGGTCTTAAAGAGACCTGCCTTCAGGCGGGCAAAAAAGCCCCGCTCCTCCTCCACTGCCTCCGAGGCAAAAAGGGAGGATGCAGCGGATTCCGGCGCTGCCCCGGAAGGGTTTTGGGACTCCGTACCGGGGGTCTCTTCTTTTTTCCTGTTCCAGAAAGCCATTTGATGTCCTCGTTAGTTGTCCAGTTCGTTTTCGATCAGGTTCACGCTGACCAGCGCGGACACACCCTTTTCCTGCATGGTGATGCCGTAGAGGCGGTCCACCTGCTCCATGGTGCCCCGTCTGTGGGTGATGACGATAAACTGCGTATTCTTTGTCAGCTTGTGCAGGTACTTTGCAAACCGCGCCACGTTGTTGTCATCCAGCGCCGCCTCGATCTCGTCCAAAAGACAGAAGGGAGAGGGCTTCAGATTCTGGATGGCAAAGAGGAGCGCAATGGCGGACAGTGCCTTCTCTCCGCCGGAGAGCTGCAGCATGTTCTGGAGCTTCTTCCCGGGGGGCTGTGCGCTGATGAGGATCCCTGCCTCCAGGATATCCGCATCATCCATGAGTTCCACGGAGCCTTTTCCGCCGCCGAAGAGTTCCTTGAAGACCTTGTCGTACTCCTCGTTGATCTGCCGGAATTTCTCCGCGAACTGCTTTCTCATGGCTTCGTCCAGCTCCGCAATGAGCTTTTCCAGCGTCTCGGCCGCTTCCACCAGATCGTCGTGCTGGGTCTTCATGGTTTCGTACCGCTCCGAGATCTCTTTGTATTCCTCGATGGCATTCACGTTCACGTCGCCCAGACGCTTGATCTTGTCCTTGAGCTCCGCGATATCCCGCTTCATCACCGTCAGGTCCGTCATGGATTCATCCCGGATGGCGGATGCGTCGGAGAGGGTGATCTCGTATTCCTGCCACATGTAGTTGATCTGGGCCTCGATGCTCTCCTGGGCCCGGTCTCTCTGGGAAGTCAGACGGTACACCTCTTTGTCCAGGGAATTCATCCGGTCTCCCAGCTTTTCCCGGTTTTCGAAAAAGCCCTTCTGCTTTGCGGCCAGCTCTTCCTTCCGGGTGAGTCCGGTGCGCAATAGCTCCTGCTTCTGCTCCTGGTCCACGTAGGAGGCCTCGATGGTCTCCCGGATCTGTCCGATCTGCCGGAGCTTTTCTGCCTCGGCTCTGTGCCCGTCCTCGATGGCATTTAACACCCGGGCCAGCTCCTCCTCGGAGCGGTCCAGTTCTCCGTTTATCCGGTCCAGATTCGCCTGCTTGAAGTTCCGGGCCTGGCGCATCTTTTCCACCTCGATCTCCCACTCGGAGACGCGCCCTAATGCCTCGGTCTCCAGGAGCTGTTCCTTCTCCAGGATCTCGCTCTGGCTCTTTACACGCTCCTGGGCGGCTTTTTCCAGCTCCTCGCTCTCCTTCAGGCTCTCCTGAGCGGTATCCCGCTCCCTGGTGGCCTCCAGGATCTCCTTTTCGATCTGCTGCTGATCCTGCTGGATGGACAGCGCATTCTCCGTCTCCTCCTCCATCCGCTCTCTGGCTGCGGTGAGGTTCAGCCTGGCAGTGTTCTGTTCGATGACGGCAGTCTGGATGTCGATCTTTAAGTTCTCCAGCTTTGTGCGGAGCGCATTTCTGTCATCCCGCAGCTTTGCGATGGACTGCTGTTTTTCCTCGATCTCCCCGGAGAGCTTTTTGACGCTCTTTTCCAGGGCCGCCAGCTCGTTTCGCTTCCCCAGGAAGTTCGCATTGTTTCGGAAGGCACCGCCGCTGATGGAACCGCCGGGCATCAAAAGCTCCCCGTCCAGAGTCACCATCCGGATGGTGTAATGATATTTTCGGGCGATCTTCGTGGCATGGTCCACATGATCCACCACCACAAAGCGGCCCAGAAGGCTCTCCGCGATGATGCGGTATTCCTCGTCCGTCTCCACCAGCTCGTGAGCCAGACCCAGAACGCCGTCCTCCTCCAGGACCTCGATGGCCTTGATCTTTTCCGGCGCTCGCACGCTGTCCAGGGGCAGGAAGGTGGCACGGCCGTGCTTTCCCTCCTTCAGGAATTCGATGAGCTTTTTTGCACAAGTCTCGTCCCTGGTGACGATGTTCTGGATATTCCCGCCCAGTGCCATTTCGATGGCGGTCTCGTACTTTTTCTCGGTGTGGAGGATATCCGCCACAACGCCCACGATCCCCTTGATACGGCCCTTCTGCTCCATCACCTTTTTGACGCTCTGTCCGTAGCCCTCATACTGCTCCGCGATGGCGGTCAGGGCCTGAAGTCTGGAGTTTTCCTTATGGTACTGCTCCTGGATCTGGCGCAGATCCGCATCCTGCTGCGTCAGCTGCGCACGCATGGAGGCCACCTGCTGCTCCATCTCGGATTCCCGGGCGTTCATCTCCCCCAGGCGCTTTGTGGCTGCGTCAAACTGCTCCTCGTACCCCCGGATCGTATCCTCTCTGGCCTCCTCGTCGGAGCGCACCCGCAGAAGCCTGGAATTGAGCTCCGCCCGGCGGATCTCGATCTGCTCCATGGTGGAGGCGAACCGGCCCAGCCTGGATTTGATGGTGGCGCGGCGGTTCAGTTCTTCGATGATGAGATTCTTGTCCTGCTCGATGGACTCTAAGATCTTTGCGATCCGCTCCTGGACGGCTTCCAGCTCGTCCTTCAGCTTTTTCTCGGTCTCCTCGATGGAAGCTGCCTGTTCGTCACTGCTGCGCTTGTCGGAGAGGATCTCCTCCCGCTGGCTCTTACGGTCCTCGATCTCTTTTTCCAGTGCCGCTTTCCGGTCGTTAAAATGGGTCTCGCTCTCTTTGCCGGAACGGATCTGCTCCTGCAAAAGCTCGATCTGGTTCTCCAGCTTGGATCTGGTCAGGTCCGCTCCCTGCGCGGCCTCCCGGGCTTCATCGATCTTTCGCTCCAGCTCCTGGATCTCCTCCTGGATGCTGTCATATTCTTCCTTGGCGCCGTTGTAGGCCCTGGTGGCCTCCTCCAGCTCTCCCGACGCATTCTCCAGCTTCCCGGTCAGTTCCTCCACATTGCCCTTCAGGCGCCTGTGCTCTAACAGGAACGCATTCACGTCCAGGGTCTTTAAGTCCTCTTTGTGCTTTAAGTAGACCTTGGCCTTTTCGCTCTGGCGCTCCAGGGGGCCGATCTGGCGCTCCAGCTCGGCGAGGATATCATTGACACGGACCAGATTGGTCTTTTCGTTTTCCAGTTTTTTGAGTGCGGCTGCTTTTCTTCTTTTGAATTTGACGATACCCGCCGCCTCGTCGAAGAGCTCTCTTCGCTCATCCGGGCGTCCACTGAGGATCTGATCGATCTGACCCTGTCCGATGATGGAGTACCCTTCCTTGCCGATACCGGTATCATAAAAGAGCTCATTGATCTCCCGCAGTCTGCAGGAGGTCCCGTTGAGCAGATACTCGCTTTCCCCGGAGCGGTACAGGCGTCTGGCCACCGTCACCTCATCGTAGGAGGTCTGCAGGGCATGGTCGGAATTGTCCAGCGTGATGGCCACATAGGCATAGCTTAAGGGCTTTCTCTGCTCCGTACCGGAAAAGATGACATCCTGCATGGTGCCGCCCCGCAGCTGCTTCACGCTCTGCTCTCCCAGCACCCAGCGCACCGCATCGGCCACATTGCTCTTTCCGGAGCCGTTGGGGCCGACGATGCCGGTGATCCCGGTGTGAAAGTCAAAGACGATCTTATTGGCAAAGGATTTAAATCCCTGGATCTCGATACTCTTCAGAAACATAGGCTACCCGATCTTCTTACCTTACGCGAAGGAGCAAAAGCGCCTCATAGGCAGCCCGCTGCTCCGCGATCTTTTTGCTGTGTCCGGTCCCGGTGGTAAACTGCTCACCGCCTAAGAAAAAGCCCGCAACATACTGCCTGTCATGCTCCGGCCCTTCCTCGGAGAGGATCTCGTAATGAAATTCCTTCCGGTCCTCCTGTGCCTGCAGGTACTCCTGCAGTGCGGTCTTGCTGTCGTGAAACAGTACCTTGTGCTCATAATCCGACAGGATGAACGCCCGGATAAAGGCGCCTGCCTGTTCCAGCCCCGCCGCCTGACCGCCCTGGGCCGACGCATCCAGGTAAATGGCACCGATCACGGCCTCCAGGACATCGGAGATGATGCTGTCCTTCCTACGTCCGCCGGTCATCTCCTCGCCCCGGCTCATCCGGATGTATTCCTGCAGCTCCAGTTCCCGGGCACAGTAAGCCAGCGTGGGCTCACACACGAGACTCGCCCGGAGCTTGGTCAGCTCACCCTCGGGTCTGTCCGGATCCTCCCGGAAGAGAAAATCCGACGAGATGAGCTCCAGTACCGCATCTCCCAGGAATTCCGTCCGCTCATAATCTCCGAGCTTCCGGATCTTCTGCTCGTTGTTGAAGGAACTGTGTGTCAGCGCACGCTGCAAAAGCCCGACATCCCGAAACCGGTAGCCGATCCTCTCCTGCAGTTCTTCCAGATCATTTCGGTGCATAACCTCTTCTCAACACGAAATCCCGAAGGGCCTTTGTTCCCTCGGGATTTCGACCAAAACATACACTCTTATCCGTCTTCGCCCGGGTCCCCCCATCCGCGGATGCGGGAGCTCCC
>JAFYFY010000154.1 GCA_017543485.1 Lachnospiraceae bacterium | reverse complement strand
TGGAAGCCTGGAGAGGATACAGTGACGAGGCCTGCGGAATCTACGCCGAGACGGAGGGCGAGCCCCTCAATACCATCACCCCCATCGCCAGAAAGCGGGGGGAGGACTATGAGCTGGATCTGGTCCTTCGAAACAACCTGACCACCGAGGAGCACCCTCTGGGGGTGTTCCATCCCCATGCAAACCTGCATCATATCAAGAAGGAAAACATCGGCCTCATCGAGGTCATGGGACTGGCGGTGCTGCCGGCCAGATTAAAGGATGAGATGGCTGCCCTGAAAGAAGCGATCCTGAAAGGGGCGGACCTGGAGGCGGATGAAGCCCTGGCAAAACATGCGGACTGGGTGCGGGAATTTCTGCCGAAGCACGAAGGTATCACAAGGGAAAATATCGACAGGATCCTGGAAGAGGAGATCGGACTGGTGTTTATGCAGGTGCTGGAGGATGCCGGCGTCTACAAGAGAGACGCGGCAGGACAGGCGGGATTTGACCGCTTTACGGCATCGCTATCGTAGCCCAAAATCGGCATAGCCGATTTTCGGCGTAGCTGAACCTCGGCATAGCCGATCTTCAGCAAAGCCGAGGTTACGGGAGGGCTTCCTCCCGCAGGGATCGGAGGATGCTCTCTTTGCTGGCGGTCCGGAGGTTCTGCGCCACCGGGATCAGCTCCGCTTCGATACGCTCCGGGGTGCCGTTCTTTCGGTACCACAGAGCCAGCTTCCGGTAGGCACTGCCCACATCCGCACGGATCCCGACTTCATATTCCATGATCCGTACCGCGGCGCTCTGCTCCCCCAGCTCCCAGAGGCGGTCCGCCCATTTTTGCAAAAGCTGGACCAGATGGGTGTAGTTGGCATCGTACTCCGCCAGGAGCGTGATATTGGGGGCGCCGTACTTCAGTTTTAAGTCCGTGTTGGTGTACCCCGTGAGGTTCACGATCTTTTGCTGCGAGAGCTCCTGCAGCTCCCGGATGCAGTCCGAGACGGTCTCATCCTCCGTCAGGACCCGGATGGGAAGGTCCTCTACCGGAACACGGACATAGTCCAGATCGTCCAGGGGTTTTCTGCGGGTGGAGTTGGCCTGGGACTCCCGATCCCAGAAATTCTTCTCCGAAACCTCGGAGACACGGCGGTTTCGGCGGATGGCATGCCGGACCACCAGAAGAAAGATCAAAAAACTTGCAAAAAAAGGATATTTCATACTATAATCAACCTTCGGAACTTCAGGAGGGTTCCCGTTATGATGAATTTTCACAGCCGTAAGAACAAAAAACGCCTGGCGGCGGCCATCGTGATCCTGCTGGTGATCGCTATGGTGATTTCCATATTAGCATATATTTGAGCGTAAGTCGCAAAAGATGAAAAAGATTTTTTCCAGAAAGAAATACGGAAGGCGGGCTTTGGCGGCAGGAATCTTCCTGTGGGCCGCGCTGTTCGCGGTCCCGGGGACCGGTATGAAAGCGCGGGCAGCGGGGGACGTGCAGATCGCCAAGGGGGTCTTTGCGGAGGATATCGAGCTCTCCGGACTGAGCGAGGCGGAGGCCGCGGCGAAGATCCAGGCTTTCCTGCGGGAAGCGGGCAGCGCCCAGATCACCCTCATCGCAGGGGGCGGGAACAAGGTCACCGTCACGGCGGATGAGCTGGGCCTGAGCTGGGCCAATCCGGGGCTGGTGAAGGAAGCTGCGGTGCTGACTTCGGGGCCCAATGTCATCGAGTGCTACAAGGCCATCAAGGACTTGGAATACGAGAATAAGGTTTACGACATCGACCTGGACTTTGACATCGATGAGATCAACCGGGTCCTGACACAGGAGTGTACCCGGTTCGATCAGAAGGCACAGGACTATACCCTCTCCCTGGAGGACGGGGTCTTCGTGGTAAACGAGGGTGTGGCGGGCTATGCCCTGGACGTGGAGCGCTCCATCGACATCGTGGATGAATATCTGCGAAACGAGTGGGACTACCGGTCCTGTGAGATCAAACTGGACGTGGAAAACACCGTGCCCCGGGGGGCCAACGGAGAGCTGGACGCCGTGGGAGATGTGCTGGGGACCTATACCACCTCCTTTTCCACCTCCGGGAGCTCTCGCAGTGCCAATGTCCGGAACGGCTGCAGCCTGATCAACGGGACGACCCTGTATCCCGGGGAGGAATTCTCCACCCTGCAGACCATCACTCCCTTTACCGAGGCCAACGGATATTATCTGGCGGGGTCCTACATGAACGGCCAGGTGGTGGAGAGCTTCGGCGGCGGGATCTGTCAGGTGTCCACCACCCTCTATAATGCGGTGCTGCTGGCAGAGCTGCAGGTCAGCGCCCGGTCGAGCCACTCCATGATCGTCAACTATGTGGCGGCCTCCGCGGATGCGGCCATCGCCGAGAGCTCCGGGAAGGATTTCCGCTTTGTGAACAGCTCCGACTATCCCATCTACATCGAGGGTCGCACCACCAGCGATAAGAAGATCACCTTCACCGTCTACGGAAAAGAGACGAGAGATACCGTAAACCGCAAGGTCCGCTATGAGAGTGAGGTCCTGGAGACCATCAATCCCACCACGGACAATATCACGGCCAATGCCAATCTGGGATTCGGATACATCACCGTATCCTCCGCCCATATCGGATATAAGGCCAAGCTCTGGAAGATTGTCACGGAGAACGGGACGGAAGTCTCCAGAGAGGTGGTGAACAGCAGCAATTACAAGATGGTGCCCAGAAGCGCCGTGGTGGGAGTGGCCACGGACAATCCGGACGCCTATAACGCCATCATGGGAGCCATCGCCACCGGAAACGTGGACGAGGTCAAGGCGGTGATCGCAGCCTATACACCGGCGCCGGAACAGCCTGCGGCCCAGGATATCCCTCCGGAGGTGAATGCTCCGGCAGAGGGGCAGGGATGAGGCGGTTATGACAGAGCGCACGAAAAGCGGCATTCCTGAAGTGTTCGGGGATGCCGTTCTTGTATACAAACGAAAAGACGAGAGCCCGGAGGCACTTCGGGACAGACTGATGCCGGATCTGGGGATCGCCCTGTGCGGATATGCGGTCCTGGGAGCTTCCATCGAAACGCTGCGGGAGCTTCCGGCCAAAGGAGCCGGGACCCATCTGCCTTACTGGCTCCCGGAACGGATGCGAAAGCTCCAGGGGGAAGCCGCACGGCAGACGAAGGCCGCGGAAGCGGTGATCCGTCAGGCCGCGGAGGCGCTTCCGGAGGAGGGTCTTCTCTTTGCCGCCAGGCTGGGGGAGCGGAGCCTGAAGCGCGGCTTCTGGGATCTCTCCGTCGCCGGCGGGTGCGGACTGCAGATCGATCTGCGCCGGATCCCCCTCAGGCAGGAGAGCGTGGAGATCTTTGAGGCGGTGGGAGAGGATCTCTACGAGGCTCCCGGCGGGGAGGCCATCCTGCTGGTCTCAGGCGGGGCGGAGCGAATCTGCGAAGCCCTCTCAGGGGCCGGGATCCCGGCAGCAGTCATCGGATATACCCTCTCCGGAAGCGAAAAGCGGCTCCTTAGCGGCGGGCATGTTTCGTATCTGAACCGGCCGGAAGCAAATCGGGGATAGATATTTTCGCCCATTCGGGGTATGATAGAGCAGATATGGCAGATCCGTCGCCGCGGCGGATCCCAAAGGAGGAAGTATGGGCATTCGGGAAGAACTCTTGAAGATCATTGAACGCAACAGCCGGATCGACTTAAAGGAGCTGGCCGTCCTTCTGGGCGCCCAGGAGATCGATGTGGTGAACGAGCTCCAGAAGCTGGAGGAGGAAGGGATCATCTGCGGATACCACACCATGATCAACTGGGAAAAGACCAGCGTGGAGCGGGTCACCGCCCTGATCGAGGTGCGGGTGACGCCCCAGAGGGGACAGGGCTTTGACAATATCGCGGAGCGGATCTACAACTACCCGGAGGTGCAGAGCGTGTACCTCATCTCCGGCGGATATGACCTGATGGTGATCCTGGACGGGAAGACCCTGCGGGAGGTGTCCACCTTTGTCACCGACAAGCTCTCCACCCTGGATACGGTGCTGAGCACGGCGACCCATTTTATCCTGAAAAAATACAAGGATCACGGCACCATTTTCGGCACAAAGCCCGAGGATGAAAGGGAGACGTTCACGCCATGAGAAATCCGTTAGCACAAAAGGTAGTGGAGATCAAACCCTCCGGCATCCGGAAGTTCTTCGACATCGTCAGCGAGATGAAGGACGCCATCTCCCTGGGAGTGGGGGAGCCGGATTTCGATACGCCCTGGCACATCCGGGACGAGGGGATCTATTCCCTGGAAAAGGGGCGGACGCATTATACCTCCAACGCAGGTCTGGTGGAGCTGCGGCAGGAGATCTGCAATTATTTAAAGCGAAGCCAGGGGCTGACCTATGATCCCAAGGGGGAGGTGCTCATCACCGTGGGCGGCTCCGAGGCCATCGACGTGGGCCTGCGGGCCATGTGCGATCCCGGGGACGAGGTTCTGATCCCCCAGCCCAGCTATGTCTCCTACGAGCCCTGTGCGGTGCTGGCGGGAGCGGTGCCGGTGATCATCGATCTGAAGGCGGAAAACGAGTTTCGCCTGACGGCGGCGGAGCTGGAGGAAGCTATCACGAACCGGACCAAGATCCTCATCCTGCCCTTCCCGAATAACCCGACGGGTGCGATCATGGAGAAAAAGGACCTGGAGGCGATCGCGGAGGTCATCATTAAGCATGACATCTATGTCATGTCCGACGAGATTTACGCGGAGCTGACCTATAAGGAAAAGCATGTCTCCATCGCGACGCTCCCCGGCATGCAGGAGCGCACGATCCTGATCAACGGATTCTCCAAGGCCTATGCCATGACGGGTTGGCGCCTGGGCTATGCCTGCGGGCCGAAGGAGATCCTGACCCAGATGACGAAGATCCACCAGTTCGCCATCATGTGCGCGCCCACCACCAGCCAGTGCGCGGCCGTGGAAGCGCTCAAAAACGGCGACGACGATGTGGCCGCGATGCGCGAGGAATATAACCAGAGACGGCGGTTCCTGCTGAACGCGTTCCGTGAGATGGGGCTGGACTGCTTTGAGCCCTACGGCGCCTTTTACGTGTTCCCCTGCATCAAGGAGTTCGGGATGACCAGCGAGGAATTCGCCACCCGCTTCCTGGAGGAGGAGAAGGTGGCCGTGGTTCCCGGAACGGCCTTCGGCGACAGCGGTGAAGGATTTCTGCGGATCTCGTACGCCTATTCCATCGAAAAGCTGCGCGAGGCGATGTCCCGCATGAAGCGGTTTGTGGAAAAGCTGCGGGCGGAAAAAAGCGCTTAAAGGATCCCTAACGAAAAGAAGGCCCCGGAGAAACTCTCCGGGGCCTTTGTTCATATTCATTCGTTCTTTTTGGCCGTTGACTTTAGGTAGTCGTTTGTCATCCGGACCGGGATCGGACCGGTGGCACTTTGGTATAAATACAACAATACATCTTTTCGGACATATGCAGAAGGGCGTTTCTTTGCTAAAATGGGGCCCGTGGACGAGACGATAACTGTTCTCATTTCAGGGCAGAAACGAACCCGGACGGGTGGATCAAAAAGAAAAAGGATCGGATTGTATGCTGAAGATGTCACGTAGCCAAAAGAAGATGATCGGATGGTTTGCGGCTGCCATATGTCTGGCGGTTTTCTTTACGAGCAGCAATTCCTATGACCGATATATATTCTATGATCTTCATACGTTTCTGTACGCCGGGGTTGTGATCGCATGGGGATTTCTGGTTCATCAAAGGATCGTGAACCGCCGGGCGAGGCGGTACCTGGTGATGGTCTCCGCATTTATGCTGGTGCTGTTCCTGTCGCGCCTTCTCAGGTGGCGATGCTTTCGGGACAATGCCTTTGCACAGGAGTATGCCTTGTATGCCTACTATGCCAGTTTTCTGGCAGTGCCGCTGTGTGCGTTCCTCGCGGCGCTCTGTATCGGAAAGACCGAAAAGGACAAGGCGCTCCGGGCAGCAGGATGGCTTTGGCTTGTCGAGATCGGTTTTACGGTCATTCTGTTTACGAATGGCTGGCATCAGCTCTTTTTCCGCTTTGAGGACGAAACGCACAAGGCGTATTCCTATGGTATTGCCTTTTATGCCTGCATTGCCTGGATTCTGGTCTTTGTCCTGGCTGCCCTCATTGTGATCGTAAGGCGCTGTCAGCTTGCCGCGGTTCGAAAGTACTGGGTGATCCCTGTGGTCGGGATGCTTTTTTTCCTGAGTCTAAGCGTCTGGTATTACGCAAATGGTGGCAATTCTCCCACAATCCATGGGATTAAGCTCTATATGATCCATGAAGTTTTTTGCTTCCTGTTCATTTTTCCCTTTGAGAGCATGATCGAGATCGGGATCCTGCCGAGCAATTCCAGGTACGGACTGTTTTTCCGAAACAGCCCGGTTCACGCCGAAATCCTCGATGAAGAAGGAACGGTCATCTATGCTTCAAAGACAAAACCGTCTGCCACTGACGGAAAAGAGCAGGCGGGAGATTTTGCTTCGTCAAAAGCCCTGCGGGAAAGGGAGCAGAGCATTCACGGCGGAAGGGTTGTGTGGCAGGAAGACCTGGGCGCGGTCCGGAGGCTGGAAAAAGAGATCCGAAAAGTGACGGAGGACCTGGAACAGGAAAACGAACTGATCCGTGAGGAGAGCAGCGTCCGCAGCGAACTGATCCGTTATGAGACCCGGAACCGTCTCTACGACAGGATCGCCGGTGCGGTGCGGGAAAAAGCCCTGGTGATCGAAGAGCTCCTTTCGGATCCGGAGATCTTAAAGCCGCAGGGCAAAGAAAAGCTGATCCGTGCCATGGTGATCGGGGCCTATGTCAAGCGCATGGGAAATCTGATCCTGATCTCGGAGGAAAAGAAAGAGATCTCCGTGGAAGAGCTGGCGAGCGCCGTTCGGGAATCCCTGGAATATGCCGCCCTGACGGGGGCGGCGACGGATTTTCAGCTCCTGGGCGAGAGGAGCCTGCCGGCAAAGACCCTGATGCTTGCGTATAATCTGCTGGAAACGGTTCTGGAGAGGGCAGATCTGACCTCCCTGCTCGTGGTCATGGATTGCCGGGACGGGTTTTTGTTCCGGATCCTGACGGAGGCGCCCGGGTGCCCTGTGGAGTCTTCCTGGCGGGAAAACGAACAGGCCGCGGCAGGAACCTTACTGGAGACGGAGTATGTGGACGATGCGTGGCGCCTGACGTTACGCTTTACGGGAGAAGACCCGGGCGGAAAGGAGGGACTGCCATGACCTTCCTTTCCATATCTCCGGAAGCACAAGGCATGCTGACCTTTTGGGTTTCGCTGACAGAACTGCTGTTTTTTGCAAACCTTCTCAGATCTGTTCAGATCGGAGAGAAACGATCCAACGCCAGAAGCATTGTCATGTGCACAGCCGGGCTCGTCTTTGTTCAGATCCTGTTTCAGCAGATGGACGGCGTGATGCACTGCCCGGTGGTGATGCCGCTTTGGACGCTGGTACTTGTGATCCTTCTGCTGACATGCATTGCCTGCATGGAACAGTACCGTCTGGCCGTATGGAACCGCACCCATATTTCGGCATCATCGATCAAAGAAGCGCTGGACTTTCTGCCGACAGGGCTTTGTTTTGCGCTCCCGGAGGGACTTCCGCTCCTGGTAAATGAGACGATGGAGCGTCTTTCCCGTCTGCTCTTCGAAACCCCGTTGTCCGACGCGTGCGCGATGTGGGAAGCGCTTCGGAGCGGGCAGGGAAAGGGATGTATCAAGGACGGTTCCGAACCCATCTATGAGATGCCGGATGGAAAAGTATATGCCTTCCGCCGGGAAGAAATGAACCTTGCGGAAGGTACGGCTTACGCTGTTATAGCCGCAGACATCACGGAAGAATACGCCAGGACCGGAGAACTCGAGGAAAAGCAGAAGATCGCGGCCGTTATGAACGCGAGATTAAAATCACTTCTCGGAACCATCGAGTATGTTGCGATGAGCAAAGAGCTGCTGCAGCTCAAGACAGCCATGCATGACAACCTGGGCCGGAGTCTTTTGACCGCCAGAAGATACCTGCAAAGTCCGGAAGCTGTCGATCCGAAGGAGATGCTGTCCGTCTGGAAACGGAACTTGAGCCACCTGATCGAAGAGACGCCGGAAGAGTGGCAGATCCCATACTATGTCACGAAAAAAGAAGCTGCATCTCTGGGGATCGATCTGCAGATCATCGGAGACCTTCCCGAGGAAGAAGCGCTTCTGCCCGTGCTCGATCTGGCCGTTTCCACGCATATGATCAATGTGCTGCGCCACGCGGACGGCCATACCGCGGTTATCGAGACTAGCGAATCGGAGGAAGCATATCGCATCTGTTTTACGAATGACGGTACGGCTCCTGCCGGGAAGATCCGGGAGACGGGCGGACTCGGAACCTTAAGGAGGCAGGTGGAACTCATTGGCGGAAGAATGGAAATATCCACCGTCCCGAGATTTGAAATGAACCTGGTCCTGCCGAAAAATACGCAGAACAGAAAGGAGGAGACATGGGCTGGAAAACCGTGATCGCGGAAGATTTTAAGATGATCCGACAGATCTTTGAAAGCGTGGTAACAGAATCTGATCAGTTTGAGCTTGCCGCGTCTTTCCCGACGGCCTGGCAGGCGAAGGAATATTGTGAAGACAACCCTGTGGACCTTGTTCTGATGGATGTGCTCATCCCCGGGAGCATGAACGGACTTGAGGCTGCCAGAGAGATCAAAAGGATCAGTCCGGATACGAAGATCATCATTGTCACCTCCATGCCGGAGCTTTCTTTCGAAAAACAGGCCAGGGAGATCGGGGTGGAAAGCTTCTGGCAAAAGGAGATTCAGGAACAGACGATCCAGGACATCATGATCCGGACCATGAACGGAGAATCGGTGTATCCGAGCTCCAGGCAGCAGATCAGTGTCGGGGAGGCTCTGAGCACGGAGTTTACGGACCGGGAGATCGACATCTTAAGAGAACTGGTCACCGGCGCCTCCAATGCTGAGATCGCGGAACACCTGGGGATCAAGGAACCGACGGTCAAGATGCATATCAAAAACCTGCTTCAGAAAACCGGGTATAAAAGCCGCCTGGAGCTTGCCGTAAAGGTGAGGCATCTGGGGCTGATCATCTGAAACAGAACTGTCGACCTATCCTTTCGGATGTAGCGGAATCTATTAAAAAATTATAAAATCCTCCTCAAATGGCGAAAAAGGAGCAATTGACAGATCGTATGGGAAAACGGAGGAGGAAAAGGATGAAGGTAAGCGGAAACAAGGTATTCGGGCTCCTGAAGCGTAGTCTTTCCGTGCTGATGGCGGTCTGCCTGCTGGTCGGGCTTTTGCCCCAGGCGGCGCTTTCTGCCAGAGCGGATGAGGAGGAAAAAGACTATTGCTGGTGCTGCGGAGAACTAAAGCCCTCAGATGAGTTTTGCTATGAGTGTTACGCATGTGCGGACTGTCAGTTCAGCACATCTCATTGCGATGCGTGCGGGACCTGCTGCGGAGAAGACTCCGGAACGGAATTTTGTAACAAGAACGGTCCCACGCTCTGCGAGGACTGTCTGAAGGATGAACATTTGCACTGCATCGAATGCGGGGAATGCTACTGTGAGGATCAGGATTCCATGTGCCAGGAGTGCGGCAGATGCGGCAATTGCATTCCTTCCGGCACCGGTCTTTGTTCGGATTGCCACCTTTGCTTTGAGTGTGCGCCCCACTGCTATGAGTGCGGTGAGTGCGGCACCACACCCTGCCCCAGCGGCGCGGAGCACTGCATGGAAAACGAATGTGAGCTGTGCCCGCAGTGCGAGGAAGTGTGCTTCCGCTTTGATACGGGGATCGATGCCTGCGAGTATTGCGGCCTCTGCGAGGACTGCTGCGCGGATAACTCCTGCCCCGATTGCGGCATGTGCTGCGAGGATCCCGACTATGAGGAGCATATTTGCGACAACTGCGGCGTCTGCATGCTCAGTTACGGAGGCGGCGTCTGTGATGATTGCGGTCTTTGCGTCGACTGCTGTCTGGACCTTGCGGAAAGCATGGGTTGCCACTGCGGTCAGTTCTGTCATACCCTGATCGATGATGACCACATCTGCGAGTCCTGCGGCTCCTGTGCAGGGGAAGTGGATTTTTGTGATACCTGCGGTCAATGCGTATATTGCTGCGCCGAGACCAGCGCAGCCTACGGGTGCAACTGTGCGGACCCGGTCTGTGTGGAATCTGCGGGATGGGATGCGCATCTTTCGCAGCAGCACGGATCGGACCCGGCAAGCCACAACGCGACGGCTTCCAATCTCTACAGCTATAACAGCACCCAGCATTGGAGAACCTGCCGCTTTTGCGACGATGCCTCCCATCGTTCCAATGTGGGGAACCATACCTTCGGATATAACGGCATCTGCACGGTGTGCGGCTATAATCAGGACATGCCCATCGTGATCCTGTCACAGCCGAAAAATGTGACCGCAAAGGTCAGTCGGGTGGGAGCTGCCGCAACCGATCCTTACTACACGGGAAACAATACGGTCCGGTTTTTTGTGAGCGCATCCGGAACCGATCTTACCTATCAGTGGTATTACGGATATGTCACAAACACCGCGCAGCTTAATAGAATCAATACTGCCAATTCTTCCTACACGGGGCAGAACACCAATAAGCTTACCTGTTATGTTGGGACGCAGGGTTGTGGGAATTCCACCTATTATCGCTGCAAGATCACGGACAGATCAGGTAACGTTGTCTGGAGTGAGCCGGCCACATTAACGGTCACTCACAATTATCTTGATTTTGATCCTGACGAACAGACACGTACTGCAGCAGGCCATGATGTGGAGTGCTGCGGGAGCTGCTTTGCAGAAACGTCCGCGAAGCATACCTATGGTGCCTGGAGGTGGATTCAGGATCACACGGTCCGTACAAGAACCTGCACGGTCTGCGGCTGGGCGCAGAGTTATAACACGCACAGTCACTATGATTATTTAAACGATCTGACGAGCAATGATGATTACTTCAATGACGAGGCGCTGGGAACCAATGTCGACAGATGGCAGTATACCGGGACTCAGGGATATCAGGATTACGCTGCAACCTGCACGGACCTTCATGGGCATGTCTGGCGAGCCGATTGGAACACGCACACCGGATGGTGTTACGAAAGCGGCTGCGCGGAGGATCCGACCTGTGTCACCTCCGATCATATCTGGGCGGCTGATGGCAGCTCCGGATGGCAGGGACTTGACAATCCGCCCGCTTATGGCCAGACCGTACCGGTTTACAGACGGTGTCTGGTTTGCGGCTATGCCCAGTATGCGGTCGATCAGAACGGACATGCGGTCACATGGGGATTCGGCGTCCATCCGGTGGACTATCAGGATTGCCTGGTAAGTGCCACCTGGGTGACGGGTAACGCGGAAATCAGAGCGACCGCGCTGAAAAAGGTGGACAAGCACGTTGATCACTGGAAGGTTGTTTATACCAACTATGTCACCGTCGACGGTCGTGGTGTGTACGCATCTTATGATTCCGAGAACGATCATGATTTTATCAGCGGACAGGTTGATTACATTGAGGTGATCGATGCGAATACCGCGATCATCCATTCTCTTGATTATGCAGGCGGCGGCCCGATCAAGATCACACCGGTCTATGCGCCCGGCTGTCTCTCCAACCACGCGAATACGGAGCGTGTGGGTGTGATCAATGCCACCTGCGGTCATTTCGGGTACACCGGTGACATTGTCTGCGCGGACTGCGGCGCACTGATCACCGAGGGAGAGGAAGTCGAGGTGGCCCATGGCGATCCCGTGCTGGTAGATGACCTGATCGATGCACTGGCAGTCAGTGATCCGGGTTTTGATGAAAATGTCATTCTGTACAGACTGGCATCGAACGGAGATGTCCTTCGCAGCCGGACTACCGGACAGCCTTATGTCCTTGCCAGAAGGTCTGAGGTGGTAATCTGCGGAGGTGCCGGTAAGTGTGATGGCTACACCGGCGATCAGGTATGTCCGACCTGCTATAAGGTCCTTGTCAGAGGAAAAACAATCCCTGCGGACAGTGCGCACACCTATGAAGAGCACCTCGTAAGCTGTGGGGGCGCGGGCGGTCATACCGGTTCCAGTTACAAGATCTGTACCAGATGTCATGACAGAGTGGATATTCCGGATCTGGATCACGGATATATCATTTCCGACACGGAAGGAATGTGTGATGCGACCTGCACCGTCGGAGGGTATACCGGAGATACGGTCTGTGAATGCGGAGAAACCGTTACCTGGGGTTCTGTCATAGCACCGCAGGGACATTCCTGGAACCTGATCCGGATCGTTTCCATGCCCCAAAGCGGCGGAGCTCCCGGTAGAGGGGAGTATTCCTGCAGCACCTGCGGGGCAAAGAAGGTCAGCAATCTGGTTGTCGATCTGAGCGGAGCTACGGTCACGGCCCAGAATGATACCTATACCGGCACCGCGAGAAAACCTTCTGTCAGGGTTGTGCTAAACGGAACGCAGCTGGTGGAAAATGTTGATTATACCGCTGCCTACTCCAACAATGTAAACGCCGGAACGGGTACCGTGACCGTGACCGGAAAGACCCATTACTCGGGAAGCGCCTCGGCCAACTTTACCATCAGCAAGGCAGCGTCGACGGTCAATGCGCCGACAGCAAGGACCGGTCTTGCTTACAACGGTTCCGCACAGGCTCTGGCAAATGCGGGCTCCGCGAGTGGCGGAACGCTGCAGTATGCGATCGGGAATGCAAACGGCGCGACCGGAAATTATACAACTTCCGTTCCCACCGGAACGAATGCAGGCAGTTATACTGTTTGGTACCGCGTGGTGGGAGACGCCAACCATACCGATCTGGCACCGGCACGCCTTACCGTTACGATCGCGAAGGCGGCGGTGACCGTGAAAGCGCCGACGGCCAGGACCGGTCTGGTGGAGAATGGCTCCGCACAGGCGCTTGTAAATGCAGGCTCCGCGACAGGCGGCACGCTGCAGTATGCACTTGGCAACGCGAGCGGAGCGACCGCGGCTTATGGCACAGCTATCCCGACCGGAACAAATGCCGGCACCTATGATGTGTGGTACCGCGTGGTGGCGGATGCCAACCATACCGATCTTGCAGCCGCACGTGTTCGTGTGACCATCGCACAGAAGCCCGCAGATCCGACACCCGATCCGACACCCGATCCGACGCCGGATCCCACGCCAAGTGATACGCCTTCCGATACCCCGAGTGACGATTCGGGCGAAACGCCGAGCGATAACCCCGGGGATACCCCGAGTGACGATCCGTCGGTTGATCCGGCGGAAGAAGATCAGTATCCTTACGTCGACATCTACGATGAAACCGCTACGGGCCGCGTGTACGCGTTTGTGAGCCGCATGTATGCCTTTGTTCTGAACCGTGCGCCGGAGGAGGAAGGCATCGACTTCTGGGCACAGATGATCCTGAACGGCGAGGCGGATGCAGCAACCTGCGCAAAGTTCTTCATCCTGGAGTCCGACGAGTTCCTGAACGCGAACGTGAACAACAACGTGTTCATCAACCGGATGTACAAGACCTTCTTCGGCGAATGGCGCACCAGAGCGGTGGATCCGGACGGTTACGCGTTCTGGACATTGATGCTCGAGCAGGGACACAGCCGCAAGTGGGTGCTGGCAGGCTTCGTGAACTCCGGAGAGTTTTCGGATATCTGTGATTCCTACGGGATCACAAGGGGCGAGATCGCACTGTCGGAAGCGGACAATGAAGTTCTCGACGAAAACCTGTATGTGGATATGGAGAAGGTGTACGCCTATGTGGATCGTCTGTACAACACGATCCTTGGCAGACCGGCCGAAGCGGACGGCAAGGAATTCTGGGCGACCATGATCGCGAACCATGCCGTCACGGCGCAGCGCGCGGCGGTGGAAGGCTTCTTCTTCTCGGATGAGTACCTGAACAAGGGAACATCGAATGAAGAGTTCGTGAACACCCTGTATCTGTCGCTTCTAAACCGGAGCCCTGCGGATGATCCGGACGGATACAATTTCTGGCTCACCTGTCTGGCAAACGGCATGGACCGCATGGACGTGATCGAGAGGGGCTTCGGCAACTCGCCCGAGTTCCAGGGTATCCTGCAGTCGTATGGCCTGCTGAGAAAGTAACACCAAATACGGGATGACTGGGGACGGTTCTTTTGGACCGTCCCCTTTTCTGATATAATGGTGCCGAAAAGTGAGGAAAGCACATTGCATATTATTCTGCATCAGCCGGAGATCCCGGCAAATACGGGAAATATCGGGAGGACCTGTGTTGCCACGGGGACCTCTCTTCATCTGATCGAGCCGCTGGGGTTTCGCATCAACGAAAAAGAGTTAAAGCGCGCGGGCATGGACTACTGGCCGGAGCTGGATGTCACCAGATACATGAACTGGGACGAATTCCGGGAGAGGCACCCCGGCGCGGTGGTCTGGATGGCGACCACGAAGGCGAAACGCACCTATGCGGATGTGCAGTACGGGCCGGACGACTTTCTGATGTTCGGAAAGGAGAGTGCCGGGATCCCGGAGGAGCTGCTGGTGGCGGATGAGGCGCACTGCATCCGGATCCCCATGCGGGGAGATACAAGATCCCTGAACCTTTCGAACGCGGTGGCGGTGGTCTTGTACGAAGCGCTCCGGCAGCAGGAATTTGCCGGGCTGAAGAAGGAAGGCGAGCTGCACAGGCTCAGCTGGCAGCAGTGACGGGTCACGGTACCGGGTAGCCCGCCGCCGCTTTCCGCATGGGACAAGAGATCGAGGGATGGGGGTGCCTTATGGGGGTACCGCCAATGAACAAGATATCAGAAGAGGAGAACACATGGCAGATCTGGGAATGCCGCAAAAAACCATCGAGATCCTGAAAAAGTATGATTTCCGGATCCAGAAAAAATACGGACAGAACTTTCTGATCGATCCCCATGTGCTGGAGCGGATTGTCACGGAGGCCCAGGTGGGACCGGAGGACCTGGTGGTGGAGATCGGGCCGGGGCTGGGGAGTCTCACTCAGCACCTGGCGGAGCATGCCGGGGAAGTGGTGGCGGTGGAGATCGACCGGAACCTGATCCCCATCCTGGAGGAGACCCTGGCAGAGTATCACAATGTGACGGTCTTAAACGAGGATATCCTGAAGGTGGACCTGACAAAGCTGTCACATGACCATGGGGACAGACCCCTGAAGGTGGTGGCCAACCTGCCCTACTACATCACCACCCCCATCGTCATGGGGCTTTTGGAGAGCCGGGTGCCCCTAAAGAGCATCACCGTCATGGTCCAGAAGGAAGTGGCGGACCGGATGCAGGTGGGCCCCGGAACGAAGGACTACGGCGCTCTGTCTCTGGCGGTGCAGTATTACGCAAAGCCGGAGATCGTGGCCAATGTCCCGCCCAACTGCTTTATCCCCCGTCCGAATGTGGGCAGTGCGGTGATCCGGCTGACCCTTCATGAAGCGCCGCCGGTCCGGGTGCGGGATGAGAAGCGGATGTTTGCCCTGATCCGGGCGGCCTTCGGACAGCGTCGAAAGACCCTGGCCAATGCGCTTTCCAATGCCCCGGAGATCCGGGTATCCAGAGAGCAGGTAACGAAGGCCCTTGGGGAGCTGGGGCTTTCGGAGACCATCCGGGGGGAGGCCCTGACCCTGGAACAGTTTGCAGGTCTCAGCGATCTGCTTTGAAAATGCGTGGTTTTCCGCGGAAAAAAGGGTCGTAAGAATAGACACTCCACCACAACCTATGGTATAATACACCCGTATGTTCGGATAGATATTGTGGTTGTGTGAGGAACAAAGATCGTGGACAGATACGAATACAAAATTCGCTATGAGGAGATCCGCAGTCTGATCGAAAACGGGGAGTATCAGCTGGCTGCGGAGCAGGCGGATACCATTGACTGGTCGAGAGTCAAGAAGGTATATACCCTCTGCACCATCAGCGATCTGTATAAAAAAGTGCGCAGATACCAGGATGCTATCGAGGTCCTGCGCCTTGCTTACGAAAGACACCCCGACGGCAAAGACATCATCTACAGTCTCTGCGAACTCTATATCAAGACCGGCAATGTCGTACAGGCACTTGCCTTCTACAAGGAATTCACCCGCATCGCCTATCAGGATCCCAAGCGATATATCCTGCAGTACAAGATCTATGTGGCGCAGGATGTGAGCAAAGAAGAGAGGATCGAGGTCCTGGAGGAATTAAAGCGCCAGAGCTACAGTGAAAAGTGGGCTTATGAGCTGGCTTATCTGTATCACTGCATGGGTCTGGCCACCAAGTGTGTCAGCGAGTGTGACGAACTGATTCTTTGGTTCGGAGAGGGAAAATACGTCCGGATGGCCATGGAGCTGAAACAGCTTCACGAGCCCCTGACCCCGGAGCAGCAGTATAAGTACGATCACCCCGATGCGGCCCGCGCGGGAGAGTATGACCGGGCGGCGGAGGAGGCACCGGTGCAGAGCGCACCCCAGGCTGCCGATCCGTCCCTGTACGACACCCGCGAGTTTGTCTACGGACACGGCGCGGAGGATCCGGCCGGCTCAGCCTACCGGGAACCCTCCTACGGGGATGCGTACCCGGAGGGGACCGAATACGGAGAGCCCGCATACGAAGAACCCGCAGAGGACGGCGGACAGACCCGGGTCATGGATCCCGGAGCGGTTCAGGCACGTCTGGATGAAGAGGATCTGCAGGTGTCGGATGCGGAGGAAGCCGCCGCACTGGCCCTGGGACACACCCGGGTGTTCCACAAGGAGGGAGAGGATGATTTCGACATCCAGGTACGGACCGCGGATGTCAGCGAATACAGCACCGTCAACCTGCAAAAGGCCATCGCCGAAGGCCTGCAGGAGGTCCTGGGAGAGGATTACGCGGATTCCGAGGATCCCGCGCGCACTGCCGTGACGCGCTCTCTGGTCTCCTCCATGATGGATACGGACAGCTTAGAGGACCCGGAGCTGGAGGACTTCAGCGAAGAGGATCTGGAGGAGGAAGGGGCGGAGCCTTTGCAGATCCCCGTCCCCGAGGCGGCTCCTCAGGAGCCGGAGCCCGTGCGCACGGAGGTCTTTTTCGGAGAGACCGGGGAGATGCACACCGTGGTGTATCCCATGCCCCAGACGCCCCAGGAGCCCTTAAGTCCCGAGGCCCAGGAGGCCATGATATCCCAGCCGCCGGAAGAGCTGGCGGAAGTCATGACCCAGGAGGCGGACGGCCAGCTGGGACTGGTGCTTCCGGAGACGCCGAAGATCACCCGTCAGATCACGGGCCAGATGAGCGTTCTGGACGTGATGGCGGAGTGGGACCGCATGAAGCGGGAGGATGAGCAGAGGAGCAAGGATGCCTTCCACGAGGGCGTCAAGCGCGATA
The DNA here is from genome assembly GCA_017543485.1 of Lachnospiraceae bacterium. GTDB lineage: Bacteria > Bacillota > Clostridia > Lachnospirales > Lachnospiraceae > AC2028. Next base: position 1,560 of record JAFYFY010000154.1, on the reverse strand, counting down.
CCGGCGAGATGTTTACCCGTTTTGAGGCCAATCTCCTGAACGGGGTGCTGGAGCGCATGGAGCGCGGCGAGGAGATCGAGGAAGCACCGGGTGCACCGGACTTTGCCTCCGATGCTGTATTTGAGGAGACCCAGGAGGCCGGGACCGGGGCGGAGGGAGCCGCATACCCGGAGGAGGATATCCTCCCGGAGACCGAAGCGCAGGAGGAGTACCCGGAGGAAGCTGCCGGGGAATCCCTGACGCAGGAACAGCCGGAGGATGCCTGGACCGTGTATCCGAAGGCGATGCCGGAAGAAGTCTCCGCGGAGGAAGTGTCTGCGGAGGAAGCATCCGCAGAAGAAGCATCCGCAGAGGAAGCATCCGCTTCGGTAGCGGAGGAATTTACCTACACCGTGTCCGATATCGGCGACTATCTCGAGGATGAAAACGGCGCCTATGAAGAGGTGCCGGAGGAAGCCGAGGAAGACGCGGAGGCCGGAAGCGAAGAACACCCCGAGGAAGAGTCCGCGGAAGAGGCTGCGGAGGAAGGCTTTGATGCCTCCGAAGAGCCGGAAGGCTATGACGGCGATGAGATGCCGGAAGAGGCCGAAGAGCCGGAAGGCACCGGTGATGCACCGGAGTCCGAATCCGATGAGGTGGACGCGGAAGAGCCGGCGGAAGATGCCGGGGAGGGATCTACCGAAGCGGCCGCAGCCGCGGCAGAGTCTCCGGCCAAAAAGGAGGCGCAGAGCGCCCGCAGGAGCGGCGAGCCCAGAGAACTCACCAGAGAGGAGCGGGAACGCTTCGGTCCCTACATCCAGAGCAAGGAGGCACGCCGTCAGCTGGCGGAGCTTCTGGACAATATCAGCATGGCCTCCTTTACCGGAAACGTGATCCTGGCGGGGGATGACGGCGTCGACACCTCGGGCCTGGCAGCACAGATCATGAAGGAAGCCCGGGCTGCCGACAGCAATTTTGTGGGCAGAGCGGCTCAGATCCGGGGGAAGGACCTGAACGCAAAGGGCATCGAGGAAGCACTGAAGTCCCTGGCAAACGGCGGTCTCATCATCGAGAAGGCCGGAGAGCTAAACGACAAGAGCGCCCGGGATCTGAAGAACTACCTGGAGCGGGACAACCTGGGCATGATCGTGATCCTGGCCGACAGGCACCGCGCCATTGAAAAGCTGATCCGGGATTATCCGGGACTGTGCCGGATGTTTACCGCCCGGATGGAGGTGCGCGCCTTAAGCGACAAGAGCCTGGTGGCCTTTGCCAAGCACTACGCGGAGGAGAGAGAGTATTCCATCAGCGAGATGGGGATGCTGGCCCTGCATACCAAGATCGCGTCCCGTCAGACCAACGACCATGCCGTGGATGTGATGGAAGTGCGCCAGATCGTGGAGAGTGCCATCCGTCATGTGAACAGAAAAAATCTGACACATTTCTTTGATGTTTTGTTCGGAAAGCGGTATGATAAAGAGGATATGATCATCCTCGGCGAAAAAGATTTCGCCTGACAGGGGGCAACGGGTGCTGCAGCCTGTGCAGTGCCTTTAGGAGGGGGATATGGCAGAAGCGAAG